>JAHZAV010000037.1 GCA_019423745.1 Lachnospiraceae bacterium
TCCGGCTTATCAATGAATGCCGCCAGAGCGGCATGACAGATGCCGACTGGTGTCGTGAAAACGACATTGCAGTAAGCACCTTTTACAACTGGGTCAGCCGCTGCCGGAAAGCGGCAGCGGATCAGATCCCGGCAGCGAATTATGGTCATCTTGAGGTCCCCCGCCCAAAACAGGACGTGGTTCCCATTGACATTGTTCCAGATCACATTCCGGAGCAGCATACAGCATCACAGATGCAGAACCCGTACCTTGACAATTCGCATACGATTGAAGTTGCTATGAAGAACATCACGGTCCGCATCAGCAATGATGCAGATCCTGTTCTGCTCACCAGGACATTCCACCTGCTTCAGGAGCTCTCATGTTAGGGGATATCTCCGGACTTGAGAAGATCTACATTGTCTGCGGCTACACTGATATGCGGAAATCCATTGACGGACTCTGCGCCGTTATCGAAGACCAGCTTAAGATGGATCCGTCGTCCAGTGCTCTCTTCCTTTTCTGTGGAAGAAGACGGGACAGGATCAAAGCCTTGTTCCGGGAACCGGACGGCTTCGTTCTGATCTACAAGCGCTTGTCTGTCTGCGGCGGATATCAATGGCCCAGGAAGCAGTCGGAGGTCCGGAATCTTTCCTGGCGGGAGTTTGACTGGCTGATGTCGGGGATCGATATCGACCAGCCCAAGGCCCTCAAAGCAGAGTGAAAGCATCTGGATTTTTCAAAAAATCCTGCACAGAAAAATCCGGAAATTCCTTGTAGATTCGGCATTTTTCAGGAGCCATTTTCCTTTAGTAACAGCTCCGTTTCTGGTATAATAAAGGTATCAAATCCGAGGAGAGAAACGATGGCTTCCAGTGCGAAAGATATCCAGCTTCGAGAGCTGAAAGATACCGTATCACAACTGAAAACAATGATATCTGAACAGACTGAGCTGATCAAATCTCTCCGTCTTATTATTGACGAAAAATCCAGTCACGAGAAAGCGCTTCAGGAACAGGTAGATTATCTGACCAAAAAGCTTTTCGGCTCATCCAGCGAAAAAAGATCCGATGATATTCCGGGACAACAGAATCTCTTCGATGAAGCGGAAATGGAACAAGATCCCTCTTTGCTGGAACAAGAGACTGTAATCCGGGAGCATACCCGTAAAAAGAAGGCAACCCATGAGGAACTTTTCAAAGGCCTGAAGGTTGAAAAAGTAGTGATCCCTCTTCCGGAAGAAGACCAGATCTGCCCGGTCTGCGGTACGCAGATGGTCCTGATCGGCGAGGAGTATGTCCGCCGGGAACTGGAATTCATTCCTGCCACCTGTAAAGTGATCGAATACTACAGCCAGAGTTACGGATGTCCATCCTGCAAGGAAGGGCTCGGCGATACGGAAAAGCCTGTGATCATAAAGTCTCAGATTCCGGCGGCTCTGGTTGGGAAAGGTCCTGCCTCAGCATCCACTGTTGCATGGACCATGTATCAGAAGTATGCCAACGGGCTTCCCCTTTACCGGCAGGAGAAAGACTGGAAGCAGTATGGGGCCCAGATCAGCCGGACCACTCTTGCTAACTGGATCATCTACTGTTCACAGAACTATTTTCAGCCAATGTATGATTACTTCCACCGTGAGCTGCTGAAACGCAGTTTTGCGATGGCGGATGAAACCCGGGTTCAGGTATTGAACGAGGAAGGGCGGCGAGCCCAGACCCAATCATTTATGTGGCTGTTCCGAAGCGGCGAGGACGGGCTTCCGTCGATCATCTTGTATGGCTATTCTCCGACCAGGAGCGGTAGCCATGCGAGGGAGTTCCTGGAAGGCTACAGCGGATACCTGGAAACAGATGGATATCAGGGATACAACAATCTTCCGGGGATCAGACGCTGCTCTTGTTGGGCGCATATCCGTCGATATTTTATCGACGCCGTTCCCAAAGGAAAACAGTATGACTACAGCCAGCCGGCAGTGCAGGGCGTCCAGTACTGCAACCGGTTGTTCGCCATTGAGGACTCCATTAACAAAAAGTATCCCGGTGATTATGAAAAGCGGAAGCAGCTGCGTCTCGAGAAGGAAAAACCTGTTCTGGAGGCTTTTTGGTCGTGGCTCGATCAGCAGAAGCCAGTCCGGAACACCCGGATGGATAAAGCGGTTAATTATGTTCTCAACCGGCGTGATACGGCGGAGACCTATCTGGAAGACGGGCGGTGCAGCTTTACCAATAATCTCAGTGAGAATGCAATTCGTCCATTCGCAGTAGGACGCAAGAACTGGCTGTTCAGCAGTTCTGTTGACGGAGCGAATGCCAGCGCAGTGGTCTATACAATGGTTGAGATGGCAAAAGCACACGATCTGAATATTTATGGATATCTTAAATTTTTACTGGAGCATCGACCAAGTAAAGATATGACCGATGAACAGCTGGCAGAGCTGGCACCTTGGAGTGAAAAACTCCAATCTATCAAAAATCGCATGTGAATTATAGTGAATTACTCCAACTCGCAAAGGGATGGAGTAATTTTATATTTTACCGCACTATTATTTGGCGCTTACGGGAGAATGACATTTGGAATCTATCTCATACATCAGACACAGATTTTTCGAAACAGTGTGTGGCATTTATTTGAGAAATATGCGAATGCAGATGGAATAATATTTGTCAGCGCTGTTCTTGGTGGCGCTGCTTTGATTTTTATAGTATGTCTTATAATTGAGTGGATACGGCAAAAGCTATTTGCTATATGTAAAGTGCAAAGGTTTGCAGAGAGGTTTGCATTTAGATTGGAGAAATGTGTTGAAAATTTTATATAGCAAATAGAATACAAAAAGATGACGAGGTTTAGAAAGAATTTCTCGTCATCTTTTTGCATATTAGTAAGAAAACATAGTTTAAGAGAGGATAAGATTATTTTTTACTTTTAGTGATAAACTCGCAGATATATTCACAGGCATGCCCTGTTTCATAACTTCCCAGATCTGAGAAGTGCTTTTTGACATCTGTACTATATTTTTCAGAATCGAAAGATTTGATACAATGTTCCAGTTCACTTGTGCTTTCGGCAAGAGGGAAGGGCCAAGTATGAATATCAGAGTAGAATCCCCGTTTCATGTCGTAAAATTTAAGATCTGTGGCATATAGGAAACAGGGTTTTCCAGTTAATGCGAAATCCCACATAGATGAGGAGTAGTCTGTGATTAGAACATTAGAAGCATACAGGAGCTCCTGCATATCAGGGTAAGAGGAAGCATCTATGTATTCGACTTTGTCTTTTAACTGATCTATAATAAAATAGTGCATTCGAAACAGAAAATACCAGTTTCCGCCAAAACGTTGGGTTAATGCTTTTTTGACAGCAGAGCAGTCAAACAGATATTCAGATGCAGTTTTGCTATCACGATATGTTGGCGCATATAGGAGGATACGCGCATCTTGAGGTAAATGATAGTGTGTTCTGATTTTTGAGATCAACTGTGGGCGATCCTGTCTGACAAGCATATCATTCCTGGGCATACCACAGGATAATATAGTTCCGTAATGATGAAAACTTTGATGAATAGTTAAGTCAGTAAAGGCTTTTGAACTGGATATATAAACGCAGGGCATTTCTCGGGCAATCTCAGCGCGGATCTGTTTTCCGGGAGTTTCCTTTTGATAAGCAGCCCCTACTCTTTTGTATGCGCCACCCCCATGCCAGGTGTTAATATATATCTGCTTCTTCATAATGGGGAACCAGGCAGGGATTTCTGAATTTGTAACAATGAATTTAGAGGTCAGGCAGATTCTTAGAAATCTAGGATATAAATATTTTACTGTCTTAATGTTTTTCTTTCTCAAAGATTTAAAATGTTGCGGTTGTTTAAAAGCCCATACTATTTCGTAGTCCGGGTAGTGTTTTTGCATATATTCAGAAATATACTTTGGATTGCAGGAATATTGTCTGCCAAAGTAGCTGAAAAAAACTATTCGCTTTTTGTGAAAATGGCCAATAGATAATACTCTTAAAAGGCTTCGAAGTCTTGGAGCCACAATTGTCTGTAAATGATCAAACATAATACCCTCTCCTTTTCGTATAACTAATGTAAACATTTTAAGAGTGAAAGTCAATATGTTTGATTTGATTTTTACTATATAGTTAGATATAATAGAAAAAGATTTGAAAGGAGACGGTGCAATCAATTAGAAATATTGATTGTATATTGTTCATATGAATGTAAAATTAAGTGTTATTGTGCCTTGTTACAAAGCGGAGAAGTATATATCCAGATGTTTGGACTCGCTTTTAAAGCAAACAATAAATGAAATTGAAATTATATGTGTGAATGATGGATCGCCTGACCATACAATAGATATTCTCAAGAGGTATCAAGAAAAATATAGCGACAAGATAGTAGTTATTGATAAATATAATGAAGGCGTATGGAAAGCAAGGCTAGATGGAGTTACCGAAGCAAAAGGGAAATATGTGGGATTTATTGATGCAGATGATTATGTAAAACCAAATTATGCCGAAATTATGCTGAATACAGCTATGCATTATGACGCAGATATTACAATTTGTGGTTTTGAAAGAATAGATATGGAAACAGCAACCGTGTTTTCCAGAGAAATGTGTAAGAAGGAAGAGGCTTTTTCACCTGAGGATAATCTGTCAAAGCTTATTAGCATTAATGGAGCAGTATGGAACAAGATATATAAAACAGATTTGATAAAAAATATGAAAATAATTGATAATCCTCCAACGGTTTGGGAAGATATTGTATTTCAGTTGCTTTTATATCCTGAAGTAAAAAAAGTTGCGTATACCGGAGAATGTCTTATTCATTATATGGTACATCAAAATTCTGCAATAAGCACAGTAAAAATAGAACAGATTGAAGAGGTATATTGTGCTATGTCAGAGGTACGTAATATATATGAAGAGAATGCTGTTAATATGCTATCCTTGTTTGATACAATTGCCTTTTTACACTTGGGCATTTCATTAAATTTTCGTTTATCCTGTGATAAAGAACTGGATTTTCGGAGTGTGTTTCGGGAAAATAATACGATATTAAATCAGAAATTTCCTTTTTGGAAAAAATCAAAATATTTACGAATCTGTTATATAGCAAAAGGAGGGTTTGATAACTGGAAACTATGGATTATGAAACTGATATATCAAATGCATGGATTGAGTTTGTTTTTGGCAGTATATCGTTTTATGATTAATAAATTAAAGATAGATATCAAGTGGTAGCAGAGGTAGAGAAATAGTTATGAATAAATATAAACAGAGCATTGGTCATAAAGAAATACAGGATTTAGAATATGATATATTAAAAGAATTTGATAAATTTGCAACAAAAAATGGACTTAAATACTTTTTGAGTGGAGGGTCATGTCTCGGAGCTGTTCGACATCAGGATTTTATTCCATGGGATGATGATATTGATATCTGTATGCTCCGGGATGACTATGAAAAACTGATTAACTTGGTGAGAGATTCCCGAACATTGGGAGAAAGATCGGAACTGCAGTTTTGTCTACCGCTTGACAAAAATTACGTATATCCTTTTATAAAGATAGTAAATAGAAATACTATTGTTTATGAAAAAGATCTGCAGCATAGATTTCTGTTGGGAGTATGGCTGGATATATTTCCTATGGATGTATGGCCAGATGACAAAAAAGAGTTGCGCAGAATAATGAGAAAACATAATTTTTATAAAACGATGAATAAAGTTTATGTGGCAGGTAATCTGACTACGGGGAAAAAGAAAGTCTTAGGTACAATTGGGAAAACCGGTTATTATATATTGTTCCAGAGGAAAGACTACAGATATTGGAACAAAAAAATTATAGACCTTGTTACACCATGTCATGGTACCTATATTGGAGATAGAATATGGCCTGTGGCAGATAAGGAATTTTTTTCCAAGAGTGTATTTGAAAAAGCTGTATATGTAAAATTCAGAGATCAAGAATTTCCGATACCTATCGGATATAAAGAATATCTCACTAAAATGTATGGTGATTATATGAAGCTTCCTCCGGAAAAAGATAGAATATACCATGATTTTGAAGCTTATATTAAATAGATTTACAGTTTGAAAAGAAGAGGACAGGATATGAAAAGTGATTTGCTTATTGTTATCCCGGCATACAATGAAGAAGAAAATATCGAAAATGTAGTGACATTTATTCGGGAAAAGTATAGTCAATATGATTATGTGGTGGTTAATGATGGATCAAAAGACCGCACGGCAGACATTTGCCGTCAGAAAGGATATGAACTTTTAAATCTTCCAGTTAATCTGGGATTGGCGGGAGCTTTTCAGGCGGGATTAAAATATGCCTATACCAAAGGCTATTCTTATGCTATCCAGTTTGATGCTGATGGTCAGCATAGGCCGGAATTTATAGAGCCAATGCTGGAACGTATCAAGGAAGGATATGATATTGTTATAGGTTCTAGGTTTGTAAATTTAAAGAAGGGAAATTCTATGAGAATGGTTGGCAGCAAGATGATTACTGTGGCAATTAAAATGACGACAGGAAAAAGAGTCTCAGATCCAACTTCGGGAATGCGCATGTTTTCTAGAGATATGATTAAGGAATTTGCTCAGAACTTGAATTATGGACCGGAGCCGGATACAGTTTCCTATCTTCTTAAAAATGGAGCAAGAATTTCAGAAGTTCCTGTATATATGGAAGAGCGTCAAGCAGGAGAAAGTTATTTGAATCTTGTTAATTCCTGTAAATATATGATGAAGATGTTGATTTCAATTTTATTTGTACAAAACTTCAGAAAGAGAGGATAAGAATGTCAGTATATATAAGGGTTTTGCTTATTATAGGTGCGGTAATACTGCTTGCTTTTATGCTAAAAAGGATTCGCCAGTCAAAGTTGAAAATAGAATATGCAATATTTTGGATCGGTTTTTCAATTGTGCTTGTTCTAATGGGGATTTTTACGGAGATCGTTTCTTGGATTGCGCATGTTTTGGGTTTTATTTCGGCTGTGAATATGGTATTTCTTGTTATTATCTTCATTTTAATTGTAAAGTTGTTCTTTAATACATTGCAGATTTCGGCATTGGAAAACAAAGTGGACAGTCTTGCACAGCAAATTGCTATTGATCGGAAGATAGATAATGATATTAGAAAAGAGGATAAAGAAAAAGCAGATTAGTATGATGGAGGGCTAATTGTGGAGAGTGGTAGATTCGGGGATATCTTCAAAAGGATGTTAAAAAAGAGATTTTTTATTATAGTATTTTGTTTGTGGGCGTTAATTTCTATTTCTATGTTTTTTGCGTACCGAAATGAATGGGTTCCCGCTATGGAAAGGCCAAAAGCTATTTTTCAGGGAGGAATCCTTAAAGAAGAGGAAAATGAGCAGTTGCTCGCGTTATCGGAAAATCAAGATGTAAAACAAACGATTACAATGCCAAGCAATGAGATTACTGGTTTCTCCATTTTTTTAAATGCAGAAGATAGTACAATGCAGGGGAATCTGCATGTTTCACTCCAAAATAAAGAAAGTGAAGACACTATTAAATCTTGGAATTATAACTTGGGGGAAATGAAATCAAGAGGATTTTTCTGCTTTTTGTTCCCTGAAGCAATAGAAGTGGAAAAGGGACAACAGTACGTAATTGTTGTTTCAGTATCAAATATAGGAGAAGTTGTACCTAATATGGTTGTTAGTGCCGTGGGGGATGCAGAAGATGCAGTTTTAGAAATAAATGGGGAACAGCAAGATAGTATAATACCATTTCAGATTTTTAACGGTAATCACGGAATGTTAAAATATTTCTTTATTGCATTATATATAGGAATGACGGCATTATTCGTTTGGGTGTGTTTTATGTATATAAAACACATCAAAGCAGAATGGTCATTTGTTGGGTTAGCACTCTGTATGGGAATTATTTATCTTTTTGTTATTCCCCCATTTGTTTCTCCAGATGAAGGTCTTCATTTTTTGACAGTTTATGAGAAAAGCGAGAGATTTTTAGGTAGATCAGTAATGAACAGTGAAGGAAAGGTGGTTTTACCTTCTGATGCTTTGTGGGGAGGAGATAAATGTCAGGCAACAGCTGATACATATCTTCAGTATATGGAAGGGGCTTTGGGACATTCGGAGAGTGTTGATGAAGAGGTCGTGACGAGGGCTCCTATTACAGAAAGTCTGCATCCAGGATATTTTCCGCAGATAGCAGGTGTGATGCTAGCAGAAAGCTTGTCGCTTAATTATGAACAACTTTTGTTACTGGGCAGGTTATTTGCGTTATTTTGGTACTGTTTTATCATGTTCTGGGCTGTCAAATTAATGCCATATGGGAAGACATTTTTGACAATCGTTGGTCTACTACCGATGACTATGCAGCAAGTTGTTTCTTATAATTATGATTCAGTCTTAATTGGAATAAGTTTCTTTTTAATTGCTTATTTACTCAATTTTATTTTGAAAGAAAGACCTATTAAATGGTTCGATTGGCTCTTGCTTGGAGCAATAGCAATAACGATAGCGTCGATTAAATTAGTTTATTTGCCCATATTTGTTTTGGCTTTTGCAATTCCACAGTACAAGTTTGGTGGAGGAAAAAAGAAAGTTTTGGGAGGTCTGTGGATTTCGGTAATAAGCATAGTAACTATAGCAGTGACACGACTAGCTACAATCAGTTCGTATACGGTAGAAGCAGGAGAACAAGTAGCAGGAGCAGTAGAAAAGATGTCAATATCATATTGTTTACATCATATTAAATGGACAATATTTGTGATTTATAGGACTTTTGAAAGAGAATTTGATCATTATTTATCAGAAATGATAGCTTCTCCGTTAGGATGGTTGGAAGTGGATATTCCTAATATAATTATATTAGGATTTATAATTGTTATATTGCTAAGCGTTGTGCGAGAACAAAATGTTAAGAGAAGGATTGGAGGAGCGGTGCAAATAAATGCAGTTTTCATTGTTTTAGCTACAATCGCTTTGATAATGGTGGCTACATTAAATTGGACACCGGTAGATTCAGCAGTAATAATAGGTATACAGGGCAGATACTTTTTACCAGTTTTGCCGTTGGCATTACTTGTACTTGAAAATAATGCATTAATTCTACAGAAAAAAATAGATCATTATTTGATTTTGTTTGCGGTATATTTACAATGTATGACCATATACTTTTTCACATTGACTGCAATCAGTAGATGATAAGAATAAGGGAGAGTTAAAATGATAAATTCATTTGTTATAGATGGTTGCCGATTTCATGCAAAAAACAAAAATAAATATTTAGTAAAGGGATGGTTTGCAGATGAGTCTCAAGTAGATAAGCATAGAATAGAAGTCTGGCTCGATGAAGAAAAACTAGAGTATACAATAGAAAAGAAAATTAATACAGGCATAGCGCTGTTTCCAGAGCAAGAGGGAAATGTACCGGTATGGATTTATTCTATTTGGATTACGTTGCCAGACAACATTGAAAATGCAAAAGAATTAAAAGTTGTAGATTTTTTTCAAGGGAAGGAAGAGACTGTATATAAAATTGTGGGTTCGAAATTAAAAAAAAGACAGAACCGATTGGAGAAATTTATAGAAGGAGGACGCATTACCGAAGACGGATTTAAAATTCGAGGGTGGTGTATACAACTTAACAAAGTAAAAATAAAGGTTTATAACGAAAAGAAGAAAGAGATACCGGTCGAAATAAAACGGAGGAAAAGAGCAGATACATTGTTTCAGTTTCCGGAATGTAGAGAATCGGAAATATTTTGTTTTGAAATTCGTTATAAAGGTGAGATTCCGAAGAGTGTAACGGTTTATTTGGAAGAGGGAGAGAAAAAAGGAAATTACAGCGTAATTCTTAAGCCTTCCACAACAAAAAAGAAAATTGAGAAGGCAAAAGAATGTGGACGGAAAGTCTATCGGTATACAAAGGATTTTGGTTTGACGGATATGATGGAACGTGCAATTGTTAAGTTGCAAAGAAAAGATTTAGAACTCTATTATTATTGGAGAAAACAACGGAATGTGACTAGGAAAGAATTAAGGGAACAGAAAAATACAGTTTTTTTAGTGCAGCCTAAGATATCTATAGTGGTACCGCTATACAAAACGTCGAAATATTACTTGAAAAAAATGATTGCATCTGTGGAACAGCAGAGTTATTCTAATTGGGAGCTTTGTCTTTCTGATGGAAGTGGTAAGGATTCGCCTTTGAAGGATATTTTAAACTATTATGAAGATAAGGATTCAAGAATAAAAGTAGTTCGTAACGCAACAGCACTTCAAATATCAGATAATACTAATAGAGCACTAGAGGTTGTAACAGGTGACTGGATTGCATTCATGGATCATGATGATGAATTAACACCTGATGCTCTTTATGAGTGTGTAAAAGTAATTAATGAAGATTCGGAAGTCGATATGATATATTCAGATGAGGATAAGATATCCATGGATGGCAAGGAGTTTTTTCAACCTCATTTTAAATCAGACTTTAATATTGATATGCTGAGAGGAACAAACTATTTTTGTCATTTGACAATAGTTAAAAAAGATCTGTATCAGCAGGTGGGGAATCTTCGTAGTGAATTTGATGGTGCACAGGATTACGATTTTGTTTTACGGTGTGTAGAACATGCTAAAAAAGTGAAACATATTGCGAAAGTGTTGTATCATTGGCGAGCACATAAAGATTCGACGGCTGAAAATCCGGAAAGTAAGTTATATGCATTTAAAGCTGGGGAAAGAGCAGTGCAAGCGCATTATGACCGCATCGGTATTAGGGCTAAGGTATCATCTACGAAATATCTTGGAATTTATAAAAGTAAGTATGAGTTTGATGACAGACCTTTAGTTTCTATTATTATTCCAAATAAAGATCATATTGAAGATTTGGATAAGTGTATTTCTGCTTTAGAAAAAAAATCAACTTATAAAAATGTAGAATATATTATTGTTGAAAATAATAGTGAAAAAGAAGAAACTTTTAGTTATTATAAAACTTTGCAGCAAAAGAATCCAAAAGTGCAGGTTGTAGTATGGGATGGATTATTTAATTACTCTGCTATTAATAACTATGGCGTTACATTTGCAAAAGGCGATTTTTATTTATTTTTAAACAATGACACTGAAATTATAAACGATGATTGTATTGAAGAACTTTTGGGATATTGCCTGCGCTCTGATGTTGGAGCAGTTGGTGCTAGATTGTTTTATGAGGATGGGACAATTCAACATGCAGGTGTTATCGTTGGAATGCAGGGAGTTGCTGGACACGAGTCTGCCGGTGAGCCCCACGAATCTCCAGGTTATTTTGGACGAGCAATTATTGCCCATGATTGTAGTGCAGTAACAGCAGCTTGCATTATGGTGAAGAAGCAGGTGTTTGAAAAAGTTGGGGGATTTGATCCTGAACTTGCAGTCGCATTTAATGACATTGATTTTTGTTTGAAAGTGAGAGAGGCAGGATACTTAATCGTGTATAATCCTTATGCTGAATTATATCATTACGAATCAAAATCAAGAGGACAAGAAGATACAGAGGAGAAGATCCGCCGTTTTCAAAAGGAGATTGAAATTTTCCATGAAAAATGGTATAATTTTTTGCTGAAAGGCGATCCGTATTATAACTTAAACCTGACATTGACAGAAACAAACTTCGGATTACGTCTTTAACGAGAAGGCATAGTTTATGGAGGACATATAGTGTCAACATATATACAAAATTTTAAAAAATACCAGCCATTATTAAATGAATTGATAGCTAGAGATATAAAGACAAAATACAGGCGTTCATTGTTGGGAGTGTTGTGGACAATTTTAAATCCATTACTGATGATGATTGTGTTATCAGTAGTGTTTTCAAATTTATTCCGTTTTGATATTGAATACTTTCCAGTTTATTTATTAAGTGGACAACTCATATTTAACTTTTTTTCGGAGTCCACTACTAATGCGATGTCTGCAATAATCGCAAATGGACCTTTGATTCGTAAAATATATGTTCCAAAGTATATGTTTGTTTTGTCACGTATTTTTTCCAGTACGATTAATTTATTGGCCTCCTTTACAGCATTGATTTGTGTGATACTGGTAATGCGGGTGAGATTACATTTTACAGTGTTATTATCAGTGATTCCCTTATTTTTGATTGTGTTGTTTTCATTGGGGACAGGTTTAATTTTAGCAGCAGTGACGGTGAAGTTTAGAGATGTTATGCATTTATACTCGGTTTTTACAACCGCTTTGATGTATTTAACGCCGGTTATTTATCCAATGTCCATTTTGCCGTCTTGGTTGGAGAAGATTGTTCTACTCAATCCGATCACAAATATTTTGATAATGTTTCGCGATTTTATGATTTACGGGACATTTCCATCCGTGTTTTCTGTAATTGTAGGATTCGGAGAAGTAGTTATTATTTTGTTTTTAGGTGTTTGGCTTTTTTATAAGAATCAGGATGAATTTATTTTGCATATATAGGAAAGGAATAGCGATGGATCATCAGGATATTATCTGCGTGGATCATGTATCGATGCGGTTTAGTCTGGCTTCAGAAAAAGTAGATAGTTTCAAAGAGTATTTTATAAAAACTTTAAAAAAGCAGTTGTCTTATGACGAGTTTTGGGCATTGTCAGATGTTTCTTTTTCTATCAAAAAAGGGGATGCCTTGGGATTAATTGGTTTAAATGGAAGTGGAAAAAGTACAATGCTTAAAGTGATTGCCGGAGTGTTAAAACCAACCAAAGGAAGTGTTGCTGTTAGAGGAAATGTTGCCCCTTTGATTGAGCTGGGAGCAGGGTTCGATATGGATTTGACAGCCTCGGAAAATATATTTTTGAATGGTGCTTTACTTGGACGTTCTCACGAGGAAATGGAAAAACATTATTATGACATTGTAGATTTTTCAGAATTGCATAATTTTATGAATGTTCCTGTGAAAAATTTTTCATCAGGAATGGTATCAAGACTTGCATTTGCAATTGCAACAATAGGTACACCAGATATTTTGATTGTGGATGAAGTGTTATCTGTTGGTGATTTTCGTTTTCAGGAAAAGTGTCAGGCTAGAATTCAGCAGATGTTGGATTGTGGGACGACCTTGCTTTTTGTGTCGCATAGTATTGAACAGGTAAAAAGCCTTTGCAATAAAATTGTATGGCTGGAAAAAGGACGTGTTAAGATGTTTGGAGAAGCTGAAGAGGTAGCAAGTATATACAGTACATCATAAACGTTGGGTGGGAGCATAGAAGTATGAAGAAAAAAGTTGTATTCGTTTTGGCAATCATTCTTTTGTTAGTAGTGGCAAGAGTCTATGCAGTAATTGACCGAACAACTGATATTTATAATAGTCAAATTGAAAGTAGTGATTATGTAGCGGTAGGGCTGACAGAAAATAAGATTGTAGAACAGAAGTTTAAATCTGTAGAAGACTATTTAGATGGAATGAGTATAAAGTTGGATGTATCAGGGAATCCTGGCTCAGTGACCTTAGAGTATACTCTGATTGAGGCAGAAAGCCAGAAAGAAGTTGCACAGGGAGAAATGTCTTTAGAAGATGTTCGATCGGGGAAATTTTTCCCGCTTGAGTTTGAACGTGTAAATGAAAGTAAAGGAAAAACTTATATTTTTAAAATAACGGTCAAAGAATGTGATGAAAATAGTGTGGTATCCGTTTATTATGCAAATGATATTCTTGTTGCACGGACTTTGCGGCACGGATTTGATTTAGAAACTTTCATAATAACAGTATGTTTTATGGCTTATGTTCTAGTGTTTATGAAGTGGCTTTCTAAATTGTTCAATCAGGGTAATCGAATGTGAAAGAAGAGCGTGGAAGAAGGAGCTGAAGATGAAGAATAGGTTTATTGTAACTTCATATAGATTTCATGTAAATGACCAATATCAAATGATGATTACCGGCTATTTTCGAGAAAATCAGAAAGGGAAAAATGAACTTGGTGTTTTTCTTGGAGAAAAAAAACTTATCAGTAGAATTGAAGAACAGGAGTTTTTGAGTGGTTCCATGCGTAACAGCTCAGGTGTTCCAATGACAAAACAGTATTATTTGTGGATTGCATTGCCTGAAAGTTGGAAGAAGTCAAGAGAGCTGCGTATTATTCAGTCGGGAGAAGAAGGTGAAAGACAGATATATCGTCTTTCTGTAAGTAAAATAGTAAAAAAAATACAACAATTGCCTTGTGCTATCGATAAGATGGAGATAGAGCAAGGCTGTTTTTGGGTACGGGGATGGTATGTTAGCGCAACTCCAGTAAACATGCAGTTTTTAGATCAAAATAAAAGAAACTTAGATATGCATGTGGAAAAAATTTGTAGGCCAGATATTTGTAAAATTTTCCCAGAAAGCAGGGAAGAAGTGATAGGGTTTATTGCCACATATAAAGGGGTAATACCACAGAAGATGTTTGTTCAAATATTTTCCCATGAAAAGGCAGGAAAGTTGACATGTACAATTCAACCTTCGAAAATAGAAAAGAGTTTTTCAGCTAGTGTGCGCGTGATTCAAAAAGCAAGGAACTATTATCAGAAAAATGGCATGCAGGCAGTAGTAAAGCGGTTATGGGATAAAATGACACAGCGAACAGAAATATCTTATAGAGAGTGGTATCGTAGGAATCGACCTTCAAATAGAAATCTGAATATACAAAGAAACACAGAATTTTCATATTCACCATTGATTTCAATATGTATCACTATGGATAGAGAATCGCAGGTTGATCTTCAAGAAACAAGAAAATCTTTAAAAAAGCAATCCTATACAAAATGGGAGGAAGTTTTAGTTGAAACGAATAGCAGTGAAAAGGAAGAAGTACATCGTGGGGACTGGATTGCATACGTTAATGCAGGTGATGTCCTTAGTCCCGATGCGTTATATGAGTGTGTAAAGTTAATAAATAGATATCCACGCGCTGAATTAGTGTATAGTGATGAAGATATGATTGATTTCCGAGGAAAAGAGCATAGCCTGCCTAATTTCAAACCGGATTATAACAGAGACATGCTTTACAGCATGAATTATATTGGTGATTTTTTTCTTATAAAAACAGAGTTGATTCAAAAAGTAGGAAAGATGAATTATGCACTGAAAAGTGCGCAGAAGTATGATTATTTATTGAGATGTATTGAAAAGACGGGTGAGGTTTTTCATGTTCCTAGAGTGCTTTATTCCAAAAGAGAAACGTTACAAATTAATCAAGATTATCATATGAAATTAGAACAAAGAATACTTCAGGAACATTATAATAGAATAGGTTTATGTGCGACAGTAATGGGAACTAAATTTTCGAGGGTTTATCGTTCGAAATATCAATTTCCATATAAGCCTCTTGTTTCAGTTATCATTCCTAACAAAGATCATATTAAAGATTTAGATAAATGCATAAGATCGCTATTTGAGGTGAATTTATATCAAAATATAGAATGTATTGTGGTGGAAAATAATAGTAATCAGGATAGTACATTTGCCTATTACAGGGAAATAGTAAAGGAATTCCCTCAAATTAAGGTGGTATATTGGGATGGTATAGGGTTTAACTATCCTGCAATTAATATGCATGGAGTAGCACAATCAAATGGAGAGTATCTGCTATTTTTAAATAATGATACGGAAATCATGAATGCTGATTGTGTGGAAGAATTGCTAGGCTATTGTATGAGAGAAGATGTTGGGGCTGTAGGGGCAAGACTCCATTACGAAGATGGAAGCATTCAACATGCTGGAGTTGTAGTAGGATTGGGAGGTGTGGCGGCACATGCTTTTGTTGATGCAGCCGAAGATGATCCGGGTTATCAAAAGCGTATCGTGGCGGCACAGGATTATAGTGCAGTAACTGCGGCTTGTATGATGGTAAAAAGAAATGTCTTCGAATTAGTAAAGGGATTTGATACTAATTATGCGGTGGCTTTTAATGATGTTGATCTGTGTTTAAAGATCCGAGAAGCAGGATATTTGGTGGTTTATAATCCTTATGCAGAGCTTATGCATTATGAATCAAGGTCTAGAGGGTACGAGGATACTCCTGAAAAAATAGAACGATTTCAGTCTGAAATACAGAGATTTCATAAACGATGGGCAGAAATATTAGAAAAGGGAGACCCATATTATAACCCCAATTTGACTTTAGATAAAACAGATTTTAGTTTAAGTGTAGTATCAAGAGTGAAAGATTAAATCTATTTACAGGGAGTTCTATTGGGAGCAGTTCTCTGTTAGGTAAACAGGAAAAGGTATAATTAATAGAGTATGGTTACTCCGTAAGATTTTGAAAGATATAATATTGTCAGAAACAAAATGACAACTTTTTGAATAATAAAAAAGAAAGTGAAAAAGCAAAAATGAAAAAACCAGGTTATTATTCCTCAGGAGAGTTCGCACGCATGGCAGGCGTTACTCTGCGGACAATTCGTTATTATGATAAGCAGAATATTTTAAAGCCCTCGCTTGTAACAGAAGCGGGGGCTCGTTTCTATACAGACGAAGATTTTGCTCGGCTTCAGCAAATTCTTCTTTTGAAGTATTTGGGCTTTTCTCTGGATGATATCCGAGAAATGACATTTGCGGACGCTGACTATCATTTTTTGCTGAACTCTTTAAATATTCAGTTAAAGTTAGTTCAGGACCGTATTGAGAAGATGCAACTCATGGAGAGGGCAATTCAAGATACAGCAGAAGAGGTTCGGGCGACCCATACCGTAGACTGGAACAGGATGTTGAACCTGATTCATTTGACAGGAATGGAAGAAAGTCTAAAGAAGCAGTATCAGAATGCGACAAATATTTCAGCAAGAATTAACCTGCATAGTCTGTATTCTCAAAATAAGCAGGGATGGTTTCCTTGGATTTTTCAGCAGCTTGGCCTGAAACCTAAAATGAAGGTGCTGGAAATTGGCTGTGGCGACGGTGCACTTTGGAAAAGTAATATGAAAGATATTCCTGATGAAATAGAAATTACGCTTTCCGATGTGTCAGAAGGCATGCTTCGCGATACGAGAAGAGAGTTGGGAGGAGAAGGGAAAAGTTTTTCTTTTTATGCATTTGATTGTCATAAGATTCCTTATGAATCCGAAACTTTTGATATTGTGATAGCAAATCACGTGCTTTTTTATTGTCAGGACATCCCCAAGGTATGCAGGGAAGTAAAGAGAATTCTAAAGCAAAGGGGAGTCTTTGTCTGTAGCACATATGGAAATCAGCATATGAAAGAAGTGAGCCTCCTTGTGCAGGAGTTTGATAATCGGATTGTTCTGTCGGCAGCCAGGCTTTATGAAAGATTTGGTATGGAAAATGGCCGTGAAATTTTAGAAAAGTATTTTCAAGAGGTAGAGTGGCGAATATATGAAGATAGTCTTTTTGTAACAGAGGCGGAAGCTTTGATTTCCTATATTCTCTCTTGTCATGGAAACCAAGCACAGTACATCGGAGAGCGGTATACGGAGTTTCGTTCTTATGTGAAAGAAAAGACGGAGAATGGCTTTTATATAACGAAGGAAGCAGGAATTTTTCTGTGTAGGAAATAAGGCGGCAATAAGTTTTTTATATGTTAAAAGAGGCTTGAAAATTGTCCTTTTGTGCCCTTATACTTGGAGTAGGAGAAGTGTGAGAAAATGAAATATAAACGATGTACGGGGGCTGGCTGTATGGGAGAAAAGTTAATTAGTGTATTAATGGTAAATTATAATCATGAGGATACTCTCGCTGAAACAATACAGAGCGTATTAGACCAAACTTATTCTAATTTTCAGTTTATTATCGTAGATGATGGATCAACTGATAGGTCTTGTGAGATTATAGAAAGCTTTCAAGATGAAAGGATAGAATTACATAAAAGAGAAGAAAATGAGCATATTTGTATTGCTACCAATTATGGATTTACAAAAGTGAAAGGAGACTATCTTGCCAGAATCGACAGTGATGACCTTTGGTATCCAGATAAATTGGAAAAGCAGCTTTTATTTATGGAAAAACATCAGGAATGTAGCGTGTGTTTTACATGGTGTGACTTGATTGATGAGTATGGAAACAATATTAATGAATTAGAGAAAGGTCTCTTAAAGCTTTATGAATCGGAAACATTGGAGCAAGAACAATGGTTGAGAAAATTTTATTTTGAGGGGAATTGCTTGGCCCACCCGTCTGTACTAATGAAAAGAGAAGTATTAGAAAATATAGGAAAGTTTACACTTGCCTATAGGCAGCTTCATGATTTTGATTATTGGGTACGGATTGCAAAACAATACAAAATTTATATAATTCAAGAACGACTTATTGCTGTTAGACGTTTTATAGATAAGCAGCAGACACAAAAAAATGCAAGTGCTTCATCGGAGAAAAACGATACAAGAGTATTCAATGAATCTATGGATATACGTGCCCGGTTTTTTGAGGGAATGTCAGATGAAATTCTTTTGAAAGGCTTTCAGCAAGATTTTAGATTTCAGAAATCTCATACAAAAGAGGAGCTAGAGTGCGAAAGAGCTTTTTTGATGTGTAAACCCCATATAGGTTGGGATGGATTGGCTCCAGCAGGTATTGAAAGACTGGCAGAACTGATGGAACAAGAAAACATGAGAGTGCTCTTAAAGGAAAAGTTTCATTTTACTGTAAAAGATTTATATAGTTTGACAGAAAAGCACTTATTTGTAGATTCTATCATGAAGAGCAGATATGGAGAAGTGGAACAGTACAAGAATCGACTTGAAGAGGAGAAACAGCAGCTTCAGCGGGAAGTTGAAAACTGCCAAAATTTAATCTTGGAGTATGCTAATTCTACCAGTTGGAAAATAACAGAGCCATTGAGGAAAATGGGAAGCATCGTACGGCGGATATGTAAAAAATAGAAATGTGTGGAAATGGCAAAAGTCGTATACGATAAATCGGTTTTGTTGTTGTGAGTGTTCAGTGTTGCGTTGATGATGGAAACTCGGAAAATGTAGATGAAAGAGATGATTATAATTTTTTGCGTTTTAGCAATAAATTCTTAATATTTTCTAAAAAAGCTTGAAGGTGACCTAAGGTCACCTTTTATAATGTTTATAGATGGACATACTGAAAGAAAAGGCAGAAATCAAAATTATATTCAGGAGGATAAAAATGAAAGGTATTATTTTAGCAGGTGGTTCGGGAACACGGCTTTATCCGTTGACAATGGTAACATCCAAACAGCTGTTGCCAATCTATGACAAACCCATGATCTATTATCCCATGTCAGTACTTATGAATGCAGGAATCCGTGATATACTTATTATTTCTACTCCCCAGGATACACCGCGTTTTCAGGAACTTTTAGGGGATGGACATCAGTTTGGAGTAGAACTGTCCTATGAGGTGCAGCCAAGCCCGGACGGATTGGCACAGGCCTTTATTATCGGTGAAAAATTTGTAGGTAATGATACCGTTGCAATGGTTCTTGGAGACAATATTTTTGCAGGACATGGACTTAAGAAAAGACTTCGCGCTGCAGTAGAAAATGCGGAGTCAGGAAAAGGGGCTACAGTATTTGGTTATTATGTAGATGATCCGGAACGTTTCGGTATTGTGGAATTCAATAAAGAAGGAAAAGCAGTTTCAATTGAAGAAAAGCCGGAACATCCAAAGAGCAATTACTGTGTGACAGGACTGTATTTCTATGATAATAAAGTTGTGGAGTATGCTAAAAATCTGAAACCAAGTGCCAGAGGTGAGCTGGAAATCACGGATCTGAACCGGATTTATCTGGAAGAAGGTCAGTTGAATGTTGAACTGCTTGGTCAGGGCTTTACCTGGCTGGATACAGGAACGCATGAAAGTCTTGTAGATGCTACCAATTTTGTGAAAACAATGGAAACGCATCAACACAGAAAAATTGCCTGCCTGGAAGAGATTGCTTATCTGAATGGATGGATTTCACAGGAAGAAGTTCTTAAAGTGTATGAAGTATTGAAAAAGAATCAGTACGGACAATATTTAAAAGATGTTCTGGATGGAAAATATCAGGACGGATTATACTAGAAAACATAGAAAAAATTATATTAGAGCAGAAGAGAAGCCTGCAAATAAAAAGTCAAGGCTAAATTGAAAGAACTTTGAAAATTTTAT
>JAHZAV010000038.1 GCA_019423745.1 Lachnospiraceae bacterium
GCTCTACCAAAAGACGAAAATCTATTGATACTTCCGTTATATCATACACAAACTGAAATACTGCATTTCCACCGGGCTGTACCCCTATTCCTCGCTTTACCTCCCCCGATGGAGACACAAGAGAAATTGTCAAAATATTGGGAATATCTGCCCACATTTCAGTTACAAACCCTCCTACACCATCACCAACCCTTATCTCGACCTCAATTTTATCTTCCATATCTGCAAGTCTCCCAAAGTAATGCCGACGTCCTGCTGCCTCATTTCCCGTACCAGTTACAACTCCCCGGTTGATTACATTAGAATAATATTCTAATAGGACTGCCAAAGGAAGGGTACCATTATGCCCTCCCATGCTGGTTCCAAGTGCAATGCAAAGAACCAACGGCATCTTTTCCCGATCCGCCAGATTCACAAGATATTGTATCCCCAGCATAATGTCATTTTCCTGATAGCATACAGCTTCCGGAGCAATATAATAAAAATCCTTAAGATACTGCTTAGCTTCCTTTAGTTTTACCACCGCAATAGAAGCTTCCGGAGCTGCTCCCAGAAACTTATTGGCCTCATCTGCTCCTCCTGCTGCCACACTGGCAATAAATGTTCCGTGTCCATCCCTATCTATACTTGGCACAATTTCTGTAGGATTCTCTGAAGCTAAAGCACGGTCGATCTCTTCTTTTTTATATTCCGTTCCATATAAAAATCCTTCCGGCATATCTCCATCCTGTATTGTCTGATCCCAAATAGCCATAATTCTGGTACTTCCATCCAAATTACGAAAAACTGGATGCGTATAATCAATCCCGGTATCTACAAATCCTATCATTACATTTTCTCCCATCAGTTCCAATGTAGGATAATTCTGAACTTGTGTAATTCCAGCCTGACTCATAGCTTCCATATCCAGAAGCGTATAGCATTTAGGGACAGAACTGTATGGAAATCGTTCAAACTCAATTGGATCAGCAAGTGGCTGGTCAATATAAATAATATCGTATCCCGCCTGTGTCCTTTGACGGCACAATTTCTCCTCCGGCACCTGGAATTCAATCCTGCCTCCTCCCGATGACACAATAAAGTCCCGGTATTCTTCTGATACAATTCTCTGGCGGCAAAGTTTAAAATCGGGCATAAAAATACCTCATATACTTTTTATTAAGTATATGAGGTATAAAAAAGTCTATTCCTGGGGTCAAAAGCCCTGCGCACTTTTACTGCTTTTTCTCACCCATATTTTCATAGAAGCTGGATATTTGCTGCTCTTTCGGTACTGCCATATCCGGACCTTTTCGGAAAATAATCTTCAAAAGTACCGGCGTAATAATTGTAGTCAAAACAACCATGATAATAACAGGACCAAGAAATACAGAACTCAAAAGTCCCAGAGCCATTCCCTTATTGGCAACAATAAGCGCCACCTCACCTCGTGAAATCATTCCCACACCAATTCGCTTACACTGGTAGTTCTTATAATGACAAATCTTTGCACCAAAGCCGCATCCAACAATTTTCGTTACAATGGCTACAATCACAAGTAGGACGGAAAAAATAACAATGGTCGTATTCATTTCGGGCAGTACAACTTTTAGACCTATACTTGCAAAAAATACCGGTGAAAGGAGCAGATAGGAAAGCGTATTGAATCTTTCCTGAAGATATTCTGCCTTCTGCGTATTTGCAATAATCAAACCTGCAAAAAACGCTCCTGTTATATCTGCCACACCAAAAAATTCTTCTGCCACATAAGACATGATAAGGCAAAATACAAATGCCAGGATTACATGTCTTCTTAAGCCCTTTTCTGCGTGATCCACCCAGGAATGATACCATTTATACACAATAATTCCAACCACAGCTGCAAAGACAAAGAATCCCACAATCTTAAGCAGAACCACTACGATGCTGACAGAAGAATCTGCCATACTGGTTACAATCGTAAGCCCAATAATACCAAGAATATCATCAATAATTGCTGCTCCCAAGATGGCATTTCCTGAATGTGTCTTTAATTTCCCCAGTTCTTTTAGGGTTTCCACAGAGATACTAACTGAGGTGGCAGTCAAAATAATACCAATAAATACATTCTGCAAAACAAGGCTGGCTGGAGCATCCGAATTAATAACTCCAGGTCTGTTGAAGAAATACGACAGAGCGAATCCTCCTGCCAAAGGAATCAGAACTCCACACAAAGCAATAACAAAAGACGCTTTTCCACTTGCTTTGAGCTCATTAATATCTGTTTCCATTCCTGCACAGAACATCAGAACGATAACTCCTAATTCCGCTACAGAAGTAATAAAGGCGGTCTCTTCAAGAATTCCAAACATGGCCGGCCCCAGTATCAGTCCTGCAAGAAGTGCACCTACTACCTGCGGCATCTGCACTCTCCTTGTTGCAAGACCTAACAGTTTTGTACAAAGTAAAATAATTGCCAAATCCAACAAATAACTATAATCCATTTCCCATTCCTCCGTATTTCCGGTATTTAACCTTCCAAAAGAGCCGGATCCTGGCCTCTTAATGTAATAATCGGTCCTCCAGTTCCTTCTATGTAACTTTCTGTAATCGTCACCTGTCCAATGGAATCATCTTTCGGTATTTCATACATGATATCCAGCATGAACTCTTCGATAATCGCTCTAAGAGCTCTGGCTCCCGTATCTTTCTCCATTGCCTTCCTTGCAATGGCCCTTAAAGCAGAATCGTCAAATTCCAGTTTAACCTCGTCCAAAGCAAGTAACTTTTGATATTGCTTAAGAATTGCATTCTTAGGCTCTTTGAGTATCTTGACATACATATCTTCATCTAAGCCCTGCAAAGTAAAGACAATAGGGAGTCGGCCAAGAAATTCCGGAATCATTCCAAAATTCCGCAAATCTTCTGTTGTCACTTTACCGAGGATGTTTTTGTCATGGTCATATTTATCTTTCAAATCTGCATTAAACCCTATAGCTGCCTGCTTTGTAAGTCGTTCCTTTATGATATTTTCCAGATCTGGGAAGGCGCCACCACATATAAAGAGAATATTCCGCGTATTAACTGTTGTCAACGGAACCATAGCATTTTTACTGTTGGCTCCCACCGGGACCTCCACCTCACTTCCTTCCAGAAGTTTCAGCATTCCCTGCTGCACAGATTCCCCACTTACATCTCTTTGATTTGTATTTTTCTTCTTGGCAATCTTATCAATCTCATCGATAAAAATAATACCCTGTTCTGCCTTTTCTACATCATTATCTGCTGCAGCTAAAAGCTTGGATACAACACTCTCGATATCATCACCGATGTACCCCGCCTCTGTCAAAGATGTAGCATCCGTAATGGCCAGCGGCACATCCAGAAGTCTTGCCAGTGTTTTGACAAGATACGTTTTACCTGAACCGGTAGGTCCTATCATAAGCATATTTGATTTCTCAATTTCGATATCATCCATCGTATCTGTTGCAACACGCTTATAGTGATTATATACTGCTACAGACATAACCTTTTTTGCATATTCCTGACCTACAACATACTCATCCAGCTGAGCTTTAATTTTATGTGGAGCCGGAATGTGATTAATATCAATAAGAGGCTTCTTTTCTTCCCCCTCCTTTTTCTTTTTAATCTTCTGCTGTTTCGGCACTACATTTTCCAGATCTGACATGTTAAAAATCTGAACTCCTGGTATATTCATCAGTTTGCTGTAATCAATTTGTCCATTTGTCATAGCATCGAAACTTTTCTGCATACAATCTGAACAAACAGAAATATTATTTGGAAGATCTATCATTTTCCCTGCTGTACTCTCCGGGCGATGGCAGATAAAACAAATCTTTTCATATTCATCTTCTTTCTTTGTCTTTTCTACTTCTACCTCTGAGTCATTTACTTTTTCAATCTCATTTTCATTGCTGTGATCTTTTTCTGACATGATGACTCCTTTCTATTGCTTTTTCTCTTCTATCATCTGTAGGAAAGCTTCCTCCGACAGAATCGGAATCCCCAGCTCCCTTGCCTTTTTATTTTTTGAAGATGTGGACTTAGTATCATTATTGATCAGATACGTTGTTTTGGATGTGACAGAGCCGGTAACTTTTCCTCCCATACTCTCAATCAGTTCCTTTACCTCACCACGATTAGCAAAATGCTCCACACTTCCGGTTATTACAAAAGTTATTCCCTGAAGTATATCACTACTTTCTTTCCCTTCTTCCTGTGGGAGCTGAACTTCTTTTAACAGTTTCTCATACTGCTCTTTATGCCGTTCATTCTGAAAATAATCTACAAACGCCCCTGCAATTACTTCTCCCACGCCAGCGATTGAACTGAGCTGGTCTTTGTCCAGATTCAAAATCCGCCTGGGATCATTTCCAACTTCTTTGCATATCATCTTTGCATTGGCAAGACCAATATTGGAAATACCAAGACTGTAGATTAATCTTGGTAAGGTTGTCGTCCTTGCCTTTTCCACATTTTCAATAAGATTTCGATAGGACTTCTCACCAAAACCTTCCATATTCTGAATTTCTTCCTGATAACGGTTCAGATGGAATATATCCGTATATTCCCGGATAAAACCTCTGGCAATAAATTTTTCCAAAGTTGCTTCTGAAAGTCCCTCAATATTCATAGCGTCCCTGCTGACAAACAGGGCATAGGATTTGATCTGTTTTGCCTGACATTCCGGATTTGTACAATAAAGTGCCTTAGCATTACTGATCTGACGTACTTCGGTTCTACCCCCGCAGACTGGACAGACTTCCGGAATATCTTTCACTCCGCTTCCGGTCAGATTTCGTGCAATCTGGGGAATAATCATATTGGCTTTGTACACCTCTATCGTATCTCCTATGCCAAGCTTGAGTTCTTCCATAATGCTAATATTATGGACGCTGGCCCTGCTGACCGTAGTCCCCTCCAATTCCACTGCATCAAAAATAGCAACCGGATTGATAAGGCCCGTTCGGGACGGGCTCCATTCAATTTCCCTCAGCACCGTTTCCCTTGTCTCATCTGCCCATTTAAACGCAAAGGAATCCCGTGGAAATTTAGCGGTCCTCCCCAGAGACTGACCATATCCTATATCATCATATATTAACACAAGTCCATCTGATGGAAAATCATTTTGTGTGATTTTTTCTGAAAATTTAACAACTTCTTCTTCCACTTTTTCCCGTGTCACAACATAATGCTCCACCACATCAAATCCCTGCTGTTTGAGCCAGTCCAACTGATATGCTCTTGAATTTTGGAAGTCCACTCCATCCGCTTTTACAAGACCAAAGGCATAAAATTTGACGTTTCTTTTTGCTGTAATTTCATTATTAAGCTGACGAACAGAACCACTGCATAAATTGCGAGGATTCTTATATTTTGCATCTGCATCGGGAATCTCTTCGTTAATCCTTTCAAAATCCCGGTATCCAATTACCGCTTCCCCCCGCAAAACTAATTCTCCCTGATATGCGATTTTTAATGGAATATTTTTGAACACTCTGGCGTTGTTGGTAATTACTTCTCCAACCTCCCCATTTCCCCGGGTTACTGCCTTTATAAGTTCTCCTCTGCGGTAGGTGAGCACAATGGTAAGTCCATCCATCTTCCAGGACATTACGACCTTCTGATCTCCTGCAAACTCTTTCAGCTCTTCTATATCCTTTGTCTTATCAAGGGAAAGCATAGGGCTTTCATGCCGTTCCTTGGGAAGTTCACTTAATACTTCATATCCCACATGAATGGTAGGGCTGTTTGATAATACCACCCTAAGTTCTTTTTCCAAAGCCTCAAGTTCATCGTACAGGGCATCGTATTCATAATTACTCATAATCTCCTCTGCATCCTGATAATAAGCTTTACTGGCTCTGTCTAAAAGATCTGTTAATTCCTTCATTCTTCTTTTTTTCTCTATCTGATGATCTGCCATTTTTGCTGCTCTCCTATTTCTTTTCTGTTGCGGGAGTCTTTTGGCCATCCCGGATTCTTTCATATAATTCAGTCAGTTCCTGCGCCGTTAACATCCTGTACTGACCAGGTTTCATATTACCAAGCTCTATATTCATAATGCGCGTCCGTTTCAAAGTCCGCACCTGATAACCTAATGCTTCACACATTCTTCGTATTTGACGATTTAATCCCTGTGTCAGAATAATCCGAAAAGTATATGGTCCTTCCTGATATACAGGGCAGGGTCTGGTCACGGCATCTAGATTTTTTTCTTTATCTGTAATGTGAACTCCTTCTGACATTCTTCGGATAAAATTTTCTGTAATTCGATGATCTACCGTCACTTTATATTCTTTTTCATGAAAATTGGCAGCCCGCATAATACGATTGATCACGTCTCCGTCATTGGTCATTAAAAGAAGGCCTTCTGAGTCTTTATCCAGCCTGCCGGCATAAGTAATACGAACTGGATAATTAAGGAACCGAATAATATTGTTTTTTGTTCTTCTCTCTTCCGTACAAATGATCCCTACCGGCTTATAGACAGCCAAAAAAACTTTTTCATCCTTACTACTGATTATTTTTTTACCGACCTGTACCTTCTGACCTTTTTGTATCTTCATTCCGAGGGTTGCTTTCTGCCCATCTACGTAGACCTTTCCGGCTTCAATCAGCCGGTCTGCCTCCCGCCGTGAACAAATTCCCGCCTCTGTAATGTATTTATTCAAACGGATTTCTTCTTCCACAACAATCGCTCCTATTATGACATCTCTGCCCGCAAGCAGGCAGTTTGTCCTCTTGTATTTCTGCACGGCTCATCGCCTACGCGCATATTGTATCATATTTGTGATCGGGTTTCGACAACTTTTCGTTTGTAAAAACTTCCTGTCTGTATTAAAATGTAAAGAAGTGCTACATATTTTAAAAGAAAGGGCTTTTTATATGATTATCCTGACACCGGAGACAAAGACTTGTATGTCACACCTGCTCGCTCATGAAACTTTCGATCATTTTTCTTTCATAGAAGGCGAAATTGTAACCTTTGGGAAATTTACCATGAACGGCTTTCTTCAAAAAGACTTTTTTGAAGATCCTCCTTCTCAAGAATATGCCCTCTGGAAGCTTTTCAGAGACTATTGTTATTCTATCATCCGGGGAAAACGTACTCCTTTAAGTTTCCGCTTTATTTTTTCCCTTGCTCCGGAAGATATTCACATATTCCTTACTAACAACGGGCTTGATTTTTCAACATCCGATATCCAGGGCCTATATTTAAATTTTCGTTATAATGGTTTAAAACTTACCTGTACAACGGGTATTTCTTTCCAGCAGTTTACTATGGATAAATCTGTGGAACAGGCATGGGATAAAAAAGTGCAGGAATTTTTCTTCCATGCTGGAATCCCCTATGAAATGGATGCATAAAACAGGCGGATATGATATCTAAAAAGATATGATATCCGCCTGTTTTTTATGCGGTCTGTTCTTTCTTACTCTCTGTCAGCTTTTTTAATGTTTCCTTTATTGTATACCAAGCTTCTTCTGGTTTCTCAATATCTTTTGTTGCTTCCTCCATGGGACAATTCCCTGTACCCTGACGATTTCTGACAACTTCAACCTTCTGCTCGCAAAAGCTGTGGATCCCATAACGAGCCAGCAATTCAACCGCCTTTTCACTCATCACCGGGGCATATACTTCCTTTACCCCGGCAAGGACGTAAAGGAAAGCAGCTCCTTTTCCTACTACTTTATCCGCTGCAGAAAATCCTTTTAAATCCTTCCCTGCCTCCAGCCATTCTACTAATGGAAGAACCCCTCTTTTCTCTGTTGTCAGTATCTGCTCTCCCTTGCAAAGAACGCAGGTGTATCTGCTGTTATCAAGAATTTCTACTGCTTTTTGAAGATTACTGTCCATTTTTTGTCCTGTTATTCACCCAGAATACAAGCAATGGTAAAACGGTCCACTGAAGGATCAATCCTGGAAGACCTGTAAGAATACTGTTCCAAATGGCTGAGATTTGAATCCCCTGTACTCCCAGCAAAGAAACACCTGCTACGATCGCTGCAGCACGCACCAGACGACCTGCAATCTGAACAAGAATAACTTTTGCTAATGCAGGCATTTGTATATTTCTAAGAAGACCTGCTGCCAAACCGTACACAGCCAGTTCAATCATCATGAAGGGAAGCATAGCTACTCCCGGCATCCCTGACAGCGCAAAGCTGACAAGCGGACCAAACACCCCGGCAATCGCCCCTGCATAAGGACCTGCTATTAATCCTGCAAAAATGATAGGAAGGTGCATTGGAAGAAATGTCTCTCCAAGTGCTGTTCCGAGCCCTGACACTGCTCCCAGCACATGAAATAACTGGGGAATTACTACTGCTCCGACTATCGCCAGAAAAACGGCAACTGCCTGAACTCTAAAAGTCAATCTTGGAATTTCTTTTTGTTTTGCAATAAATGTGTTAGCCATACTCTCTCTCCTTTTTTCTTTCTGATGCCGCTGCGATCCTTGGTCTTTATTTAGTCAACAGCATCATAATGTCGTTACTCCTCTGAACAAATGCTGTCATTTCCTCTGGACTTAAAGGTTTATGCGCAAGCATCGCCAGATCATAAAGCTGTCTGCAGATAACCGGAACATTCTCGTTGTCTTTGTTTTCAACCACAAATTGAACCAGTGGATGGTTGGCATTGAGTGTTAGGGTACTGTCTGTACCGAACATAGATGGATCCATTCCTGCCATACCATACATTTTCATCATTTCCTGCATACGTCTGCTCTGCTCTGATAAAGTGATCATGGAAGCCACCTTATCATCTTTGAGCTTTTCAACTTTTACATTCAGTTTATCATTATCCAGAGCTTTTTTAAAGGCCTCTGTTAAGGTATCTGTTGTTTTCTGGAAGTTTTCTTTTTCTTCTTCCTTTACTTCTTCCTTGGCAGATTCTGTTATATCTGCATCAATACGCTGGAACTGAATGTTTTGATTTCTCTGCTCCAATTGTGTAATAAACGGAGAATCAATATTATGATTCAAAATCACCGCATCCTGTCCCTGACTGCGGAACATATTAATATACTGACTCTGCTGCTGCTCATCTGTCACATAATAAATAGTAGTCTTTTGCTCTTCCTTCTTTTCTTCGCCATCTGCTTCCGGAGCCTCTTCTTTTTGTTCCTTAGGATCGATGAGAGTTCCTCCATTTGCCTCCACGCACTCTTTCAGTGTCATGTATTTGTGGTCAATATTCTTAAAGAGCATATAATCCATCATCTTGTCGCAGAATTTTTCATCTTTCAGACATCCAAATTTAATAAACGGACTTATATCATCCCAGTATTTCTCGTAGTTTTCTTTGTCTGTCTTGCACATACCGCTCAGCTTATCAGCTACTTTCTTGGAAATGTAGTCCGCAATCTTTGTTACAAATCCATCATTCTGAAGTGCACTTCTTGATACGTTAAGCGGAAGATCTGGACAGTCTATAACTCCCTTCAATACCATAAGGAACTCTGGTATTACTTCCTTGATGTTGTCAGCAATAAACACCTGATTATTATACAGCTTAATCGTTCCTTCAATAGAATCATATTCAGAGTTAATCTTAGGGAAGTAAAGGATACCCTTTAAGTTAAATGGATAATCCATATTTAAATGAATCCAAAACAGAGGCTCTTTATAATCCAGAAATACTTTTCTGTAAAATTCAATGTAATCCTCTTTCGAGCATTCATTTGGATGTTTGGTCCAAAGTGGATGGATATCATTGATCGCAACAGGCCGTTTGTTGATTTTTACTTTATCTTTTGCCGGGGATACTTCTACCATCTCTTTCTCCCCGTTTTCATTTTCCTTTTCCTCCATCTTGGCTTCTTCGTGAATGCGTTCTACGACAACATCATCATCCTTTAAATCTGCCTCATCAATAGTCTCATATTCCTGCTCTGCATTTGCCTTTGAGAGGAAAATCTCTACTGGCATAAAGGAACAATATTTCTCCAGCACTTCTCTGACACGATATTCATTTGCAAACTCCAAGCTGTCATCATTAAGGAAAAGCGTAATCTCAGTTCCAATACCTTCCTTATTTCCGTCTGTCATCTCATACTCTGTCCCACCGTTGCTGACCCAGTGCACAGAAGCTGCTCCTTCTTTATAAGAAAGTGTATCAATATGAACTTCATCAGCCACCATAAATGCTGAATAAAAGCCAAGGCCGAAATGTCCGATCATATCATCCTCGGTTGTTTTATCCTTATATTTTTCCAAAAATTGTGTAGCGCCTGAAAAAGCGATTTGAGTTATATACTCTTCCACTTCATCTGCCGTCATACCGATACCATTATCAATAAATTTCAAAGTTTTTTCTTCCGGATTTACGATAACCTGAATCTGTGGTTTATAGTCGTCCGGCATCTGATATTCTCCCATCATATCAAGCTTTTTCAGCTTTGTGATTGCATCACACCCGTTTGAAATCATCTCACGCACAAAAATGTCGTGATCTGAATATACCCACTTTTTAATAATGGGGAAAATATTCTCACTGCTGATCGATAAGTTTCCTTTTTTTGCTGCCATTTATATCACTCCTTATAATTCTCTTTTTGTTGTCTAAAAAATATGATAATACCCTCTGTTTTAAATGTCAACCAAAAATTAGCACTCTTTTACCAAGAGTGCTAATAATTCCCTTAAAAATATAAAATTTTTATAAACTTATTCTACACTTTTCAAGGATTCCACCATATCAATCCTTTTCAGTTTAAAATACATTACCCAGTTTACAAACATAGAAAAGCCAAGTGTAAACAGGAAGCTATACATATAACTTGGGAAATGAATGACTCTGCCGAACATAATCTCGTCTACTTCTACAGTAACAATGACAAACTGAAGCAAAAGTCTGCCAAGTCCCATTCCAACCAAAGAGCCTATCAAGGTAAGAAGGATATTTTCCCGGTATACATAAGATGCCACTTCCATATCATAAAATCCTAACACCTTGATAGTCGCAAGTTCCCGCTTTCTCTCTGTAATATTTATGGTATTCAGATTATAAAGTACGACAAAGGCAAGCATTCCAGCAGAGATAATCAATACAACAATAACCAGATTAAGACTTCTTAACATATCATCTAACTGATCTTCTATACTGGTAGTATAACTGATGTTTAATACATTCTCATTCTTCAAAAGATGGCTTCCAATTTTTTCCATTTGATCTTCTTTTCCATCCTGAAGTTTTACAAGAATACCATTGTATTTTGCCTGTACTCCAAACAGTTCTTCATAATAATCCGGCGACAGATAAATGTAATGTCCCATATAATTTTCACAGATAGCTTTCACTGTCACTTCTTTTTCACCCAGATCATTATCCTCCAGTTTTACAGAATCGCCCACTTCTACATCAAGAGCCTCTGCTGCTTTTTCCGTCAGAATAGCCCCCTCGCCTTCCAATGTATATGACTCTGACGAGGTCCGGCTTCGGAACGTAAGAAAGTCTTCGATATGATCTGTACTTTCAGGTACTGTAAGATAAACGTCCAATGTTTCACTATCCGACTGCACCTCAAGGTTTTGCATTCGGACCTGAATCTCCTGATCTACAGCGGTTTCATCTTTTACTCCTTTTACAATTTCTTCTTTTTCTCCCGGTGAAAGATCATCATCATAATAAACCGCCGCATCGTAATGCTGAATCTCTTCATACTGCAGTGTTGGAATTTCAAAAATGCTGTCTTTCAGCCCAAAGCCTACTACCATGAGAGCCATACAGCCTCCAATTCCAAACACCGTCATAAAAAATCTCTTTTTATAACGAATTAAATTCCGTATGGAGGATTTCCATGTAAAATTCAAATGTCTCCAAATAAAGCCTACCCTTTCCAACAGAATTCTCTGCCCCTGTTTCGGTGCCGGCGGTCGCATCAGCTCTGCAGGAACACTGGCCAGTTCTTTATAGCAGGCCATAAGCGTAGCCACAAGAGTACAAAGTACAGCAATCAAAGTAGCCTGCAATGCATAACTCAAATGATAAGGTACAAGGATATGAGGTATATGCTGATACATAATTTTATATGCATATATAATAATCCATGGAAATACCTTTTCTCCAAAAAGTACTCCAACAATACTTCCTCCCAGTGTAGCAGTCAAAGCATACGTAATATATTTTCCTGCAATGGCGAATTTACTATAACCAAGCGCTTTCAATGTACCAATTTGAATTCGCTGCTCTTCCACCATTCTAGTCATAGCCGTCAGACTGATAAGTGCTGCCACCAGGAAAAATACAGCTGGAAATACTTGTCCAATGGCTCTCATTCGATCTGCATTATCACCATATCCATCGTATTCAGACAAAGCGCTGCTTCTATCCTGCACATACCATTCCGGATTTTCTATCTTTTGAATTTCTGCTTTGGCATCGGTAATTTCCTGCTTCGCCTCCTCAAGCTGCCTTTCCCCATCTTTAATCTTTGCTTCACCATCCGCAATCTGTTTAGCCGCCTCAGCTGCGGCCTGCTCATATTCAGACCAATTGCTCTTTAGTTCCTGCGTCCCTTTTTCCAGCTCGGCCTTTCCTTCTGCCAATGTCTGTTCCTGACCATCCATCATCTTCCAGGCCGCATCAATCTGAGTCTGTCCTGCGTCTATCTGCTTTTTGGATAACTCCAGCGTCTTTCTGGCTTGTGCAAGCTGAGCCTCCCCTGACTCGAGCTGATTCCCCGCCTCTATCAATGCCTGTTCTGCTGCCTCCAGTTCCTGCTCCTTTTCAAGCAGCTTCTGTTCGCCAGCGGTCAGTTCTTGTTCTAGTTGTTCCAAATCTGATAACTGGCTTTCCAAAGCTGTTATCATTTGTCCCAGCACTTCTTCACTTTCGATCCCCTGCTCCTGCATCTGTGCAATCAAGCTCTCTTTGTTCTGCGTAACTTCAGATAGACTTTGTTCCAGCTCTCTTTTCATAGAGGGCCAGTTCTCTAAAAATTCTTCCTGCTCCTGTGTCCTATCTCCTTCCGGTGTTTCAAGAATCATTTGATAGCAGACCTCTCCATCCTCAATCTGCATTGTAAGCTGATCAATATGTGTTTGAAAATCATCGAAAGAAGTCTGCAGTTCCTGCAAAGGCTTCAAAGATTCATTTACTTTGCTTTTCCCTTCATCCAGCTCTTCTTTTTTCTCTTGCAGTTCCTCCTTCTGTTTGGAAATTTCCTGCTTGCCTCCCGTAATAAGAGGCATCTGCTGATTATACTCTACAAGATATGCTTCCTTTTTGCTCTGCAGCTCTTTTTCCTTTTGCTCAAGCTGAGTTATACCGCTTTCATATTCCTGTTTTCCTGCATCCAATTCACCCTGTTGTGAAATAAGTTCCTGTTTTCCCGACTCTAACTGAACTTTCCCATCTGCAATCTGCTGTTTGGACCTTTCAAGAAGTTGCCGGGCATCCTCCAGCTGCTTTTTGGCATCTGCCAGTTCTCTTGCAGCTGTACTTTTTGAGTCTTCCAATTCCTGTCGTGCATCAGCAAGTGTTTTTGTTTCCTCATCTACTGTCTGCTGAGCATCCTCCACTTCCTCATAAGCCTCATCCATAATGTTCTGACGGCGTACCTCGCATCTTGCATCTGCAATTTCTTCCAGACGATCTACGGTTTCGGAAACGATATCTTCATAATCATCCGTAAACGCAATCTCATCGGCTGCTCCTTCTACCCGAACATAGGCTTCGGAATAGACCTCGGTACAAAAAGCATCTTCTGTTACCACAATAAAACCGCTTATCTCTCCATTTCCCACTGTACTGCTTCCTCTTCCAAAGGAAATGTAAAGAGGGCTGTTCCCAATTCCCACGATCTTATATGTATCCGTTGTCAGAGTATCTGAAAGTGCCTCATCACTCCCCGAGGAAACAGTAATGGTATCTCCTACTTCATACCCCTCACTAATAGCAAAATCCTCATCCAAAAGACATTCGTTCTCTTTTTTAGGAAGACGTCCTTCTGCCACCTGGACATCGTTGAAATTTTTCTGCATGGACATGACATGCACAACCTTTTCCGTATCTCCTACGGAACAGAGCACATCGGTACTGTATCCGCCTTCTGCAGATTCAACCCCTTCGACTTTTTCAATCTCTTCTATATCGTCATCCGTAAGGCCCATAGTTCCCATGACTTTAATATCCATCAGGTGTTCACTGTCAAAATAGGCGTCACCTGATATTCTCATACTGGGCTCTGAAGAACGGATTCCTGCATAGAAAGCAACCCCCAGTGCCACAATAAAGAAAATAGAAATAAAACGGCCCCAGGATTTTTTAATTTCCATGAAGAAATCCTTTTGTAACATATTCTTTCTTTTCTTCATAAACTTCCTACCATTCTATTGTCTCTACTGAAACCGGGTTTGGATTTTCCACGATTTCTTTTGTCTTTCCGTTCTTAATTTTAATCACACGATCTGCCATTGGAGCGATTGCTGAATTGTGGGTAATTAAAATTACAGTCATCCCTCTCTGACGGCATGTATCCTGCAATAATTTTAAAATTGCTTTCCCCGTATTATAATCTAACGCACCTGTAGGCTCATCACACAGCAAAAGCTTCGGATTTTTTGCAAGGGCACGTGCAATAGAAACTCTTTGCTGCTCTCCTCCGGAAAGCTGTGCGGGAAAATTGTCCACTCTCTCACCTAAACCTACATCTTGCAAAACTTCTCTGGCATCCAAAGGATCTTTACAAATCTGAAGCGCTAACTCTACATTTTCAAGTGCTGTCAGATTAGGAATCAAGTTATAGAACTGAAAAACAAAGCCTATATCATCTCTTCTATAAGAAATTAATTCTTTTCCACTATATTTCGTGATATCACTTCCGTCTATCCATACTTCTCCACCTGTAGCTGTATCCATTCCCCCAAGAATATTCAGCACGGTAGTTTTTCCGGCTCCGCTCGGTCCTACAACAACTGCAAATTCTCCTCTTTTGATATCAAACGAAATCCCATCTGCAGCTGCAATATCCACCTCTCCCATGTGGTATATTTTTTTAACATCTCTTAGACAGACAAATTCAGGCATAAACTACCTCCTGTAGACAATCTTCTAGCGAACTAAAATATTTGCATTGTATGCAATTATTATATCACTTATAATAAGAATTGTAATGTTCTGCATTAGAAGTTTATAAGATTTTAAGAATGGAGTGGTAAATATGGAAAAAGTAGAATTTGTGAAGGCACAAACCGACGAAGAAATCCGCCAAGTTGCAACCCTTGCCGAAGAAATCTGGCATGAACATTTCACAGATATTATTGGAGAAGCGCAAGTAAATTATATGGTAGAAAAATTTCAATCCTACCCGGCTCTCAAATCACAGATTTCCGACGGATATGAATATTATCAGATCATATGTAATGGTCAGTTGGCCGGATACACTGGTATACATCCAGAAGATGGAAAACTTTTTTTAAGTAAACTATATGTGCACAAAGATTTCCGTGGAAGACATTTAAGCACGAAAGCTTTTCATTTTCTCATTGACCTTTGCCGTACAAGAAACCTTTCCATAATCTGGCTGACCTGTAATAAACATAATGATCATACACTGAAGGTGTATGACCATCTAGGATTCCATACTGTCCGTTCTGAAAAAAATGATATTGGAAACGGATTTTATATGGATGACTATATTATGGAATATTCTGTAATAAAATAGGTCAAAAAATTACTGTGCCTCTCTCCCGATCAGATTATCTAAACTAATCCCAAAAACATCGGCAATACGGCACAGTATAAAAATGTCTGGAACACGTTTATTATTTTCGTAAGATGACAGAGAAGTACGGTCCACACCTATCTTATCTGCCATCTCTTTTTGTTTCAGACCGCTTTCTGTTCTGAATTTGCGGATCCTGTTTCCAATTTTATATTGCTCTGTCATTTCACTCGTTCCTTTTTTATCCTACAGGTTCTCTTTCAGATTAGTTTTCATATCTGTTATCATCCGACTAATGATCTTCAGCTCCCTGCCGTCACAATTTTCCAACTGCTCCACAATCTCGCCCTGGTAAATTCTCTCAGATTCTGTCAAGCTGTCACACAGAAGGCAATCCGTCGTAACCTGGAGGGCATTTGCTGTCTTTACCAGAAAATCCACACTCAATTTTCTACTGCCATTTTCTACATGGCTGATATGAGGAACCGAATATTCTATCTCATAAGATAATTCCTGCTGAGACATATTCCGCTGCTTTCGTATTTCTTTGATCCGCTGTCCAAGCTTTTCATAATCCATAGCATTACCTCCGTCAATTGTAGTTTTATTTTATTGGAAAGTCTTCATTTTTAACATGCACCAAAAGGATAATGCTATGCTTATAGTTTAAATATAACAAAAATTTTTTTCGTTTATAAATTAACGGGACACGTAACAAAATTCAATTTTGCTACGTGTCCCGTTTATTTTTTAACATTTTATCCAATAGCAGCAACACCGCCGCTATCACCGATATTGCCGCACCTGCCATTTTGCCGGGGGCATGATACTCCATCTCTACCTGATGCTTTCCTGCAAAAACTCGGGTTCCTATAAACCCTTGGTTTACTTTCTGCACCTCTGTCTCTTTGCCGTCTATACGTATTTCGAAATTCTTATCATATGGGATAGAGGTAATGAGCCATCCGTCTGTCTGTGTATAAAACGCTCCCTGCAGACTATCTCCGTCTTTTTGAAGTTCTAATCCTGCATCTTCCCACCAGTCCTGTTCCTCTTCTTTATCTGTCCCATACCATGCCTGAATATTGGAAATTTCATAATCGCCTTTACTGAACTGCAATTCCAGGCTGTCTGTTTCTTTCGACAGACTACAGGTATAATAAAATGTAGTATTTCCATTATAATAAACAGCATTTCCGGCTGTAAGTTTATTTTTTTCTCCTTGTATCGTAACCCACACATCTGAAGCTTTACGATTATTTTTTACATCAAAGGAAATAAATAGATACCGATCTTCTTCTCTTTTCTCTTTGAGAGACAAATTAAATTCCTGCGTTTTTTTAGACTGTATATGATAAGTATCATTCAGACCTGCCAATCCGGCTTTTTTCAGAGTTCCTGCAACTTTCTCAGTACTTGTCTTTTCTATTCCGTCTTCTGCCACGGCACAATTTTGAAGCAACAACTGTTTTTCCTGCCAGGTAAACTCTGAAAATTGTTCCTCTGACACAACTTGATCCGTCACATAACCAATCGGTAGTACGTCATTATTTTCATAAACAGAAACCTGATCTACCGTATTAATAAGTTGATAACCTTCAGGTACCTCTGTCTTACTCCCTTCTCGAACAATAAGATACCGTACACCCATAATCCTTAAGAACAATGGATTATCAGACAGTTCCTGCATAAGAAGATTCCTTGTAGGACGGCTTAAATGAAATACCTTCTCCCGAAATTCCTTATAATCCGGATTGGAAACTGAGGAATAACAGGATGTTACGTTCTGCCCTGAAGCTAAGATATCGTTATCCGAAGCTTTATTCTGCTCCATTGTTCCTCTTGTTTCTGTGCGATAAACTCCGCCTTCTCCTTCTATTACTTTCTCAACTGCTTCTGTTACACTATTATCCTTAAACTCCCGCATCCAAGCCTCTGATACAAGGTCATCCTTTGCCACAGAAATCTGTAACAAGCAGCTACAGCACGTTGTCAGCAAAATCCCGATACATACTGCTTTTTTCCAGACCTTCCATCCAGCAGCCAAAAAAACTCCCATCAGAAATATATCCAGAAAAAAGACCAAATCTTCATACTTAGCATATTTCGAGCCCTCTGCACACCCCTGTCCTACAACTATGACTATCATTGCTGTCACAAATCCCGCTGTCAACTTTTTTGGCGCTACCACCTTCTTTTTGAACCGGATAAGGAATGCAGCCATTAAATAAGCTACTAACGGCAAAAAAGGAATAAATGCCTTTCCCCGAAGATAAAGAGTCCCATTAAGAATCCAGTCAAAAACTGGAAACAGTAATGCGACTGCCAGCGCAATTGCCATGTACTTCTCCCTGCTTCTCCTGTAAAACAAACTGACCGCTATCACAATCAATGCTGCCGCAGTCAGCCCCATCCCATAAGGGTCATAAAGCAACTTACCTAATTCAATATTGGGGATAAAAAGATCTTTCCAGGATACGCTGCTTCCTTCGCTTCTTCCTGCCAACATAGCACAGCACGTGGGAACCAAATAAAAAAATGATAAAAGTCCTCCAAAAAATGCTGGATAGAATTGATGCCACAAAGCTTTTATAAAAACAGAGGGAGACGAAGCCCATTCCTTTTTCCATCCACATAGTCCATAAATGACCAGGACTGCCACTCCTCCCATAGCAAAATAAAAATTATTCAACACCATTCCCAGCACGCCCAGTATCACAAGAGAATATTTTCCCGTACGACAATATTTGTCATAACCAATCAATGCAAGGAATAAAAATGGCAGATAACTGACAAACATAAACTGCATAGAGGAATGGTAGACTACTGGTCCTGCCAGGATTACAACTACAGAGGCAAAAAAACTCTCTTCTTCTCTAAATTGATTCCCCTTCAGCCACACATAACATAAAATTCCATCTGCCATCTGTTCCAGAACAGCTAATAGTTGGAGATAATCTGTCATTTTAATAAAAGGCAACAGATAGGATACAAGATATAACGGGTTATAAAGTCCATAATAAAGTACAGTTTACAAGGGACTACACAGGGTAGGTATCTGACGGGAGGGGTGCC
>JAHZAV010000039.1 GCA_019423745.1 Lachnospiraceae bacterium
CAAAAAGAATGGTGCTGGAGCTAAGCTCCGGCACCAACTTTGTCTACAGTCTGAGCCTTTCCATATTTGGAAAGGCTTTTTATATGTAAAAGCGTAATTTGAAAAGTGATATTACAGATATTGGCTGAATTCCAGGATTTCTTCGTTTGGTCCTTTGATTTTAAAGAAACGGACTCCATTTTCCCAGAATGGAAGAAACTGGATTTGATCTTCCAGGTTGTTCATCTCCTTTTTACAGATTTTGTCATAAACAGCTTCAACATCCGTTACGTCGATGGCAATGTGATCGATTGCACCGCCTTTCATAACAGCATCGTCAGCTTCATATGCTTCGATTACTAGATTACCAAGTTTTAAAAATATGACTTTAGCACCGTTGTTAGTTGTTTCAAAAGCGGATTCAAACCCTAGAGCTGTGTAAAAATTTAAGGTTGCATCCATGTTTTTCGTTGGAATACCGATATGTTGTATTCCGGTCAAGTATTCTTTCATAGTAATGGCCTCCTTGCCTGACAAAATAAAGTTAGATATATTATACCATATGTTTTATATTTTATTTAGATTAAGCATAAATGATTTTTGTACTTTTTTGGATCTTTTCTGAACAGATTTTAAATTCCTCTGCCTCTGATTTATTGGTTATAAGGGCATAGACATCTTTCCATTCACAAAACTGAAATAAGCTGTTGTTGTAGAATTTACTGTTGTCGCTGAGGATGACAGTTTTCCTGCTTCTTGTCAGAACATGCTGTTTAAATTCACATTCTTCAAAAGAAGCTGTCGATGGTCCGTTCAAATGTTGAAATCCATCACTGCCCAGAAATGCTACATCTAAGGATACAGTATTTAGAAGTTGATTTGCCCATCCTCCTATGATGCCTTTACTGCTTCCTCGAACTTTTCCCCCAAAAGCAAAGAGATGATTTTCAGAGTCAGACAGTATATGAAGGCACATAATAGAATTTGTAAAAATAGTTAAATCTTTTTTTGTAAGAAGTTGTTTTGCAAGAGCATAATTTGTACTGCCGGCATCCAGAAGGATTACTCCGCTTGGGGGAATGAGGTCTAACGCTTTTACAGCAATGGCAGTTTTGACTTCCATATTTTCCATTTCCTTGACTGCTACGGGTCGTTCTATCAGTTCTGTTTTTGCGATTGCTCCCCCATAACTTTTCTGTGCAAGCCCCTGCTGATCCAGATAAATGAGATCCTTGCGAATTGTTTCAGTAGATACACCAAATTGTTTTGCCAGTTCACTGACCTTTAAATGACCATTTCTAATTAAAAGAGCAGCGATTTCATTTCTTCGTTCAATTGTCAAACGCTTTGTCATAATCATATCTCCAAAATATTTCAAATTCATATTAATCATATCATATGTTGGGAAATAGGCAACAAGAAATAAAATATCGCAATAAATCGCAAGATACAACCATATAAAAACAAGAAAACACAATTGACAGCAATAAATAACAATGATAAACTTGCGTTAGATTGGTAGTTGGAAGGTGAGGGAATGAAAACAAAATTGCAGATTGCTCTGGATGATATTTCATTAGAAGACGCATTGGCTTTGGTAAAACAGATTAAAAAATATGTAGATATTGTGGAGGCTGGCACTCCATTTATTATGAGATATGGAACCGAGGCTGTACATAGAATGAAGCAAGAATTTCCAGATCTTGAAATTCTCTTTGATGGTAAGATCATGGATGCAGGGAGATATGAAGCAGATCTTGCGTATGAAGCAGGAGCAGATTATGTTACAGTGCTTGGTGTTACAGATGATCGTACAATTTTGGATGTTGTGATGGCGGCAAGAAGAGCCGGAAAACAGGTGATGGCAGATATGATTGCTGTGACTGATTTTCAAAAACGGATCAGCAGACTTGAAAAGTTAGGTGTGGATATTATTGCTGTACATACAGGGGTTGATCAGCAGGCATATGGCAGAACCCCTTTGGATGATCTTTCTGAAATGAGACAATATGTAAAAGCGGCACAGATAGCTGTAGCTGGAGGAATTAGGGCAGATACGATTGATTCCTATTTAGAATATAATCCTGAGATCATCATTGTAGGAGGAGGAATCATACATGCAAAAGATCCTGTGACTGCAGCAAAAGAACTGGCGGAACGTATTTGGGAATGGGAGGGATAAAAAATGCCGGTAAAACCTAAAGTTTCAGCGATTCTTTCAGAACTGGAAAAAAACCAGGTATATCTGGATGAAGAACAGCTGGACAAAATGGTCCATTGCATAATGACTGCTAATTACATTTTTACTGCAGGATCAGGAAGAAGCGGTGTGGCTATACGTGCTTTTACCAACAGACTTATGCATCTGGGGTATCCTGTAAGTCTGATTGGAGAAATAACGACACCTCATTCAACCCCTGGGGATGTTTTGATTATTGGTTCTGGATCAGGTGAGACAGAAAGTTTGGTGGCTCTTGCGAAAAAGGCTGCAAAACAGGGAGTAAGAATTGTGCTGGTGACCATGGATGATCAGTCTTCCATAGCACAATTAGCGTCTGTTGTAGTTGTTTTACCGGGGGTGTCACCTAAATTGAAGAACAAGGGAATGAATATACATTCTGTGCAGCCCATGGGATCTGCTTTTGAACAGATGATGTTTTTTGTGTTCGATGGCATAGTTTTAGAGCTGATGGAGCGTACAGGTCAAACTTCGGAAAACATGTTTCAAAGGCATGCAGATTTTGAATAACTGACAGTTGCATATTGAATAAAAAAGGTGAATGAGCTACTATAATATAAGACCAGTAAGTGGATTATGAGGAAATATAAAAAGGAGCGGATGAAAATGAAAATAGCAGTAACATATGAAAATGGAAACGTGTTCCAGCATTTTGGGCATACAGAACAGTTTAAAATTTATGAGGTACAAGATGGCAAGGTGACAGAGAGTCATATTGTTGATACAAATGGGCAGGGACACGGCGCTTTGGCAGGTTTTCTTCAGAATGAGCAGGTGGATGCTCTGATATGTGGAGGAATTGGAGGGGGAGCAAGAGCTGCTCTTGCAGAAGCTGGAATCGAACTTTTTCCAGGAGCATCAGGTGATGCAGATGAACAGGTAAATGCATATCTTGCAGGAAAATTGAATTACGATCCGGACACTCTGTGCAGCCATCACCATGAGGGAGAAGGCCATAATTGTGGAGAAGAGACACATCAAGGCTGCGGGCACCATTGTGGTTAACAGCAAAAATACAATGTGTATGATAGAAAAGTGGGAAAAGGGCAGGTTATGCCCTTTTCCTACTATTTTAGAAGCACTGGGGATTTGTCCTGAAGCGAAAGAAAGAATCAGTGTAGCAGGGGCGGGAGGGAAAACCTCCCTTATTAAATGCCTTGTATCAGAATACAGTTCCTTGAATATCCCTGTAGTGGTAACAACAACAACACATATGTATGCCGAGAAAAAACCATATTTTCTACTGAATCCGACGCAGGAAAAGATAGTGGAGATACTGCAAAAAGAGGGAAAAATTTTCTTGGGTAAGAAAGCAAATAATGGGAAAATGCAGATGCCGGATGAGAAGTGGATGAGGCAGTTGATAGGACGAGAGGAACCTGTATTGATAGAAGCAGACGGAGCAAGGTGTATGCCTCTTAAAGTACCCGGAGAAAACGAGCCGGTTTTTCAGAAGGAAACGGGGCGTATTTTGTACGTTTATGGGATGGATGCTGTGGGGCGTCCATTGGAGGAAGTCTGTTTTCGGGCAGAGGCTGCAGCACATATTTTAAAGAAAGAGGTTTATGAGCCGGTTTTTCCACAAGATATTGCAAGGCTGGCTATGGACGGAAATGGTGCAAGAAAAGAAGTCAACAAAGAGATAGAATTTACGCTTGTTTTAAATAAAACAGATTTACCGGGAAAGAGAGAAATAGCACAGGAAATCTGTAAAATTCTTCAGGAATTTGGGTATGAGCATTCAATTTTGTGTTTGGGGAATACGCATCACCTGGAGGAAAAGGAGACAATATAATATTATGAAGATATTGATAAGAGGAGCCGGTGATTTGGCTACAGGAATTGCGTCTCGTCTCTATCACAGTGGACATAAAATTCTTATGACAGAAAGGCAGGAGCCTTTAACCGTGAGAAGAACGGTAGCTTTTTCCAGAGCGGTGTATGAAGGAAATGCTGAAGTGGAAGATATGGAAGCAAAGCGGGTTGCTTCTCTGGCTGAAGCATATGAAGTGATGAATGATGGGAATATCGCATTGATTGTAGACGAAGAGGCGAAAATTCGGCTTGAATTTTGCCCCGACGTAGTAGTAGATGCCATCCTGGCTAAAAGAAATGTGGGGACAAAAATAACAGATGCTCCTTTGGTGATTGGAGTCGGTCCTGGCTTTTTTGCTGGCAGGGATTGTCATTGTGTGGTGGAAACAAAACGGGGACACAGCCTTGGCCAGGTTATTTATGATGGAGCTGCGCTTCCTAATACGGGTGTACCTGGCGAAGTGGGAGGCTATACGATAGAAAGGCTTCTGAAAGCTACTGGAAATGGGAAAATGGAACCCTTAGTTGCGATAGGAGAAACTGTAGAAAAAGGGCAGATTGCAGCCTATACTGGTGGAGTTCCGGTGTATGCAGCTATGTCTGGTACAGTAAGGGGGATGCTCCAAACGGGAGTATTTGTTGCAAGTGGAATGAAAATCGGAGATATTGATGCAAGATGTGAAAAAGAGCATTGTTGGACAATTTCAGATAAAGCCAGGGCAATTGGCGGTGGTGTTCTGGAAGCAGTACAGTGTTATGAAGCAGCAAAGGATCATTTCGCTATGGTTATGCTTGCAGCAGGAACAGGAAGCAGGTTTGGAAAAGATAAGCTTACTGAAAGAGTAGGAAACAAGCCATTGTATCAGTACATGCTGGAAAGAATGGAAGCGTTTCCTGGAAGAGATCGTTTTGTTGTAACAGGCAATTCTATTATATTTGAGGCAGCAAAAAAGCGGGGAATTGTGGGAGTGATCAATCAAGAACCTTGGCTTGGGATTTCTCAATCCCTTAAACTTGGATTGAAAGCTGTATTAAAAGAGAAGCCAGATGTAAAGGGCATCTTGTTTGGAGTATGTGATCAGCCAGGACTTAAGGCATCTACCATTCAGAAAATATGGAATGCATCTGTTGTGAAGCCAGGGAAGATTATCTGTGCCGGATACAAAGGAGAACCTGGTAATCCAGTGCTGTGGCCCAAAGAGTATTTTAGGGAATTACTGGAGTTGGAAGGAGATGTAGGCGGCCGGGCAGTGATGAGAAGATATTCAGATCAGATCTTTATCGTGGAAGCGGAAGAGAATGAATTAAAGGATATCGATTGTAAAGAAGATATAGAAAGTTTTGTGAAAAAGCGAATTGTTTTTTGAAATAACTTGGTGTATACTGAAGTCGATATTTCACGGAAATTGCGGAGGGAAAAGGGATGAAAAAGAAAATGGTAAGTCTTTTTTTAGTATCGACTATCACAATGGCGCTGGCAGTAGGATGCGGAAAGAGCCAAAACCAAGAAGAGTCTTCTGAAAGTGGTCAGGCAGACAGCACAGTTCAGGAGGAAGCTGGTGAAAAAGAAGAGAAAACGGAAATTCTGGTAGCTGCGGCAGCAAGTTTGGAATATACGTATGAAGAGGAACTAATTCCTTTGTTTGAGGAACAAAATTCTGAGATTACGGTAAGTGGAACTTACGACAGTTCCGGGAAACTTCAGACTCAGATTGAAGAGGGCATGGAGGCAGATGTCTTTATGTCAGCATCTACAAAACAGATGAATGCTCTGACAGAAGAAGGAATGATAGATAAAGATTCGGTGATCGATCTTTTGGAAAATAAAATTGTATTGATTACCTCTGCTGATTCACAGTTAGAATTAACTTCATTTGAAGATATTACGAAGGCAGATACGATTGCTATTGGAGATCCTGCCAGTGTACCGGTTGGACAATATTCAGAGGAAGCTTTGACAAATATGGGACTGTGGGATCAGGTTTTAGCAAAAGCCAGTCTTGGTACCAATGTGACAGAAGTATTAAACTGGGTTGCAGAAGGAAGTGCACAAGCTGGCATTGTATATGCAACGGATGCAGCTACTACAGATGCAGTAAAAGTTGTAGCAGAGGCTCCAGAAGACAGTTTGTCAGAAGCTGCCATTTACCCGGTGGGAATTGTTTCAGCTTCAGAGAAGAAAGAAGCAGCAGAGAAATTTGTGGAATTTTTGAAAAGCGATGAGGCAATTCAGATATTTGAAGATTACGGTTTTATAAAGAGGTAAGATATGGATTGGACACCGATTCTGATTTCGGCAAAAACAGCATCTTTCGCTATTGTGATTACTTTTTTTGTAGGAATATTAGCTGCTTTTCTTGTAGTGAGGATTCGTCATGAAAAATTGAAAATGGTATGGGACGGCATTTTGACATTGCCACTTGTTTTGCCACCTACGGTAGCGGGTTTTTTCCTGTTGTATCTCTTTGGAGTGAAACGGCCAATCGGCCGTTTCTTTCTGGAATTTTTTGGGGTGAAAATTGCTTTTTCATGGGGAGCCACCGTATTGGCAGCAGTAGTAATTTCATTTCCGTTAATGTATCGTTCTGCCAGAGGTGCGTTTGAACAAGTGAATGGGGATTTGATTGATGCTGCCCGTACACTTGGAATGTCAGAATGGAAGATTTTCTGGAAGATTTTGTTTCCTAATGCGCTTTCTGGAATTTTATCAGGAGGGATTCTGGCATTTGCGAGAGGGCTTGGTGAATTTGGGGCTACGGCAATGATTGCAGGTAATATTGCTGGAAAAACAAGAACTCTGCCGCTGGCAGTATATTCAGATGTGGCAGCAGGGAATATGGAAGGGGCATATCGGTATGTAATTGTATTGGTGATCCTGTCTTTCCTGGTTGTTACAGCAATGAATTATGTGACATATCTTTTCCAGAAATTTAACCGGAGGTAAGGACTGGATATGAAACAGTTAGAAATAAATTTTCAAAAGCAGCTGAAGCATTATATGCTTGATATGAATGTTTCCATGAATGGTGGCTGCCTGGGAATTTTAGGGGCATCTGGATGTGGAAAGAGTATGACTTTAAAAGCTGTGGCAGGGATTGTGCGTCCAGACTATGGAAGGATTGCCACTGAAAAACTGGTATTTTATGATAGTAAAAAAAAGATTGATCTTTCTCCACAAAAGCGAAAAGTAGGCTATTTGTTCCAAAATTATGCCTTATTTCCTAATATGACAGTAGAAGAAAATATTATGGCAGGGATACAGGGGAAAAGATCTGAAAAAAAGAAAAAAGCAACCAGATTAGTGGAACAGTTTCAATTGTCTGATTTGGAAAAACAATATCCTGCCAGGCTTTCAGGGGGACAGCAGCAAAGAGTGGCTCTGGCCAGAATATTGGCCAGCGAGCCAGATGTTTTACTTCTGGATGAACCATTTTCCGCAATGGATAGTTATCTGAAAGAAGAACTTCAGTTGGAAATGCAGCGACACATTCAGAGTTTTTTTGGATGTACGATTTTGGTTAGCCATGACAGGGATGAAATTTATAGATTGTGTACCCATACAATGATTATGGAAAAAGGAAAAAACGTGATCTGCGACAATACAAAGGCATTGTTTGAAAACCCCAGAAAAGTGGCTGCAGCAAGATTAACCGGCTGCAAAAATATTTCTCGGGCAGAAAAAAGAGGAGATTTTCAGGTGTATGCTAAGGATTGGGGGATTTCGCTTTATACAGCAGAACAGGTTTCCGAAAAGACAACATATATCGGAGTAAGAGCGCATGATGTTTTACCCGCTTGTAATAAAGGAGATACAGATCAAGGAAATAGAGTAAACTGGATTCCGGTACTGCCCGTAGAGCAATCCGAGACGCCATTTGAACAAACAATGATCTTTAAAGCAAATGAGCAGGCCAATAAGGGCATTTGGATGAAAAGTGAGAGGGGAACTTTACAGATCCCTGAAGCCGTAACAATTGCTCCAGAGAAACTTTTACTTTTAGAAGACAATTGAAGAGGAGAAAAGAATGGATCCGAAAGAAGAAAGAGTAAAATTCCATCCTGTGGTTAAACTACAGATTTGTACAAGCCAACCCGTATTAGGACCGGGCCTTATAGAACTTCTGGAGCATCTGGAAGAAAACGGTTCTATGAAAGAAGCCTGCCAGAAAATGGAAATGTCCTATAGTAAAGGCTGGAAAATAATAAATCGAGCGGAAAAAGAATTGGGGAATTCATTGCTTGTTCGCCATCAGGGAGGAAAAAGCGGCGGAAAATGCGAAATAACTGTCGAATGCAAAATATTAATGCAAAAATATCGTGCTATGGAAACAGAAGTAAAAACATACGCCTGTGCGTCATTCCAACGGTGGTTTGACAATTGGGGACGTAACAAAGTTTAAAAGTGTTACGTTTCCAATTGCAGTAAGTGGTGGGTAAAAATGAAAAATAGGGTGGGTAATTTTGTAAATGTTTATATGCAGTAGTTGCAAAATGTGAGTGACGGGGATATAATAATTCTGGTATAAAATAATAGTGATACGGGGAGCTGGCTGAAGTCGGCTGAGAGGAGACTGTTTTGTTTCGACCCATAACCTGATTTGGATAATGCCAACGTAGGGATGAATATTGAGTGATTGATAGAGTTCCGCAGGCGGAGCTCTATTTTTTTGTCAAAGTGTTCTATAAGTATTTCTTATATTTCTGTAAAAGATAACTACAAATAAAGTATTTGAGTTGGAGTTTCGTGCATAATATGCCAGATTATACAGCAATAGAGGAAGGAGAGAGTTTTATGAAACGTGAAAATGCGACGAAAAAGCTGGTTCTGGCCGGTGTATTAACCGCGTTGGCTGTGGTGGGGAGTATGATTAGTTTTCCGGTGGCTGGAAGCAAATGTGCGCCAATACAACATATGGTGAATATCTTGGCAGCAGTAACGCTTGGACCGGGATGGAGTGTGGGTATTGCATTTTGTGCAAGTTTCCTTAGGAATGTTATGGGAATTGGAAGTATTTTAGCTTTTCCGGGCAGCATGATAGGTGCTTTATGCTGTGGAATAGTGTATGCTGTTTGTCGAAAACTTGGCGCAGCATGTTTCGCAGAAGCATTTGGAACAGGTATTCTGGGTGCTTTGGCAGCCTATCCGGCGGCAAAGTTCTTGATGGGTATGGAGCCGGCAGGATTGTTTGTGTATATTGTGCCGTTTTTGGTTTCTACTGTAGTCGGCAGTATTCTTGCCTTTTTACTGATTACAGTTTTGGAAAAGGGTGGGGTACTAAAACAATTAAAAATTGTAGGATAAATGAAAAGCAAGATAAGGAGGAATTAGCAGATGAGTAATTACACAACACAGATGGATGCAGCACGCAAAGGGATTGTGACACCGCAGATGGAAACAGTGGCAAAAAAGGAAAATATGCCGGTGGAAAAATTGATGCAGCTTGTAGCGGAGGGAAAGGTGGCAATATGTGCAAATAAAAAGCATACCTGTCTGGATCCGGAAGGAATCGGAAGTATGTTACGTACAAAGATAAATGTTAATTTGGGAGTATCCAGAGACTGCAAAGATTATGATATAGAAATGGAAAAAGTGATGAGTGCTGTAAAGCTTGGAGCGGAAGCTATTATGGATCTGTCCAGTCACGGTAATACACAGCCATTCCGACAGAAATTAACAAGCGAATGTCCTGTCATGATAGGAACAGTTCCTGTCTATGACAGTGTGATTCATTATCAGAGAGATCTTGCAACTTTAACAGCCAAAGATTTTATTGATGTAATCAGGCTTCATGCAGAAGATGGTGTGGATTTTGTTACACTGCACTGTGGAATTACACAAAAGACAATTCAGCAGATTAAAAAACATAAAAGAAAAATGAATATTGTAAGTCGTGGAGGAAGCCTGGTGTTCGCCTGGATGAGCATGACAGGACAGGAAAATCCGTTTTATGAATACTATGATGAGATCCTGGATATATGTGAAGAATATGATGTTACCATTTCTCTTGGAGATGCCTGCCGTCCTGGATGCCTGGCAGATGCAACAGATGTCTGCCAGATTGAAGAATTGGTACGTCTAGGTGAACTTACCAAAAGAGCATGGGATCATAATGTACAAGTTATGGTAGAAGGTCCGGGTCATGTTCCGTTGAATCAGGTAGCAGCAAATATGGAAGTACAAAAAAGTATTTGTATGGGAGCTCCGTTTTATGTGTTGGGACCGTTGGTAACAGACATTGCACCGGGATATGATCATATTACAGCGGCTATAGGAGGTGCAGTGGCAGCTATGAACGGTGCAGCATTTTTGTGTTATGTAACTCCGGCAGAACATTTAGCGCTTCCTAATGTAGAAGATGTAAAACAGGGAATCATTGCTTCTAAAATTGCAGCTCATGCTGCAGATATAGCAAAAGGAATACCAGGTGCACGGGATATAGATGACAAAATGGCAGATGCCAGACGTAAACTGGATTGGGATGCACAGTTTGCATGTGCCCTGGATAAAGAAACTGCAAAAGCGATTCGTGACAGCAGAAGTCCGGAAGATGATCACAGTGATACATGTAGTATGTGCGGTAAATTCTGTGCAGTGCGAAGCATGAATAAAGCACTCGCGGGAGAGTATATTGATATTCTTTAAGCGGAAGAAAGAATATTAAAAAGCTGCTGTTAAGATATTTAGAAATTTATCTAACATTTCCAATAAAAATAATTGGCAGTCGACTATGCGAAATGTGTTCAGTCATGTAAAATGGAATTGATCAGATGTTTCGATATAAGTATTTAAAAGAGATCATATCAATTAAAAAACGGGGATAAAGTTATGGGATTGAAAGAGCACATTATGGAGACTGCCTGGGAGCTGTTTTATGAGAAAGGATATACTGCAACTACAGTAGATGAAATTATTCGAAAAGCCGGAACTTCAAAAGGCGGATTTTACTATTATTTTAAAGCTAAAGATGAACTTTTAAATTCGTTATATTTGTTTTTCGACCGTGAATACCAAAAATATTACGAAGGTATGGATCGGAATTTGAATCATATCATGCAACTGAAGCTTTTAAATCAGTATGTTTTTTACTTTATAGAAGGAAATGTAAAAGTGGATCTTTTGGCAGCATTATACCAGTCACAGCTTGCCAGAAAGCAGCAAGATCATTTTCTAAGCCCCAACAGATATTATATGAGGCTTGTGCGCAATATAATTGCAGAAGGGCAGAAGAGAGGAGAAATTAGAACGGATAAGTCGGTGGAAGAGCTGGCAAAACATATTCTTTTACTACAACGAGGAACAATTATGGATTGGTGCGTGGAAGAGGGAAAATATTCTTTAGGATATTTTGGTTCAGAAGGCTTTCAACTTTATATAGAATTTTTAAAACCATAATTTGAATGTAAAAATTCGTACCATAAAAGGTAGACTTTCAATGAGAAAATGGTCTGTGATATAAACCTAGTAAGCCCCCTGTGGTGGAAAACCACAGGGGGCTTTGTGCATGCTGAAATATATATAATTGTGATATGAAAAATAAACAGAAGAGACTATAGTCTAATTAATAATCGGGAAAATAGACAAAATATAATCAGAAAATATGTGAAAATCATAGAAATATTTTCTTAAATAATTAACAAAAAAGAAAGAGTATATACAAATATATTGAGAAATAGAAATGATAGTGATATAATTAACGAAAATTACAGACTATGGTCTTTAGTGAAAAGGAGTGGTGGTATGAAGTACAACGATATCTGCAATTCATATTGGATGTATTTGTGGGTAGGAAGTTTATTGGTAGCAGTCATTGTTCAGTGTCTTATTTTTATGAGAAAAGCCTGGACAAGAGCAAGAGGACTTGGACTGACTAATCAGCAGATTAAAAAGGGCTTGACAACGGGAATTACGATTAGCATTGTTCCAACTCTTCCAGTTCTGGTTGTGTTTTTATCTCTTATGCCGCTGCTTGGGACACCGCTTCCCTGGATGAGACTTTCTGTGATCGGTTCTGCTTACTATGAGACCTATGCAGCATCTACGGCATTGGAATGCGTAGGAGAGTCACTTACTGTAAATGGCTATTCTGCTATTGGATGGATTGCGGCAGCCTGGGTGATGACTGTGGGGGGAAGTGCTTGTATTCTATGGTCTTCTATTACCATTAAACCGATTTCTCTTTTATATGACAAGGCAGAAAAGATCGATATGGGGCTTGTGCTTGCTATTGGAGGAGGATGCCTGGCAGGTGTCATGGCTTATGTGTCGGTCGCTTACGGATTTGGCCAGATGTCGACACAGGGAGTTGTATTTTTAATTAGTTTTACAGTGGGAGCAATCTTAGTAATTCTACATAAGAAATTTCCTAAATTGAAATGGCTGGCAGATTATATTATGGCAATTAGTATGCTGGCTGGAATGGCAGCAGCGTGTGTCATATTCTAAAAGGAGGTAAGGGATATGAAGCTACAGACAAGAGAAGAATTTAACAGCTGGATACATAAGTTTGGTATCATTTCCAGCTTGTTGCTGTTTGTTGGGATGACGGCATTTCCAGTTGTAGTAAGTGCGGTGTATGGTCTATGGCCGGATTTTAGGGCATTATGGCCGGGGTTTATTGCAGTGATTCTTTTTATGGCACCTTATTGGCCGGCAGAAACAATAGGATATATGCCGGTTATGGGGCCGGGTGCTCTTTATATGTCTTACATTACCGGGAATGTGACCAATTTGCGAATGCCTGCCACGGTTGGGACGATTAATTCATTAGGAATTAAACCGAATACAGACGCCTGTCATACAATGGCGATTATCGCCTGTGGTGCTTCTGTAATCACGACGGTTGTAGTGGTAGCAATCGGAGTAGTGGTGGCAAAACCGCTTGCGCCGGTATTAAATGCCCCTGCTTTGAAACCAGCGTTTGACTATGTTGTTCCGGCATTGTTTGGAGGTCTTGTGGCACAGACAATACTAAAAGGGAAAAAGCAGTTTTTCCTTTATTTGATTCCATTGGCAGTTTGCCTTATCTTTTGTTATTTTACTCCAGTAGCAGGTGCTTATTATATGTTGATTGCAATTGTGATTTCAGCAGTGGTTTATATTGTGGATTACAAAAAGAGCGGAAAGAAGGAGGAAGTAAAATGAGTAAATTGACCTATATTATTTGTGGAAAGTTATATGATGGATTAAAAAGGGAATTGCAGGAAAATCAGAAGATACTTGTAAAAGACGATAAAATTGCAGAAGTAGGAAGCCACATTGAAAAACCGGAATTTGCAGAAGTGGTTGATTTATCGGATGCGACAGTTACTCCAGGGATGATCGATGCACATATGCATATGGATAATCTGGACTGGCACCAGATTCGTCAGGAAGTATTTTACACATCAGAAGAAAGAAAGGCACTTAGTGTTCTTCGCACTGCCCAGAAAAGTTTGTCCAGAGGATTTACTACCGTGCGGCATACGGGAGGAATTACGTCCAATGGTTTTGGAGTTCTGGATGTACGAGATATGATTAATGAAGGATACTTTCAAGGTGCCAGGATTGTCGCGGCGGCCAGATTGATCTGTACAGCAGGGAGTCACGGGGATTTATCACAAGCTTTTGCAAGGAGACCGGAGTTTTCTTTTGCAGCTCAAGATATGATTAGTTCACTTGGTGCTGGGAAGGACTTTTTTGTAAATGCGGTGAGAGAAGAAATTAAAGCAGGTTCTGATTTTATCAAGATTATGGCAACCGGAGGATTTTTTACTCCTTATGATAATCCACGGCAGCAACAAATGAATGATGAAGAAATGGAGGCGGTGATTCGCACTGCACATGAATGGGGAAAGACTGTGACAGCGCATGTATATAGTCCGGATCACATTAGAAAGTTAGCGGCGCATGGTATTGACGGAATGGAGCACTGCTCTCTTTTGGATGAGGAAACAGCAGAAATTGTACGGGAGGCAGGATGCTATATTGTTCCTACGTTCTGTCCTTATGAAGAAGCGGTGCATTACGATCCGGTGAAGATTCAGACAAAACAACCAGAGTTCCGAAGAAAACTTGAATATTATAAAGATGCTCTCCAGGCAGGGCGTGAGGTTATCAAGAATTGCAAGTGTAAGCTGGGATATGGAACGGATCAGGTGGCAACACATCAGAATTATGAAAGTGGATATGAATACAAAGCATGGATGGAAAGTGGTATGGATCCTTTCCGTACTCTGGAAGCAGCTACCAGGATTAATGCAGAAATTCTTCAGCTTTCAGATCAGATCGGAACGATTGAAGCAGGAAAACTTGCGGATATCTCAGCATGGAAAAGAGACCTTCTGACAGATCCAAAAGCATTGATGGATTGTGCCTTTGTTATGAAGGAAGGAGTTGTATATCCTACAGAAAAATGTGAAGATATGGAAGAAAATTCATAATCCAAATGAACAAGAAGCAGCCAGTAAGGTTCTTTTAAGAGCAGTGCTGGCTGCTTTTTGGTTACTGTTAATTACCGTCTTTGACAAGATCATTCAAATCACCAAAGCGATATCCCATTTCCTCCCAGCGAGTCAATAAGTCATCAAGAATTTCAGCATTTGTAGATGAAGTACTGTGAAGAAGGACAATAGCTCCGGGATGAATGCGAGAGACGAGTTTGTCGAAAGCTTCCTCATGGGAAGGCTGATTATTTTCATACCAGTCTACATAAGCGAGACTCCAGAAGAAGGTATAATAGCCAAGTTCTTGTGCCATTTTTAGATTTGACTGGCTATATTTGCCCTGGGGAGGACGATAAAATTTTGTCATTTTTTTCCCGGTGATATCTTGATAAAGAAGTTCAACCTTATTCAGTTCAGTCTGAAAGGAGTTTTTTGTAGAAATCTGGGACATGTCCGGATGGCTATAGGTATGATTACCAACAGTATGTCCTTCCTTCACCATCCTTTTTATTAGGTTAGGATTGTCTTCGATAAAGTTACCTACAACGAAAAAAGTGGCAGGAGCCTGGTGTTTTTTTAGAGCATCTAGTAAAGTACCTGTGTTTCCATTTTCATATCCGACATCAAAGGTTAAATAAATTGTCTGTTTACTTGTGTCGCCGGTATAGTAGGCGTTTAGTTTTTTTAAGTCGTTGGAATCTGCATTTCCGATGGGAGTTTTCCCGTCTTCCTGAAAGCTAAGGCCCCAGTTTCCTTCCGAAGATGTTTCATTAGCAGTGGGGAAAATACGTTCAATGACAAAGCCGGTTAGGTGACCAAACAAGAATGTGCCAATAAAAAAGAGAGGAAGAAGGATCGGGCGAAACGATCGAAAGGATTTTAAATGAGTCAGCATAAATTCCTCGTCAGGCCTGTTTTGATGTATTGTATGCCAGATATTTCTAAATTAGAACGGGATAGAAAAATTGGAAATGTATTGACACAATGTCAGAATGGAGATATATTATAATTGACACGATGTCAGAAATAAAAAGATTAAAGGAGGATCTTAAGATGCTGGGAAATTTTTCGTATTGTAACCCTACAAAGCTTTATTTCGGAAGTGATTCACTGAACTATCTGAATGAAGAATTACCAAAGTACGGGAATAATATAGTGTTGATTTATGGTGGTGGATCTATTAAGAAAAATGGAATTTATGATGAAGTCATAAAAATTTTACGGGAAAGTGGTAAAAACATAGCGGAAATTTCCGGTGTTATGCCAAACCCTACAGTTGATAAATTATATGAGGGCATTGAGATTGTAAGAAATCACCATGCAGATTTTCTTCTGGCGGTTGGAGGAGGATCTGTTTGCGATTATGCCAAAGCAATTTCTGTTTCAGTTAACTGTTCGGAAGATCCATGGGAGAAATATTTCATTCGGTTTGAAGAGCCAAACTGTGATACACTTCCTGTAGGCTGTGTACTGACGATGGTTGGAACGGGATCGGAAATGAATGCAGGATCTGTTATTACGAATCATAAAACAAAGCAAAAAATTGGTCATGTTTTTGCAGATGAGAAAATCATGCCTAAATTTGCGATTTTAAATCCTACTTATACATTGTCATTGCCTCATTACCAGATGGTTTCCGGTATTTATGATATTTTTAATCATATTTGCGAGCAATATTTTTCAGGGGAAGATGATAATACAAGCGATTATATTAGTGAGGGATTGATGCGTTCTGTTGTTCATTCCAGCCGGATTGCAAATAAAGATCCACAGAATTATGAGGCGAGAAGCAATATTATGTGGACAGCGACCTGGGCATTAAACACATTAATATCCCGTGGAAAATCTACGGATTGGATGGTTCATATGATAGGGCAATCGGTAGGAGCCTATACAGACGCTACTCACGGTATGACGCTGGCAGCTGTTTCGCTGCCGTATTACCGCCATATCCTGCCTTATGGTCTGCAGAAGTTTAAACGCTTTGCAGAGAATGTGTGGGATATAGACCCTTCAGGAAAAACAGATGAGCAGGTGGCAGAGGAAGGGCTTCATGCTATGGAATGTTGGATGCATGAATTGGGACTTGTAATGAATATTTCGCAGCTTGGAGCAACTGAGGAGATGATAGAGGGAATTGCAGACGGTACGATTATCCTGCCGGGAGGATATAAAGTTCTGGGACACGAAGAAATAGTAGAAATTTTGAAGGAGAGTTTAAAATGAGTAAAATATTAATTGCATATTTTTCAGCTAGTGGTGTAACTGCTACTGCAGCAAAACGTATAGCCGATGCGGTGGACGCGGATTTGTATGAGATTCGTCCAAAACAGCCATATACTTCCACTGATCTGGACTGGATGGATAAAAACAGCCGTAGTACCCTTGAGATGAATGATCCTGCCTGTCGACCTGTCATTGCAGAGCCAGTACAGAACATGGAGCAGTATGATACAGTTTTTATTGGATTCCCTGTTTGGTGGTATGTGGAACCCCGCATTATAGATACCTTTCTGGAAAGCTATAATTTTTCCGGGAAAACGGTAATTCCTTTTGCTACTTCAGGTGGCAGCGGAATAGGAAAGGCAGAAAAAAGTATGCAGACCTGCTGTCCAGCTGCTGATTGGAAAAAGGGGCAGCTTATAACAGCAAATACAGCAGCGGCGTGGGGAAAGGATGTCCTTAAGGGATAAAATATCAGCTTCTGTTTGACGCAGTGTCAGAAAGAGCCTATAATAAATTTTGAAATGGGTTGCATATTTGTCAATATGAAGACATTTGCGATTGGGAAAGAAGGGGAATTTATGCCAAAAGGCTCAGAAGCATTAACATATGCAAGAAAACAAGAAATTATTAATGCCTGTGCATCTCTTTATGAGACAATGGGCTTTAAGGACATAACAATTCGCGATATTGGTACAAAAACCTCTTTTACTCGTACCTCTATCTATAATTATTTCCAGACAAAGGAAGAAATTTTTTTGGCACTGTTGGAACGGGAGTATGAATTATGGACAAAAGATCTCACAGAAATTTTTCAAACATATGAGACTTTGTCTGTTGATGAATTTGCAGGTAAGCTTGCACATACATTGGAAAAGCGAGGCTGCATGTTAAAATTGGTGTCCATGAATCTTTATGACATGGAAGGAAACAGTCGAATTGAAAATCTTGTGGCATTTAAAAAAGTATATTCAAATGCAATGCAGATAGTCGTTAACTGTCTGGAGAAATTTTTTCCAGGTATGACATCTGAAGATATACAGGAATTTCTTTATGCCTTTTTTCCATTTCTGTTTGGGATATATCCCTATACATCCGCAACGGATAAACAAAAACAGGCAATGGATATTGCCCATGTAGAGTATGTACAATATTCTATTTATAAAATTACAGAATCATTCGTTAAGAAACTTTTGCATGCTTTTCAGTAGGGATAAGAAAATACTTTTAAAACACCATCCATATGTTTATGTGGATGGTGTTTATTTATAATTAGAGGCTATCCTTTCTCAGTATTAATTAAAAGAATGCAGGATTCTCAGCAATCTTGTCCTTGGGTTGACTGGGAAAAAGAGTAACACCCATGCAAGACCTTCCTTTTGAACCATGAAAATCACTTCCGGCTGTACATATCATATTTTGATTTTGAATATTACGGTGCGGCAGAGCCGCCAGTCCGGTGTGGCGTGAGCCACCTGTCC
>JAHZAV010000004.1:0-964 GCA_019423745.1 Lachnospiraceae bacterium
GCTAAAGCTATTCTCTCCACCTGCCTAGCAGGTGGTTTATTTTATCGCCATACAAAAAGTCAGAACCCGCAAATCCCTTGTAAAATAAGGCTTTACGGGTTCTGACACCACAGGACAAAACCACCCCAAACGAGCTAAGAGGTGAGTACTAATTTCATACGCTTAATATTATTAAAGCTTTTATTATTGTTTCCTAGGTCCTCATCAATATTTTCAGCAGTTCTATATGTTTCAAATACATTTCTATCTGAATTTCAGGAACTTTCTTCGTCCTATTTAATACAAACATAAAGTTCATTTCTATCAAAAAATAGTTCTACCGGTTGATTACTAATACTGTTCATGTTCCTTATATTTTCTATAAATATTTGTATCCCTGCCTCCCGATTATTTTGAAATTTCTCCATAACTTTCTCTGCATGTTTAGATCCCACTTTTTCTATTTTATTTCCAACGTCAATCAGTACTTCATCTACCGAACCTTTGCTGATTATGGGAATTTTAGCAATCATGTTCCCTGTAGTCTTTCCGGCAGCTCCAAGCCTTACCAATGCTTTAGATTGTATAGTAGAATACGAGAAATTTTCAAGCTTCTCATAACACTTCGAGTAGTCCAATCTGTACTGTAATGAATATTCTTCAATCTTATTTTCAATATAACCAAGAAAGTCTTTGTCATGGTTTTCTCCAAGCATTATTTCAAGAAACGATGCATACGCATAAAGATATGTTCCTAGTTGATAATATTTAAAATTATGTTCTAACTTTCTTTTTATCTGGATAATATTCTGATCTATATAAAACCCCTTTTTCTTTTCTAGAACCTTTGCAATTTCTTTTCTATAAAAAATGATATTATGCTCTGCTTTTCCCTTTATAGAAGTGACAATCGTTAATTGACTTCCTTTCCATAATCTGTTTGTACTGTTAAAATGAAACTGTTCCAAAATATCAGATAAGGAAT
>JAHZAV010000004.1:974-118748 GCA_019423745.1 Lachnospiraceae bacterium
TTTATCTTGATGTAAAAATTGAAGGATCTCTTTCTGTGTTTCTTTGATGGAATCTAGCCGTTTATTGATACCGAAAATTGCCACAGCAACGGCAATAGACACTGGATCAATTGCTAATTGCATAGTAGAACTTTCCACTGGTATCCACCTCGCTTGACCAGCAAATCCACACTCTCCTACAATCGTTCCTGTCAGTCCAGATCCATCTTTAAATTTTGCCAGATGTCCGGTTATTCCTTCTGGGAATACACAGCGATACAATCCTTCTGTATTTTCCGTTGATGTAATTCTCTGAATAATCTCTGTAGCTACTACTGCAAATCCACTTCCATATGTTTCTGCATGTTTTAATTGCAATGCACATTTACAATTTTTTATGATATTCTCTCTCTTAACCCTAGGATAATATTCCGCATTCATCATTAACCTTCGTTCTTCCATTATCTCTTTCCTTATCCTTCACAAACGATTTTGCACATTTCAAAACCCATCATAATAGTTCCATATATACGTTATATTTTTCGTTGTATCAACATTACAATAAAACTTTTTCACCAATTCAATAGATTCTGCTCTTGCATAGCTTGTTTTATCTCATTAATCAGTGTTTGTTCCAATGGAACATAATACAGCTCTATATCAAATTGCCTGATTGCCTCTGCCACAAATGAATTTCCCATCAACTGATTGTATTCCTCAATATCGCATACGACAATCATTTTTCTATATCGTTTTCCATTATGACACTTCTCAAAAAGAAGCATTTTTAAAATATCGCCTTCTATTTTATGTAATTGCGCAGACTTTAATTTCCCAAGATGTGTATGAATCTCACCTATTATATGATTTTCCTCTGAATAAAAATCGGGACAGATCCATATATTATTCTCATCTGAAATCAATATTCTTACATTCCTCTGTATATCATTACATTTTAACTTGCTTTTTAAATTTTTAAATATTATTTCTTCCGTTTCTCTTTGAACCTTTGAATCTGATAAGTACCTTTTCTCCATAAATCCCCCACTATACCTCTGTGTCACATCTCCAACAACAGATTTTCTAAAATAATGATTTCGCCCATTCTTCAGAAATCCGATTTTCTTTTAAGACAAGTTCCTGCCAGATCCCGGCATAATAAATACCTTCATTAATACCCTTCACAGAATTCTTTCGATTGCTTTCAATATTATCCGTATCATATGCTTTACAATATTTCCAGGTTGCTTTTGGTTTTCCCGGCATCGTCAGCACACGTTTTTTATCATACAAAAATGTGCCTGCCCCCGGCATTTCAGGAGCAAAGGAAAGTTGTTTGCTTGCTGTAAAAATCACATTATTCTTCTCTTCATAAATACGTTTATCACAGGCATGTGGATGCCAGAACAATTTCTTTTGCTCGTCAGGATCAGTGATAATACCCCCAACCTGTAAATATCCCCATACGACCTGCAGCTGCATTCCCAGATAAGAATCCTCTGTTTTATCCGTTCTTCGAACATATTCATACTTTCCATTATTCTGCTTTATATGACGAAAATTGCCAAAGAAAAGAAATAGATCTCCTTCAGAAATATGCTGATTCTTTAGATAAGTTGCAGCTTGATTAATCTGTCCAAAAGCCGGTGTCCACTCACGAATTGATTCCCGCCTTCTGTTTTTCACAAGATCGGGATCCAAATGGCAATGATCTACTCCCCGATACCCAAGCGCGTTCAAAATTGTTTTCATACATATTCCATCACAAAACAATTCGTCATACCGAATGTTGTCCTTCTCCACATCTTTACTTGGGATAGGGAATGAAACCATTGTCCCATCTTCAAAAATAGGACTCATGATACCGCCATTAGCGCTATCAAATCCTTTACGACTTAAAACTACTTTCATTGCTCTCACCGCTTATCATTAAGAGTTATTTCTTCTCAATCTTAAAACCACATTCAGCCACCGAAATCCCCGTCTCCCACTTACATCTTCGGTATACCACAGCTGCTCCAGCTGCAATTGTTTATTTACCGTCAGGATTTTCTCTACCAGCTGTTCAGTAAACTCAAGAAAAAAACGTCCGTCCTCCACTTCTCCTGTGGAAATTCCACTTTTCCCGGAAACATATACAATTCCATTGTCATTCAGATACATGTCAATCTTCTTAAAAAAGCAAAGTATTTCTTCTTCCTGCAGATGAATCAATGACGCACACGCCCAGATCCCATCGTACCGTTCCGCCGGCCGATAGTCCTGGATATCGGAACATACAATTTCCCCGGAAAAAACTTTCCGGATTTCTCTGCAAAGATTCTTTGACGGCTCTAAGGCAGTCGCCTGATATCCCTGTTTCTGGAAATAACATGCATCCCGTCCGCTGCCGCTTCCCACATCCAGAATCTTTGCTCCTTTTTTTAACAGTGGCAGGAATCTTTGATACTGTTCCGACATATCGGCGGAAATTGTTTCTGCCGCATAGCGTTCTGCATTGCTTTCGTAATAGTTACTCATCATCTTATGTCCTCAAGCTCCAACTGGAAAATCCCATACTTTTTGCCGATTGATAGACCGGAAACATAACCTCTTCCAAACGTCGGGAAAACTCCGTTTCCGTCAGACCTCTCTGATAAAGTTTATGCCTGATCTCCGGATTGTTCAAATACTCCTTCGCACATTTGTCAAAAGCTTTATGTACTTCCGGATATTCCCACATCAATTCATAGGATAAATATTCCATTTTGCATAACATTGGGAAATACCTGTTCCAGTCTGGAAGACTGTTGCTTTTACTGCTGTTGATACTTCGAATGGTAGGAGTCAAATTCCACAATTCATCATGCGCCACATAGGACCAAGGTACAAAATGATCAATGGATATATTTTTTTCATTAAGCGGCTTATCCCCATAGATTTCGCAGACAGCTTTTATGGAAACAAGTATTTTCCAATATTTTTTCACCTTTTCCAGGTTCCGCTCTTTCGGTGCATAAAGCTTGTCCACGATTCCTGGAACGCTGGGGTTCCTTCTCTGAAGATACTGGATCAGATTCAATTCCACCCATCCCTGTATGATTTCGTAATTCCGTTCAATATAATCTGCCCATTCTTCCTGTATCTGGATTTGGGTATTCAGGCCACTAAATTGCAGAAAATAATACATCAGCCTTTGTTCCTGATTAATTCTTTCTGCGAGATTTTTCCCGGATCTGTTCCATTCTTTTCCTTTCATAGATTCCATAAAAGGCGCCTGTAAACGATACGGAACATTGTAAGATAACGTCCGTTTCATGGCTAAAACTTCTTTATCTTTACATGTCTTCACATACTCCAGAACAACGTCTTTCTTCTCACAAGATTTCATATTACTGATCTCACCCAGCCGGTGGACCACCCGTTCCAGTGCATCATTAGGACCAAGATTCAACCGGTACTCCAAAACCATATACCAGGCATCTGCGATCATTTCATTGATCAATGTTTCAAATGTAATTGTTTTCTGTCCTTCTTTTATTTTCCGTGCAAGTGCCTGAAACCAGAACAATTTGTAACACTCGCTTTTGTTATCAAACAATCTGGAAAAATGGGCAATATCCAATATATCAGAATGTGGCAGCTGCATGTCATTCTCCCAGCTCCGTATATTTTTCTTTATGTCCGTATGCTTTTTCTACCGGATATTTTTCTGCATTCCGCTTTACCTTGTCCTGGATGATCTCATCTAGGTCCAATCCGCAGGTATCTGCCATTAAAATACAGTAATTCAGTACATCCGCCAGTTCTTCCCTGACCTTATCTTTTTTCTCCTCACACCAGACATCATCCGCACTCCACTGAAATACTTCCAGCAGTTCCGCTGCCTCCAGACTGATGGAAATTGCCAGATCTTTCGGATTATGAAACTGCTTCCAGTTCCGATCGTCTCTGAATTTTAATACCTGTTCTATCGTTTCCTTTGTCATTTTTCACCCTCACTCTTCCGTGTCTCCAGACATTTCTTAAGATAAGCTGCCAGCCTTTGATCTGTACAAAATACATAGCAGCCTTTCATACCGCGTGTCATTAATGTCCGATATGTATTTTTTATAATTTCATCCGCTTCTTTATTTGCCAGCTCCGGATTCTCTTTATACAGTTTTTTTATTCCCTTCAATGACTGGTCTGTTCTGGCTCTTTTTGTAAAATCTGTAACGACCATCCCGTTTTCATATCGCATATCGTCTCCAATGATGACTCCTACATAATCGAATTCTAATCCCTGAGAGGTATGAATACATCCCGCTTCATGAATGGAATCTTCGTCAATGGCAAACGTAGTCGTATTTTTCAGATTCCAGCTGATTTCAAAATCTCCGATTTTTATATCATGTACAGATGGATCATTGACTCCTTCTTTTTTCCAGTTCCAACAATAACCAGCCAGAATCCTCGCTCTGTTATGCGATGTACGATTTCTTTCAATAATCAACTCCTGCATTTTTGCCGGCGAATCAAGAATTCGGATATCATAATCGATATCCTCCATATCAAAGTTTGCCGTATCACGAATTTCCAGCGTATGATCCAACCAGGCGAGGTATCCATCGGAACCGTTGCACCTGAACTGAGACACCAGTTCCATCTCTGTAACCTGAGCTTTTTCCTCCTCCGCCCATTTTCTGATTTCGTCTACCCGTCCTATATCCTGGAGTGTAACTCTTTGGCTTTCATCTATAAAGAACACACTGCATTTCGCCGCATGAATAATTTCTTTAATCTGGTTTTCTCCCATGTTATGGAACATTCCAGATTTTTCATTTAAACGATGCGCTTCATCCACCAGAATTGTATCGATCATATTATTATCGGTTTCTGTGTAAATACCTGATCCCTTGAACATATTATCGACACTGCTTTTCCTGATACTTCCTTTTAACTTTTTCCGATACACATTTCTTGGTGCTGAATTTTTGGAAACATACTGGCAAAACTGATCCTCTTTTGTTAATTCGGCCAGAAGATTTACAGCTACCACACTTTTACCAGTTCCTGGACCCCCCTTTACAATCACAACCCGTTTTTTATCATCTTGGACAGACTGTCTGGATTCATTCAGGATTTCTTCATAAACGACCTTCTGTTCGTCCAACATAATAAATTCACGGTTGCCCTTCAGCATTTTTGCAATAGAATCCTGGAGACTTTTCGATGGTTTAATGCGACCCGAATCAATCTTGTAAATCAATTCTTTATTATCGCCGATTCGAATACTCTTTTTAATGAAATTTCTTAGCTTTGTGACTTCCCCGCGTGTAAATGCCGGTGCATCTTCCAGATAAACTTCATACTGTTCGGCATCAAGAGGATCCTGATCATGCCGTCTGTAATTATGCAGATAAGCACACGGAAATATGGAAACCATTCCTTCCTGTACAGAAGCATTATAATCGCTGATCAGCATGGCATATGACCACGCCTGATAAGAAGGATGAACTACTTGCCTCACAGCATTTCCAGTATATGTCTGTACCAGCCCGTCCCGCCCCGGAATTGCTTCCAGCTCGTCCCATTGCTTTAGTTCAATCAAAACGACATTTGCATCTTCTTTTTTCCCATAACCGGATATCAGAAAATCTACTCGTTTAGACGTCTGTGGAATATTGTACTCGATAGCAATTCCTGCATCAGATGGAATGTCCTGATCATTCAATACCTTATACATATATTCCATGGAATTTTCCCATGCACGGAATTCATTCTTCGCTGTATGACGATGCATTCTTTCATAAATATTGTTCTCTATTTCTACTGCAATTGTATCCTGCTCTACACTCGATAGAAAATTGTCTTTTGTTCCTTCATAAATTAGCATTTTGCTACCTCTATACTATAATTCTTATTATTTATACTTATTTGCTATTTTAACACATACGTCTTGTTTCTGTTATATAATGATTTTTTATATAATTCACTCATAACAATAACTTAATAAATTCTAACTAATATAGACATAACGAAAAGAGGAGCCAGATTTCTCCGACTCCTCCAAGTATGTGTCCGCAAACACATACCCCAATTGCTATTAATAATATACTACAGACACGAAAAATATGCAATCCTCTAAAGAGAATTTTTTAATATTGTCATACGAGATGTTAGATCAGGATGAATAGTAATTCTTGAAACTCCAGAATTTACAGAGTTTTCATATTCCTTTGTAATTTTTTCAAATTCACGTATAAATATTTTAATCTCTGTTTTGGTTACTTTCAACAATTTCAAATAATAGCAGATAAGGATAATATAATCTCCAATGGTTTTAAAATTTATGTATGGAAGACCTATTTCCAAAATCAAACATTTCTTCATTGGTTTAGAAGGATCCATTTTTCTGAATCGGGTGTCATAAACAACGTCATTATGAGCAATAGCATTTCGCAAATCTTTAAGGGCATATACATATTTATAGACTAACTCTCGATATGTATCACATGACAGATTAATACCTATCGCTCGTGAGATTTTTTCTCTCATATCTATCGTTAGGCAGGAAAGAAGATATCCAAAATCCCCCATAGTCAAAATTTCAAATATTGCCCAAATTGGAACTTCATTATAATTTACGTTATTATAAAAATGAGTAATCTTCGGATTATCCTTTCGATATGCTCCTGCAATAGAATTTTGAATAGATCCCTGCAAATTCAACTTATTAATCTGAAATTTTTTCTTACTCTCTTCTGAGGTTCCAGGTGATGCATTTTTGTAACTGTTTACAACTTTATCATACATATCATAAATACTATTCGATCCGATCTCATCCATGATGGTATTAAGTGCAATATTTTTCAAGGCAGTCTCTATAAACATCATTTTTCCATACAACAATGACTTTAATTTTGTATCATACTGGATCGTCGCATTAATTTCATTATACGATGTAAAAGGAAGTCTATAACGAGATGATATAAAGAAACGATATCCTTTATAACCGTGAAAATATCCAGTATTAATCAATTGCCGTTTCTGTGAGCTTCCAGAAATCGCAATCCCATTATTACGAAGGTGACGCATAAGCGCATCTGTGGATTTATGATCTTTTGTTGGCATAATGTCTCCTAAAATAATTTGATATATTCAGTATAATATAAATATCCCCCATTAACAAGTTGATACTGTAGAACAGTTGCCCTATTCGAAGTAAAACAGATGATTTAATCTCTGCTTACACTAGAAATAATTTCTATTAATTCTGAATATGATACAATCGGAAATGCAATTTCTTTATATCTTGACAATAATACCTTATTCATGCACATATATGGAATCACTTTATATCCCTTATATTCAGTTAATCCCAATTGCTGGATTACTTGATCTGCATTCTCCTGTAAATAATCAATTCTTCTCTGAAACTTTTCATCTTCCTTATGCTCATTAAAAAATCTATTCTGCTGACGATACATATCATAAAATGTAGCCACTTTTTCAATTACCTTACATTCCACAATCCATATAGTCTTATATTTTTTATCTATAGCAAACACATCGTAATCTCCAAGCCACTGTGGATGAGATTTATCCAATTTCCTCAATTCAAAGTTCATCTTTACAATATCAAATCTATTTTCCTCAAATGCTTTCGCTATGTCATAGACAATCTGTTTCTCATAAAAATTTTTCCACTCTACTATTAACTGTTTTGTTCTATTCATGCCAACCTCGTGCGGTAAAATAAAATCCATTATTCCATTCAGCCAATCTTTTTTCAAATGGTCCATAGTAATAGGTGAAAATATGATATCTCCGCCAATACTGACAAGAGGCATTAATTCAAATCTAACATTACGTGTTCTCCTCTTTCCTATTGGAAGATAAAAATCTGCTTTTCCTCCTACTGTCTTCAAATTTTGAGAAAAAATCACTAAATAATTTAAAAGATTTCGTGCATCTTCTTCCGTAATGGAACCATTCATTTGTACTAGGAAGTCACTCAATAAATCTTTCACTGATGCTCTAAACACATTGCTTCCCTCGGTTTTAACTATGCCCTCAGAGAAAGAATAACTAAAATATGATAATACATCCAAAAAATTTTGAAAATCAAATCCTGTATCTTCCTTAAATACTCCCTTCACTTTTTCAAGATAATTGATATCTGTTTTTTTGTCCCTTTTTAATCCATCTGAATACGAATATATTCTATGATGCAAATTATTTGGTTTCTCAGCATCTTGATCATCTGACAAAGTATCCACTACATACTCATCTGTTATTTCTATATAGGCTTCATCATCCGCAAAATGGCACATATCCGCCACATCATTTAAAACAACAAGCCAATTGGCATATGCTAATAAAAGATTTATATTCTCTCTGGTTGCATGTATTTCTGATTTGGAATTTAAATATAAATTAGTTTCTATCAAATAAAGTACATTTCTATCATCATGCTTTGATTTTTCTCTTTGAGCTATAATCCAATCTCTGACTTCTTTATCTTTGTCCTCGTCTAAGCCGGAATACGCTCCATATCTTTTCCAATTAATATTAATATCATGTAATAACGTTGAATGGTAATCCAACAGCATACAATGCAATTCATTTTGCGAAAATTTTGAGACTTCATTCTCAAAATCTTGAATCAAAGCTTTTTGCATTGCTCGTATTATTTGATTAGCCTGTTTACCATGATATGTTCCAGGCTTAATCAAATTATCGTAGCAAATCTTTGCGATACGTTTTCTAGCATTATGATAATGATAATCCTTTGGGGAAAAATTCTGCACGTTATTATCCCACCTATACTCTACGGATGTTGAAAATACTCCTATCTTCTTTTTATCGAGAGAAATAACTTGTTTTCTTTTTTCAAACATTTCTTTTAACTCAGGATTTCGAACTAACAATGGGCAGAGAATTTCTTCTAATATGTTATATTCTGCACTTCTGTCCTCCGCTATTTGGATATCCCGAAAGATTTGTTGCATATCTTTAACAACATATCTAATAATCCATTTACGATTATGATACTGAGCATCGCTATATACATATATTCGCTTTTCATGTAGAAATGATTCATGTCCCGCATGAATAGCATACTCAATCGGCATAAATGCCATTTGAATTCCAGTATTGCAAATTGCTCTATCATCTTCAAATATACATTTTATCGAAGCGAATCCCTCAATTATAATCTCTTCCAACAATTGTATCCATTGACGGTATTCTCCAAAATCTTCTACTTCTTTATAAAAAGCTACATTATTCGTCAAAAAAACATAATTATTTCTTGGTAGCGTAAAATACACACCGCCAAATCCTATTCCATGTTTAGCAGTATATTCATACGTATCAATACCTTTTTTTTCAATTTTCCACGAAAATGGTTCACGAAACAGATAATCATTAACATGAAACGGATAATCTCTCAACTCTTCTCTAAAATAATCAACAACAGCTTCATTTTCTGTATCATATCCCACATCAATCATATTATATACAATTGCGCCCTTAGCAATATATCGTTCTTGATTTTTCCATGTAAAATAAAAAGCAGCATCGCTTCCAAAACCAAAAGATTTCTCGTAATCTCCTTCTTTTGAGTAAGAAAGATACTCAAACAATTCGTCTGTATCATCCATAAAATTGAGATAATATATAACATCCAGTGCTGTACAGATTTTTCTTTTTCCCACCTCTCCCAATGACATATACATCTGATTAGGATTCATAAAGCTATTATAAATTAAATATTGAATCGGTATGTCAGAAGAAATGTAAAGCCCTCTTAATCCTTGTTTTTCAAATCGATTATATGTTTCGGCAATTTGAAGCGCACCACGCTTATGATAGTCCTCTATATTTTGAATTTCTTTATCTATCTCCCCTTCTTTATATTCATCTGCATTAATCGCAACAACTACACCGCGAGAAGCTTTCATTATAAAAGTATACGTCTTTTGATTTTGATCATATTTTTGGTTCGGAAACATCATAGCTGGTGCAAACATCAAACATTTATTTAATCGATCTGTTTCAAACAAACTGTAAATTCTGTCTATTATTCCAATATTTGCCACTGAAATCTGTTGTTCAAATTCAATTTCGTTTTCCCATATATCATATAAATCAATCAACAAAGAAACATTATATAGCGGGTAAATATTATCTTCTCTACATACAAAGTGCATTTTTTCAATTGCGGCTTCATCACTTTTTAATAGAGAATTAAGCTTAAGGATATCGTACTTTTTACATTCTTCTCTAAAGAATTTCTGCACCTTATAAAACAATTCTTCTGACGGAAGAACGAATCTTTTTTTAGCAAGGCCATCGTTCTTATTTACTTCAAGAAAATAATTAATTACTCCGGATGTATACTCAAAAGCCAGCTTAAGTTCTTCTTCGTGTAAAGTCTCTTTTGCTAACGCAGGCAAAAAATTGAGACAGGCAAACACATTATTATGTCCTGTTCCCACAATCACACGATAGAATTTATCGTTATATCTAATTCTAACTTCTCCAAAATCCTCTACTGTATAATCATCCGTCATTTCAGGTTTCATAAAATCATATATTTTATCGAAGAAATTCTTAAAATCATCAAACGTCTCAATTTTAAGACTACCCTTTTCTTCATATTCAATCAAACTGGCATTTAATGCTAAACAAGACTCTAAAACAGATCTATTATTAATACATAGACTAATACAATACACCGCTTTTACGAGATCATAAAATCTATATTCGTTTGTTATTTTCAATAATTTATCTATTTTTCTTCGTATATAAGGGAATGCCTCCGTTTTTATCATTTTGACCAATACCTCCATTATGATTTTATCCTCAATTACATCCAACTTTTTAATGCCTAAAAATCTCCATAAAAGCTTTTTCAGCATATATGTAATATACTCATACTATTAAGTTTATCAAATCCCCAAGTTTTCCGCATCTTTTATTGATGCAAAATACGCAGATAGAGAATACAATATTGCTCTTATCTGCGTATTTTTTACACTTATGCTTTTGAAGCTGAAATTTTATTATCACTTCGACAATCAATTAAAAATATTGATTCATCAATCATATCTTCGTATCCAGCTTCTTTAACTATTTGTTTTGAAGTCAAATATTCAGCTTCAGAAAAATAGAATATTGCAATCAAACTTCCTTCTGTACAATTTGCCGCTTCGTATATTTGAACTTGAGTAAATACATGTGACAGACTTGAATTACTTGCCAATTTAAACTCAATAATATTTTGATTGTTTTGTCCCATTGAAACAATGAAATCTGTCTGTCCTCTACCATTATTTGCTTCTGCGTCTATTTTATAATTTGTTCCATACCAAACAAATCGAAATAGCCGCTGCAAATCATTTTCTTTCGCAATCTGTATGCCTTTTACATATAAGTTTTTGTAGCCATCACAATCTTCAATAATGTGTTTAAAAAATTTTAGTCTTTGTTTCGCTTCTTCTCTTGCCGTTAATTCCTCATTTCCATGATAATTAGCATTATAAAAAAGAGAGATAATATTTTTAGACGCAACAAGTAATTTTTCTAATTGTGCGTTTACTTCTTCATAACATTGCAGTCGGATTTCATCAGTATCTGCTTCTCTCAATTTTATATAATAGTCATAAAGTTCTGGATATTCTTTCACTACTTCTAGAAATGCTTGCTTTTCAATCTTTTTAATAGATTTTTCTTTTATGGGTTTTTTATTTCTTTGTTGATTTTCTTCATATCTTCTAACTGCTAAACCAATATAATTATTCATATAAGCACGTAACGTATCGTTTTCAATGGTATTACGAATACGGTCATAACTATCTAAAAAATCTTTTTTGTTTATTGCAGGTCCAACTTCTCGTAAAATATCATAAGGAGTTAATAAAATATACTCTTTTTTTCCATCTTCATTATAGATGTATGGCAAAACAAATTCTTTGCTGATAAAGCTTTCCGTTTCATAATTAAAATAAACTTTATCAACTGGAAAGGTATCAAGAAATTCTCGTTTAATATATTTTAGGGAAAACTCTTCTGTATATTCGCAAAGAAATCCTTTGATTAAATTTACAGTTAAATCACTAATTTTATCTTTTCCACTTCCTTCATAAAGAAGCATAACTTTTTCTATATGTGCGGATTTAGAAATATCATGCGTATTTATTGCAAAAGCAATATTTTCATACAAAAAATTAGCATATTTTTTCCCTAGTGCTAACCCTTTATTTCCAAACAAAGAATATCCCAGCCAATTATTAGGAACTTCGCTGAAATTAAACCATGCATCAATTTCTTTTGAAGTAAGTCCTTGAGTAGCCTTAGTATATAGAAAATGAAAGTAACGGATTATTGAATTATGTAATTCACGGTATATATCCTTTTCACTATTAAAAATCAGCATAGGGTCAATAAATAATGGAACATCACACACCAAGGAAATATCTACAGCACCATATTTTTTTAATATATCACTATCTACTTGAAATTTTTCAGTGAAAAACATTATCTATCCTCCTCCATATAGCCTTTAATGATATTGTACTATATTTGATATGCGCTGTCGACAATTTAGAAATTCCCTGTTACGCAGTAGAAACCCATTTTTTGAGGATACGCGTATAAAATATCGTGTAATGCATTTTCGTGCTTTGAAAGCCGCATAAATTAAAGGCTTTTTCCCTCTACTGCGTAACATTCTTATTCTTAAAACAGAACAAATCTACAAGCCTATTATATACACAATAAATATGAGTACAAAAATAGCTTCCGGTGTTGGGTCACCCGACGTCGGAAAATCCAACATAATTAAATAAAGATATATAAAATAAAGATGACTCAATTGCTCATTCCATTCCTTTCCGTCAACTTTTTCTCAGTAGTTAAACTGCCGGAACGGAAGTGAAACGAAAAGGATATTATCTTTCATATTCCATAATTTACAGAGGGCGCAAGTGTTCTATCCGATTGGCGCTCTTGTCTGCTCCATAGTAAAGACAGGGAAACCGTCAAGGACGCGAAGAGTGCATTTTATCCTTGACGGCTTTCTCTGGCTTTGCTATTCACTGTCTGTCAAAATGGAATTGCAGACAGCTTTGATAAGCTGTGCTTTCAGTCGGTCTTGTATATCATCATTGATATGACCATGATAAGTAGACAGATATTTGATACGTCCAGTATAATGCCTTAATACTGCATCTACCGCTTCCGGTTCCCCGGCAACTGCTTTTCGATAATTTCAAAAGGTATCATTTTCCTGTTCCTCATGCTCCAATTTCCCCATTTCTTTTCTTAGCTGTTTGAGTGCTGCGATTTTCCAGTAATTTACTGTCGTGCGACTTTTCCCATACATTTCTCCGATTTTCTTATCCGTATATCCAAAGAAGAACTACAGTACCAAAACTTCCTGTCGTAGCTTGGGTAAATCGGAAAACACTTTTGCCAATCGTTCATTTTCTATTACGATTCTCTCGCCATACACAATAAATTCCGTCACACTTGTTTGTTCCACAAAATAGCTGTCTGTTGTAGACGGACTGTAATACCTTTCCTCCATGAGATAATCAAGGGATATTTCCTGTTTCTACCATCTGGCAATATCCCGATAGACGGACATGGAAGCATTACGGAGAACAACTTTACAAAATACTGCAAAAGTGTATTCAATATGCTCTTTGTATTGCTCTGAATAGTTCATTGTATGTGTTCCTATTTATCTTATAATCAATTTAATATATCGAAATCGGAATCTATAAATATTAATGAACACAGGCTGCAACTTCTCAGTATCAATTTTTCTCCACATTATTTCCATTTTACTACACCATTTACTACACCATTTTTTCAAAAAATGACGATTTTTGACACTCCCAGACAAAAAGTAAGAACCCGTAAAAACCTTGTAAAATAAGGCTTTACGGGCTCTGACGCCACAGGACAAAACCACCCCAAACGAGCCAAGAGGTAAGTGCTAATTTTTTAGGAGGACACCTGAAAAAGCCTGATTTTTTTCACGAACTTTTTCCAGCTTTCCAATCTTCGTGTTTCAAAAAAATCAGAACCATTTTTTTCTTTTAAAAATAACGATTTCTATTATTACTATGACAAGCGCTAAAATACATATAAACAAATATCCGTATCGCAATTCTAACTCTGGCATCATTCTGAAATTCATCCCGTACCATCCTGCTATGAGTGTAAGCGGCATGAATATCGTAGTCACTATGGTCAACAGCTGCATCACCTTATTTTGTTCCGTACTGATCTTCGACTGATATATGTCCCTTATCTGGAGAGCATATTCGCTCATTACCAGTGAGTCATGATAAAGTCTGTCGACTTTGTTGCCCAGATAAGAAAATAGCTGCCTCTCCCTCTCTCTTTGCTCCTTAATCATAGCTTCCTCTAATACATCCGCAAGATCCGCAAGAAGCTGATAATATCTGCTCATCTCCCTGATTTCTTTTCTATATCGAGCTACAAAAATGTCAAAATCACCTGGAAGATCTGCAATGTCTTCCATCACCATCTCTTCCACAGAATTCAGTTTCTTCTCATACTCCTCAAGGAACAGCAGATCATCTCTCACCAGATATTCCAGTAATTCCAGCATGATAAGATACGATGACTCACTCTCTAGATTTCTCTCACACATAATCTCATCAAACATATCTTTTGCATGTTCTTCATCACCTATTATTATCAGCCTGTCCATATCCATATAAAAACCACATTTGAGCAAGTTAGACATAAAATTCTTCTTATCTGGAATCACAAGTGTTCCAACAACACAATTTCCAATCATATCCGCACTGCAATGTTTCATATTATGCAAGTTTCGCATCAGTAGTCTATGCCCTGTTAATTCTTTGTGATTCTCAAAAAACTCATCTGCTGACACCAGTTCAAGTTTCTTCATACAATCATAGCTCCTTATTTATCTTTGATACTGTTCCTATATATCGCCAGAAAATGCTTCTGTCACATAACGTTTTGCATTACTTTCATAATATTTATACATACCCTTACATACTCAAGCTCCAACTGGAAAATCCCATACTTTTTGCCGACTAATAGACCGAAAACATATGTCTTCCAAGTGCCTTGAAAATTCCTCTTCCAGCAAACCTCTTTGATAAAGTTTATGCCTGATCTCCTTATTCCCGCATCAATCCATAGGACAAATATTCTATTTTACATAACATTTGGAAATACTTATTTCAATCTGAAAGACTGTTGCTTTTACTGCTGTTGATACTCCTGGTAGTAGGAGTCAGATTCCATAATTAAATTTCATCAATCAATGCTGTCCTTCTTTTATTTTCCGTGCGATTTCCTGAAACCAAAATAAATTGTAACACTCTCTTTTGTTATCGAACAATGTGGGAAAAGGGCAATATCCAATATATCAGAATTAAGTTTTATACTGATCAACATGGCATATAACTAATCCTGATATGAAAGATGAACACCCCTCTACCCGCAGCTTTTGTATTCTCCATAGCCCTCATTTTTATAGTCGTATTATATCGCCTAATGGCTATTGTTTCAACGATCCTTCTCAAATTCCGCTACACTATGTTCGTAAAAAAAAGACGATTTTTGACACCACCGGACGAAACCACCCCAAATGGCCCAAGAGATTATTCCTGTTTTTCGAACAGTGCAAACACTGCCGTCACGAATTCATCCTCGTTCATCTTACTTTCCACATATTGGTCAAAAGCTTCTTTATCAATTTCCTGTCCGGTGACTACCTGCCGGTACTCTGGGTAATTCTGCTCCACTTTCTCTCTTGTAATCACATAACTGCTGCCGCTGAAGTTATACCGTATATATTCCAGATTCCTAATTAGGGCAAATGCTGAAATCGAATTGTAAATCAGCCCTTTTTCCGTATAAAGATCTTCATTTCCATACCAGTCTGTTGTATGGTAATCGATGGTTACTCCACAGTTCTCCGAATCAATCTCAAATACATATCCATGCTCTGACAGGGGAAGTGCGTTGAATAAATTCCCGGTATTGCTGTTGTCCCCAATGTAATTGCTCTGATACCGGATAATCTGCCGGATCCCGCATTTATCCCGGTTAAAGGGACTAAACGGAACTGTATCCACGTCGTACTCCTTTTTTGTATCAATAATAAAATACTCATTCGGTGTATCTGCATTGATCTGAAACACATGATAAAACAAGTTGCGGTATTCTATAATCTTCCCTTCGGCAAAATAAGTTATGGTCGAATACCGGTAAACGGGCGGACGTTTATACTCTGATACACCCACAAAATCGGCTGCCATAAAAATCCCGATCAGCAGCAGAAATGCACCGGCACAAACCAGTATTTTCTTTAACAGGGACATGACTCTTAGTTCCCGAAAAATCCCGACCACTGCCAGCAGACATCCAAGGATGGAATAGATCTCTCCCCAACTGCTTTCTGGTTCAAATATGGAAAATGAGAAAATACAGATCAGGATTCCTACTATCATGATACAGATAGAAATCTTCTTATGTTCATTTTTGATCTTCTTTACACTATAATCAATAGCGCTGATCAAATTTTTCTCTGCGCAGATGACGCTCTCCTCTTCCCTGATCTCTTCTCCCGCCAAAAGCTCATTCAGCGTGATCCCAAGTTCCTTACTCAGCGGCTCCAGCATCGACAAGTCCGGCATATAGTTTCCATTCTCCCAGCGCGATATGGTCTTATTGGTAACGCCAAGCCTCTCCCCCAGCTGTTCCTGGGTCAATCCTTTCTTCTTACGATTAACGGCGATGAACGCCCCAATCTTCTTACTATCCATATCTTCAACTCCTTTCCAGACATATCTTATACATTCCGCCAAAAAACGTACACCCCACAGATAGCGAATCCCGCAATATCACAGGTTTTCTGATATCATACTACAAAAACACCATTGAAATCCACCTTCAGAAGGTATTGATTTCAATGGTGTTTCTTTTTCCGTACAGATACGATATAGTTTCCGGATCCTCCAGAGAAACGAAGTACTCATAACAAAGATTCCGCTCTTTGTCATTTCTTCTGAAGCATGGAAAGATAAGAAGTTCTTATGGTGTCTTTCTGTTCATACCCCAGTTCCTTCATGACTGCTTCAATCTCTTTCAGACAGGCCGGTCTCTGCTCTTCTCTCTGGCCTATGATCTCCAGTTCCAGATAATCTCCCAGCCCTTCCACCTGATCTACGGCTGCAGTAACCCTTCCTCGGGTATAGGTAAAACGTGTCTTTCTGACGGCGCATGGTACAGGCAGGAACGTAAGCTCCTCCAAAATCCGTTCCAGAATCTCCGGTGTTTCCAGGCGCATCTCCAGCTCTGTTCTGGAGACGGATACCTGATCTAGTTTCGGACCTTTGCAGTTGAATTCGGCCCTGGTTTTTCCCGTATCCAAATCTGTTACCCGGCGAATCCGAAGGGCTTTGTCATGTTCCTTCAAATCATAATGTGTGCTGTTATAATACACGTCTTCTTCCCGGCATGTACCCACCAGGCAGAATCCTCCTTGTTCCAGACGCTTTATGGTATCTTCCACACTGCACACCGGTATCTTCACTTCAACCTCCACCGGGGTATGTTCATTCCTCATCTCTATATTAGCCTCCGTTTTGTTGTTTATCAAATTTTGATTTACTTATGTCTCTCATATTATCTTGTCAAAAATGACTGCTGACATTTGATATTGTTGCAGTTGAAAAGCCTCTCATTTCAGACAATTGCTTAATCGTAATCCCATATCTAAAATTTTCTTTCAGCCGTCATCCTTATAAATACATTTTAAGATAATAAGTCTGTTGACTCAACAAGAATGATAAGTTTTTTCATTTTTCTCAGTGTTTTTGTAATACTTTCTCACGGATCTGCCCGGACTTATGGTGCATATATTTTTTACAAATTTCCTATTTCAGTATCTTCACTGTTGCTTAAAAGATCAAATCTCTTGTTATCCTATGCCACAGTCTCCACTCCCACTCTTCCACCGTCGATAACAACCTCGTTTTTTCCTATTAACAACTTTCTACCGCTTAAGATTTCCCAAGCTGTAAACACATTCTACATGCTATATATAAACCAAAAGGTGAAAAGCTTATTTTTCAAGCCTTTCACCATTCTAATCCTTTTTTATCTCCTCTAAAGTTTTATATGCAATATTCTGAATATTGAAACTTAAGATAATCCTCCTAGACCAATAACTATTATTATAACTATCAAAATAATAACAATATATGATAATGGATTATCCATATTAAAAGTATATCCCACCCCTACTGTTTTAGGAACAATAATTTTTTGTTGAAACATTTTTCTTCTTTCTTTTCCGTATAGCTTCATTTTAAATTTTCCACAACAAAATGTATAAACCATCAAAACAAAAAATAATTCTGCCAAAACGCATACCGTAATATATTTTGTATTTAGAAGATTAAAAATATGAATATAAGTTATACCTACAGAAACAGCAAGCATAATACAAAACAGTTCTACCAGAACATTTTTTTCCTCTATATATCTTTTTATTTCCTTTTCTTCTTTTCCCTTTTCATATAGTATTTGAAGTGTTTTATTCTCTTTAAAATTATATACACTTATAATGACACATACAAATAATAGTAGTATATTAACACATGCAAATACTTTGGAATGAACATTGAAAAAAACACTTACTAACAAAATAAATGGAATCAAATAAAAACTTGTAGGAATCTCTACATAATTTTGTAATACCAGTTTTAATTCTTTACTTTTAATTTTTTGTATCTGTACTTCGTAATTATAATATAGATATAAAAAAAGCAAGAATACATGACTGATAGCAAATCCGATTCCTGATAAAAATGTTTGTCCTATGTATTCCATTATTATCATAAATAGTGCGCCTACTATTCCCCAAATGAAAATTTTATATTTATTTTTAATGAGCAAAGTTTTTATCATGAATAATATACTTTCCAATAAAAGGACGCCTGCCAAAATATACATCATATTAATCCCCCCATAGAAAGCGTTACTGTAACATTCCTTCTATTTATTCTCTATTTATCCAAACTTAAAATTATCAAGTTGTTCTTTGAATTCATCTAATAAATTATCTTCTAACTTATCAATAATAAATTCCGCCTGTTTTTTTAAATCTTCTCGCTTTAAATTATTTTTCTGTTCTTCTCGAGCCATATTATACTTATTTTTGATTTCATTTCTTCCATAATCCCGAATACTAATTCCTCTTTTTGCAGGATGTGGCAGGTCATAAATTTTACATTTACATCTAAGTTTTTTCCACTCTTCCTCACTGTAAACTTTTTCTTTCAACAGCCACTCTGTACCGCAACAAACAATAATTTCAGGCGCAATGATCTCTATTTCTCTTTTTATATAATCCTTAAACTGCTCTGCATATTTTTTCAATGTTGGCCAATGTACAGATGAATATCCTCCCATTTTATTAATATTCATAAAAGCTGATTGTTTTAAAAAGTTTGCCCTTTCTTTATTTTTTAGCACTCCAGCCTCTTGTAAACAGAAACATACATTCTCTAATTTTTTTAGCATAACGGGAATATTTTTCTCATTTTTAGACTGGATTTCATTCTTAATCCAAAAGCTTTTACCCTCACCATTACCCACTATAATGCTATCACCATCCATTTCCGTTGCATGAGCTCCATTAGCTTCTCTCAAAACAAAAAGGATTTTATCCCCTCTTTCCCAGCATTCTTCATCTACATATCCATCTATACAAAAAGATTTTACAGATATCTTTCTTTTGCTCATATATTCTTTTGTTTTTTCATTATGCACTTGTGCATCCTTCCAATGATTAAATAATTCTCTAAGATTTTTTAGTTCTTCCATCTTAATTACCTTCGTATTGTTCTACAGCTTTCATTATATCTTCGCCTTTTTTACAACTCCACATAGATTCATTATATTCAATATTATAAACGTAATCAATCAGATTCATCAAACTCCTCTTTCCTGCTTTCCGCTTGACTTCCATATCATATTTCCGTTCCAGAATCTCCATCATTTTTTCCTGACTAAGCTGATAATTTTCATCTATATGTTTTTTAAGAAGATACAGAATATTCATATTTAGCCTATTCTTTGGCTGCTTTACATACCATTTATCCTCCCTAATGTATAGGGCCATTTCAACTAATACCTATTTTGACCATAAAAATCCCCCCAAGTAGGCTTCGCATCCTACTTGAGGGTATCACGCTACTTCTCTATTAATAATTAGTTGCTTTTCTCTCGAAATAAGCTTTTGAAAATCCACAAGTCGGACAGGATTCCGGTGCCTCTTTTCCGTAGTGAAGATGTCCACATTGACGACACATCCATACTGTATCTTCTTTCTCACTAAAAACCTGTTTATTCTCCACACGACTTAACAATGCACGATATCTTGCCTCATGTGCTTTCTCTACAGCTGCCACGCGCTCAAACTTTTCTGCAAGAGCATCAAATCCCTCTTCCCGGGCTTCCTTTGCCATACGAACATACATATCTGTCCATTCGTCATTCTCACCCTGCGCTGCTGTCAGAAGGTTTTCAGCTGTTGAACCGATTCCGTGAAATTCCTCATACCACATTTTAGCATGTTGACTTTCCTGTTCCGATGTCTGCATAAAAATTTCTGCAATCTGTTCATAGCCTTCCTGCGCGGCTTTCATAGAAAAGTATTTATACTTGTTTCTCGCCTGACTCTCTCCTGCAAATGCCTCCATCAGATTCTTTTCTGTTTTTGTACCGGCATATTTGCTTTTTCCGGTTTCTTCTGTTTCTACAAGTTCTTCGAACTGTGAAGCAGGCACCTTACAGATCGGACATGTAAAATCCTCCGGGAGGCTCTCTGCTTCATGAATATAACCACATACTTTACACTTAAATTTCTTCATTTCTTTTACCATTCCTTTCATCAAATCTGTACTTCTGTCAATATAGCTTGTATGTAACATTTTCTCTGCTAATTCGTTTAACGGCTTCCCATAAAATTTTTCATAGAGCTGAATAATTTCAGGGTTTTCATAACTGGAGCGAATCTTCATTCCAGCATCTTTCTGATATAAAGCTTTCATCCGGCTTTCATGAAGGGTTTCGGAACTCATAAGGTATTCTTTGGGCTGTCCGCCTCCTCCAATGCACCCTCCCGGACAGGTCATGACTTCAATAAAGTCATAATGTGACTCTCCGGTTTTCAGTTTCTCTAAAAGCACCTTGGCGTTTGCAGTGCCATGCACAACCGCTACTTTCAGTTTAATATCCCCGATAGAAACCGTTGTTTCTTTCATTCCGTCGATTCCACGTACTGGCTCATACTGAAGTAAATCAACCGGAGGAGTACTCTCTGTAAGCATATAGCAGGCGGTTCGTAATGCCGCTTCCATTACACCTCCACTATTTCCAAACAGCACCCCACCACCAGATGCTTCCGACATTAACTGATCATATTTCGCATCTGGCAGATTTACAAAATCAATACCTTCCTCTTTTGCCCACTTAGCCAATTCCCTGGTCGTAAGAACATAATCCATATCCCGCATATCCTCTATTCCATGATAGTTTGCTGCGGCATGGAGTTCCTCTCTTCTTATCTCAAATTTTTTTGCTGTACAGGGAGTAAGTGCGACATTCACAATCCGCCTTGGGTCGATGGACTGTTCTTTTGCAAAATACGTTTTAATCGTTGGCCCCTGCATAGCGATCGGGCTTTTTGCCGTAGACAGATGCTCTCTCATATCTGGATGATATGTTTCTACATATTTAACCCAGGCCGGACAGCAACTGGTAAACTGTGGGAGACTTTTCTGGTTCTTAATTCTTTGAATCAACTCGGAAGCCTCTTCCATAATTGTCAGATCAGCTGCAAAATTTGTATCCAGCACATAGTCAAATCCTAATTTCTTGAGAAGTGCAACCATCTTCCCTTCTACAAAACTTCCTTCCGGCATACCAAACACTTCTCCCAGTGCGACCCTTACAGATGGAGAAGTAGAAACAATCACAATCTTTTCCGGATCTGCTAACATTTGTTTGATGTCTTCATACTCATAACGCTCATGAATACTGCCAACCGGACAGACATTTGCACACTGACCACAGTGAATACAAATAGCGTTATCTCCTGTTTGTTCCAGTGAATAGGTCCCATGTACGGCAATTTTCTCTTCACACACGTTTTTACACATTCCACATTTAATACAGAGAGTCTCATCTCTGACGATAGAAGGATTGTCCGGTTCAATGGGCACTCGGATGTTCAGGTCCATGTGTTTGCTCATATCTTCGCTCACTTTCTTTTAAAATTAATATTAGTAACTATTATTATTATATAGTATTAGAATAAAATGTCAAGATAAAATTTCTATTAAAAAAAAATCACATACCATCAATCAGACTTCCTTTGATGGTATGTGATTTTTGTTTTTAAAATAACACTTTTACTGTCGGATATATTTTGTGGAACTTCTGATACCTTTCCTCGTACTTTGCTACAAGTTCAGGATCTGGTTCCACTGTATCAATCACTTTGACAAATTTCTCTGCAATGGTTTCCACATCCGGATATTCTCCGCATCCCACTGCTGCCAACATTGCTGCTCCAAGCGCTGGACCTTCTTCACTCTCAATAACATCTACTTTCAGATTCATAATGTTGGCAATCATTTTTTTCCACAACAAGCTCTTTGCCCCTCCGCCGCATATTTTTGTTCTCTCAATTTTGATTCCGAGACTTCTTGCAACCTCCAGGGAATCTCGCAAACCAAATGCCACACCTTCCAGTACAGCCTGAGTCATGTCTTCTCTTGTAGTATCCATAGACATACCGATAAACATAGCTCTTGCGTCCGGATTATTGTGAGGGGAACGTTCTCCCATCAGATACGGCAGATAAAACACTGGATTTTCTCCCAGCTTGCTGATTCCAGCCTGTTCAGCAGCAAAATCCTTTGTTTTCAGTATTTCTTCATTCCACCATTTATTGCAGGAAGCTGCACTTAACATACAGCCCATCAGATGATAATTTCCATCCGCATGAGCAAAAGAATGAAGTGCATTATTTTCATCTACACCAAATTTCTTGCTGGATATAAAGATTGTTCCCGATGTACCGAGAGATATGTTGCATTTTCCATCTCCAACGGTTCCGGTACCTACTGCAGCTGCCGCATTGTCCCCGGCTCCCGCAATCACTTTTACGTCTTCCCTCAGCCCAAGTTCTCCGGCTATTTCCTTTCGGAGAGCACCTACTACTTCATAACTTTCATAAAGTTTGGGAAGCTGATTTTCTGTAATATTACAGATCTCCATCATTTCTTTGGACCAGCATCGATTTTTCACATCCATCAAAAGCATTCCAGATGCATCGGATACATCTGTACAAAATGCTCCGGACATCTTATATGCCAGATAATCCTTAGGCAGCATAATCTTATTAATTTTAGCAAAATTTTCTGGTTCATGATTTTTCATCCAGAGAATTTTGGGAGCAGTAAATCCGGCGAATGCAATATTGGCAGTATATTCCGAAAGTTTTTCTTTTCCGATCACCTGATTTAAATAATTTGTCTCATCACCAGTACGTCCATCATTCCACAAAATTGCCGGCCGGATAACATTGTCTTCGCTGTCCAGAGCAACAAGCCCGTGCATCTGGCCTCCAAAACTGATTCCGGCAACCTCTCTCTTATCACATTCCGCAATCAGTTCCTTTATTCCCTCCAAAGACTGTGCAAACCAGTCTTCCGGATGCTGTTCCGACCATCCGGGATGGGGAAAGAACAGCGGGTATTCCTTTGTTACAATTTTTTGAATCTCTCCTTCTCCATCCATCAGCAGTAGTTTTACTGCAGATGTTCCAAGATCCACCCCTATGTATAACATGATTACTCCTTTCCTGCATAATACTTTACATTTTTCAAAAAGCAGCCGTACTTTCCGATTCCTTCCGGAAACAAAACAGTACAGCTGCTTTATTTTTGGATCAGATTATTTGTAACCGATTATTTTATCTTGATTACAGCTTTTACCAAATCCGTTTTATTATTTACCGCCTCATCAAAAGCCTCCTGGATATGATCCAGATCAAACTCATGGGTAACGATGTTATTTACATTAATTGCACCGCTTGCAACGGCAGCAATTGCTTTTGGATAAATGTTCCTGTAACGGAAAACAGACTTGATCGTAGCTTCTTTATCCATAATCTGTGCAAAATTATAATTGATTTCTTCCTGTGCAGAAATGCCAACCAAAACAATTGTACCGCCTTTGCATACAAGATACGGAGTCTGGGCAATTGTAACAGGTGAGCCGGCAGTTTCAAACACAATATCAACACCTCTTCCGTCTGTTAATTTTGCAATCTCTTCTTTGATATCTTTTTCTTTACTGTTAATAACATGTGTCGCTCCAAGCTCTTTTGCTTTTTCAAGCCTTGCGTCAACAATATCCGCCAGGATGATCTGTCCTGCTCCATGTGCTTTACAGGAAAGAAGTGTTACCAGACCGATACATCCTCCTCCGAGAATAACAACCGTATCTCCAACTTGAACATTTCCCTGATTGGCCGCATGGAATCCAACAGATAATGGTTCGATCAGAGCACCTTCTTTTGTAGACACATTTTCCGGAAGTTTAAAGCACATGTTCTCCGGAAATGCAATATACTCTTCGTAACATCCTTGAACTGGCGGTGTTGCAAGAAATACAACATCGGGACACAAGTTGTACTTGCCGGATTTACAGAATTCACAGGTTCCGCAGGTAATTCCAGGTTCCAGCGCCACCCGGTCACCGACCTTCAGGCTTGTTACCGCTTCTCCGATTTCAACAACGGTTCCGGCACATTCATGTCCGAGCATAAAATCTTCATTCAGATCAACCTCGTACGATCCGCAGCGCCCAGAATGATAATAATGAACATCTGATCCGCAGATACCTACATATTCCAGCTGCACTAATACCTGATCTTTTTTGATTTCCGGTATGTCAATCTCTTTTAGTATCATTTTATCTGTGCCCTGCATAAAGGCGCCTTTTTGTTTTTTCATTTCTGACACTCCTTCTTTTTGAAAATGTTATTCTAAATTATTCAGCAAGCTCTCCACTTTCTGAGATTTCACCATTTTCAACATAAATCTGAATGTATTCATCTACGTTATCGGCATTGATTTCCGGCGCTTCTACATAGTCATTCACTTCTGTAACTTCCATCTCGCCCTTTAATACTTTATCTGCATATTCCATGTTCAGTTTTGCAATATCTGCTGCAGACTGAAGTGCTGTACATGTCAGGAGACCTTCTTTGATCAGGAGACATCCCTGCGCTGTTCCGTCAACACCGTATGCAAGGAAATTCGCTTTTCCGTCTTTTACATAATTCTTGTCATTACGGATTGCTTCAATAGCTCCGGCAGCCATGTTATCGTTCATAGAAATAATAGCATCAATGTGTGTACCGGACTGTACCCAGTTTTCCATCAAAGTCAAAGCTTCATCACTGTTCCAGTTCGCATAATCTTCATACAGAAGATTTACGTCTGGACGTTCATTGAAGAAATAAGTATCCCATGCTTCTCTTCTTTTTTCAGCGTGATAGTTTCCAGATGGTCCACGAAGTACTACAACGTTAGCATTCTGCGGTACTTCTTCTACTGCACGTTTTGCACCTACAGCAGCCTGCTCAACCGGATCAGCGTCAACGGTTCCTGTTCCTTCCATAACACTGTCATCATCGCTTCCGTCCAGGTCGCTCTGATGTGTGGTAGGATTCGTTGTGATAACCGGAATACCTGCGTCAACCAATTTCTGCACATACGGAGCCTGCGCTGCATTGTTGTTAGACTGAACAATGACAAGGTCATAGCCTTTGGTGATACAATCTTCAAGCAGTCCGTTCTCTGTGTTGTCATCTGCTTCACCACTTACACATGTCAGCTCAAAATCGTAGTTCTCGGCCTGCTTTTTCATTTCAGATGTAAGCCAAGACGCAAATGTGTCTGCACTGGCACGGGCAACAAAGCAAACTTTTTGCTTTCCATCGTCAGATCCGCCGTCTCCGGAACCTCCTGCATTGCCGCATCCTACCGCCATAGTTGCAACCATTGCTGTACTCAGAAGTACTGCTAAAAGTCTTTTCATTTTCATAATCCTTTCCTCCTTTTAAGACTTTATTTTAATTACACATTACCTATGTAATTGTGCCCCTTTAATAAATATTTCTACCAATTAACTTATTTTGCTTTTGCTTCTTTTCCTTCTTCTTTTACAAGAATAACTTTCTGTGATTTTTTAGATTTACTTACAACATCAAATGCAACTGCTAATACAATAATCGCACCTTCAATTACCTGCTGGATATATGCATTAACACCCAAAAGATTCATAACGTTTTCCAGGAATCCAATGATAAATGCACCAGCGATTGTTCCGCTTACAGTTCCAATACCGCCAGTAAAAGAAGTTCCTCCCACGATTGCTGCTGTAAGACCTGTCATTTCATATCCAACTGCTCCATTCGGAAGACCTGCATTGTTTCTTGCCATAAAAATCATTCCTGCAAGACCTACAAGAAGTCCATTTACAATATAAGAGATATAAATACTTCTTTTAGAATTGATACCACTTGCTTCTGCTGCGCTTCTACTGCCGCCGATTGCATAAAGACCACGTCCATAACGTGTATTATTCACCAGATACCAGATAACAACCGTAACCACTACTGTAATAAGTACCGGAATCGGGATCGGTCCGATTGTTCCCTGACCAATCTTAACAAAATCTCCAAGCTGGAGAATGTTTTGTCCGTTTGTGTAATAAAGTGCAAGTCCTCGCGCAACCTGCTGCATACCAAGCGTAGCGATAAATGCCGGAACGTTAAAGTGCGCAACAAATGTTGCATTTACCAGGTTACAGGCAACAGCTACCAACAAAGCAACAGCAAGCGCCGCTGCCATAGAACCTGTACTTTTAAAAGTAGAAACGGATAATACTCCGGCAAGCGCAAGAACGGAACCTACAGAAAGATCGAGGAACCCACTGACAATCAAAATCATCTCGCCATAAGCGATCAAAATCCCTACACAAAGCTGACGTGTAATATTTACAAGGTTGCTGCTCTGTAAAAAGTATGGACTGATCAAGCTACAACCAATAAAAAGTACAATAAGTACAATAAAAATACTAAATTTCTGCAAATAATAAGATGTTTTTCCTTTCATCACTTTTCTCCTCCCTAGGCTTGGTTTTCAACACCGGTTGCAAACTTCATTATCGTTTCCTGTGAAAATTCTTCTTTTGTTATGCATCCGGTAATTCTTCCCTGACACATGATGTAAATCCTGTCGCACATACCGATCAACTCCGGTAATTCGGAGGATACCATGATAACCGCCTTATCTTCCTTTACAATATCTGTAATCAGCTTATAGATCTCATATTTTGCTCCTACATCGATTCCTCTTGTTGGCTCGTCCAGAATCATAATTTCAGGATTGCACAGCATCCACCTGGCAAGAAGCACTTTCTGCTGATTACCTCCGGAAAGTTTAGAAATCTCTGTATCCATGGACGGAGCTTTTACATTCATTTTTCCAAACATTTCCTTTACTTCTTTTTTCTCTTTTGCTTTGTGCGTATATCCACCGTAAATATATTGCTTCAGAGAAGCCAATGTTGCATTCTCCTGAATACTCCGAACTGGTACGATTCCGTCGTCACGCCGGCTTTCGGAAAGCATTACAAGACCATTTTTTATACTGTCTCTTGTATTCTTAATTACTACCGGTTTTCCGTCAATCTTCACTGTACCCTCCTTATGAGGATCCAAACCGAATACAGTTCTCATAACTTCTGTACGTCCTGCACCTACTAATCCTGCAAAACCAACAATCTCACCTTTTCTCGCATAGAAACTTACGTTTTCAAAAAGATTATCCTGACTGAAGTTTTCAACTTCAATCGCTTTTTCTCCTATTTTTATATCCTCTTTTGGATATACATTCGAGAGTTTACGACCGACCATTCTAGAAATAACTGTATCAAGATCCAGATCTTCTGCCCGATCTGTAGAAACTACTGATCCGTCACGCAGTACCGTAATATCATCTGCGATCTGAAAAACTTCGTCCATCTTGTGAGATATGTAAATGATAGAAACTCCTTTTGCTTTCAGTTCCGCAATCTTGTCAAATAATTGTTTTACTTCCCTTTCTGTAATAGATGAAGTCGGCTCATCCATAATGACGATCTGCGCATTATTGGTTACCGCTTTAATAATCTCTAACATCTGGATATCAGAGACCGTCAGCGTTTTAAGTTTCTGTGAAGGCTCATATGGTAATTTTTCTTCTTTCAGAAACTTAATGGTTTCCTGACGCACCTTTTTCCAGTCGATCTTTCCGAACTTATTTACCGGAAGTCTTCCAAGAAACAGGTTCTCTTCAACCGAAAGCTCTGGAACATAATTCAATTCCTGTGCGATCATAGAAATTCCATATTCTCGTGCCTGGATAGGATTTTTGATTTCCACTGGCTTTTCGTCGATATAAATCTGTCCTTTGTCCGCTTTATAAAGCCCCATGATAATTTTCATCAGGGTTGATTTTCCAGCGCCGTTCTCGCCACACAAAGCATGTACAGTCCCCCTGCGCACGGAAAATTCAATGTTGCTTAAAGCTTTTACTCCCGGAAACGATTTTTCCACGCCGGAAATTCGCATTTTAATATCGCTCATTTCACCCTCCGTCCTTTCTTTTCGAATAACTTTTTCATATTCCTTGTTTTCCAGTCTATCATTCGCAAATACTTTTGTCAATTATTTGTTTTAAGTTTATATTATTTTCTAGTTTTATTCTTGATATTTATGCAATATGTATATTATATTATTTGTAAAATGAATTTTTGTAAACTTATTTTCTATTTTATTATATAAAGTTTTTTATTTAACAAAGTGTTTAAATCATTAAGTTATATAAATATTTTTACACTTTATTATGATTCCATGTTCTCTTTTTGTTTTATCACTAGTTATTTTTGTGAGATTTTGTTACAATATTTTTGAAAGTAAAGGAGTTTAATTATGTACGAAGAAAATGGAAAAGCAAAAAATTTGGGCGATATATATCGGACAATTTATTATGATGGACCCTGCTCAAGACAAAGTATCGCCTCTCGACTGGATCTAAGTCTTCCTACTGTCACCAATAATTTGAATCAGCTAAAAAAGAATGGTCTTATTTATAATTCCGGGTCTTTTAAATCCACCGGCGGACGGAAAGCAAACATGCTTAAATGCGTACCCGATGCCTTTTTCGCTGCGGGGATGGACATCACACGCAATCATCTTTCCATTGTGATCATTAATCTGGATAGTGATATCATCGCAAGTAAACGGATGCGAATTCCTTTTGAAGATACGGATGCTTATCATCTTCATGCAGCAGAAGAACTGGAAAACATTATCCAGGAAAAATCCATTCCAAAAGAGAAGCTGCTCGGAGTTGGAATCTCCCTTCCTGTCATTGTCGGCGAAGATCAAAAAAGTATTTCTTATGCTACGGTTATTGAAGTGTCCGGTGGGATTTACGAAAGAATGAAAAAACACATCCCTTATCCTTTTCTTCTGTTTAATGATGCAAACTCCGGCGGACTCGCTGAAGCATGGATCTCACCATCTCAAAAAACAGAAGTATATCTTTCATTGAGCAGTAGCGTCGGCGGCGCCACGATCAACGGAAGAGACATCTCTATTGGAAATAACTGCCGGGCTTCGGAATTCGGCCACATGACGATTATCCCAAATGGCCGGGAATGTTACTGCGGTCAGAGAGGATGTCTGAATGCTTATTGTTCTGCTAAAATTCTGACCAATTTTACAGATGGGGATCTAAATCGATTCTTCGACGAATTAAATGATAATATCGGATTTCAGCAGATTTTCGATGAATATCTGGATCATCTTGCTCTAGCAGTAAACAACCTCAGAATGTGTTACGATTGCAATGTCATCCTTGGAGGTAATGTGGGGGCTTATATGACGGATTATATTGACATTCTCAGAGCAAAAGCAATAAAACTCAATCCTTACGAACAGGATGCAGACTATATCCGAGTATGCCATTATAAAACGGAGGCAGCAGCAGCAGGCGCCGCACTTTATTACGTCAATCAGTTTGTGTTGAATATGTAAATGCAGATAAAAATGCTGCCACATCTATGATTTTCTAATCATTGATGCGACAGCATTTTGCTATCTTTATCTATTACAAATTATTTTACATATACTCTTCACGCAGATCCATCCAAATGATAGCCATTCAAAAACCACTTTCAACCATTAATGCATCTATTTTCAAAAGCGCTCTGTGCGTAGCTGATTAGCGTCTGTACTTTTCCAATTCCCACTTTGCCAGCAGTTTCCCAATCCTTTTTGCAATCAATCCAACCAGCAGAGCTGCTGCCACTGTTCCTTCCCTTACACCCTGCAGCCGACCAGTAAACACAAATGACAAAATGCAGGCGATTATCACCAGCGTCACATCAAATCCCACTTTCATGTACCCAAACTTTACTTTGGAAAACACCTGACAAATCGCCAATACCACCCCTTCGCCTGCCAGCACTACCACTCCTGCTTTGACTTCAAAACTGACTCCCACAGCCACCAGCAGAATACCGATGAGACAGACAATCCACTGCTGCCAGTATGTATTACATTGAATGCCCTGGACTGCCCACACACCAAAGTCCGTCAAATAGCCAAAAAAGAAGGCAACCGGGAGCTGCATAAGCTGAATTGGATGATAATTTTTTCTTAAAATCAAGATCTGCAGCAGAATAAATACACAGTGCATCGTAATGGTAGCTGTTCCCACAGTCAGCGGAGTAAACAAGCTGACAACATATGGTACACTCGAAATAGGGGATGTTCCCAGACTTGCTTTAATAGAAAATGCAACGCCGAATGCCATGATGGAAAGACCAACCAGAAGAAGCAGATAGCGTTTCAAAAGACCAACAGGTAACTTATTCAATATGATCATTCCTTTCATTTCTCAATTATTTTATTATACCACTGATGAAAGGATTGTGTATGCCTGTTATGATAAGAATACTTTCTATTTGTACCCTAACTGAAATATCAAAATCCGCTCCCTTTGATCTTCTCCTTCAAACAAGTCACTGCAATCAATCTCATCCAGAAACATCAGCTCTTCCCGGGTCATCAAGAAACTAACATATTCCTCCGATGGATAATAGAAAAACAACAAGATCTGTCTGGGATTCTCATAATAAGATTCTTCAATCCTTGCCAGGACCTTTCGTAAAATTTCCACGGAAAAAGGATTAAAAAAATAACAGTGCTCCACCTCTTCTCCTACCAGATATTGCTCCGCATTCTCCCGGACAAAAGAGACTCTTCCGCCGGATACAGCATGTTTCAGATTTTCCATTGCCCCGGCATAGATCCGTTCATCATATTCAATCCCTACTGCCCGGCACCTTGTCTGATATGACAGGAAAAAACATACCCTGCCTTTTCCTGTACCATAATCCAGAAGCACCTGCTTCTTTCTGATCCAACCGCTCCCCGCCAGACGTTCCAACACGCAGTAAGGCGTTGGCTCATAGGGATAATGATACTGATCAGAATGAGAATCATCCCGCCCGGAAGTACGAATTTTCAGTAGCCGATCCCACTGCATTTCCTTTTGATCCATCTTAAAATCTCCTTCCGCACTTCGGACAGTATTCAAAATCTTCCTGTGTTTCATAGCCACACTGGCTGCATTTCCGATAGCTACTCCGGTGCCCCGGCTGCACCATCGTCAAATGCTGGGGCAAAATCTCTATATTCTCTCCTGCCGCAATTCTTCTCCCTATTTCCGGATCCAGTGCATACACCGTTCCACAGCAGGTCGTCTGTACGTAATACGCTTTATTCCATTTGAAAATAGGAATAAAAAAGAAAGAAAAATACATATAAGTCATGAACACCTGATATCTGCCATAAGACCCACAGCGGTCGCAGATAAACATATGGTCATAGGAAAAGTCTTTTCTCCCCTGACTGATTCCCATAATAAAAAACATCTGTGATAAACTCCTTTCTCAGTATTCAAATTTTCAACGCCTTGCGGATCATCTTCTCAAAAGACTCTGCAAACCGCTGATCATCCTCTTCCGTCCTTCTGGAAGGTCCTTTCAAATGATGCCTCCTGCTGCTTCTTCTGGCCTTCTTTGCCAGATGCCGCTCCATCAGCATCTGATCTATGTTTTCATCGGTGTACCATTTACCACTCTGATGGATACAAAAACATCTCTTTCCCAAAGCCATAACTGCCACCCCATAGTCCTGTGTTACACAGATATCTCCAGGGGTTAAAAGTGAAATCAGTTTAAAATCCACTGCATCCGCTCCGGCACCTACCACAATTACCTCACTGTAGTCGGAATGAAGCACATGGTTAGTGTCGCATAGCAGGATACAGGGAACTTCGTATTTTATTGCAAAATGTTCTACAATACGAACTACCGGACAAGCGTCCGCATCTACATAAATTGTCATCTCTTTCTCCCTTAAAATTACAGGTATTCTCACATTTACATCGGGCAAATAAGGATTCTATTGTCTCTTGATGTTATCCATGCTTTTCCCCTTAGCAAGTTCATCAATCAATTTATCTAAATATCGAATTTCCTGCATCAATGGTTCCTCTATGTCTTCAACGCAAACCCCACAAATAACACCTTTGATCAATCTTCTATTTTCATTTAAGGAGGGCGCTTGTGTAAAGAACTCCCCATAAGTAAGATCTGAGTGAAGTAACGTTGTTATCTTCTCTGTACTATACCCTGTTAACCAGCTTGTTATTTCATCTACTTCTTCTTTGGTTCGTCCTTTTCTTTCGGCTTTAGCATATAACATAGGATAAACTTTTGAAAAAAGCATGCCGTATATTTTTTCGTTGTTCATTTCTTCTCCTTGTATACATTTATCTTATGGTCTTCAAAAAAAGTTTCCAATTCTCTGATATCATATTCCATCTCTTCAATCATGCTTTCTGTCTGATCCAGACCTATACTTTTCTTTACCGGAATCTTCACGATAAAATCATTTTTTTCCGGATTTTCACATCTTTCATAAGGGCATTTTACAGCAGCAAGCATTTCATTATATTTGCATTGAATCGCTCTGTTATATCCTGACATCCACACTTCAAATAAACAAGATTTATGTATGAATACCACCTGAATCTTTAACCCCTTTTCCTTCAATACTTTCTTAGTTGCCTGAAAATAGGAAAAGTCCATTTGGTTTTCCACTACTTTACTCGAAAAGTCATAGTCATCCATTTGGGTTACCAGGTTAGCCCGGATATGTTTTATGAGTTTTATGATTTCTTGATAGCTTTCCTGTATATTTGTTGTTTGTATTAATTTTTTATACTGTAGAAGCACTTCACTCTTTATCTCCAAATAAATTCTCCTCCCTCAATGCCAATATAGTTTAAGGACGATTTATCAATTCTTGCAATTCATTCACAAAACGACAAACATGATATCCATCACAAACAGCATGATGCACTTGAATTGCCAGGGGTAATAAGGTTTTTTCGCCCTCTAAATAGTATTTCCCCATTGTAAAGACCGGCAACAGATATTCATATCCTTTCTGTAAGTTTAAATGAAATCCTTCAAATGTAGTCCATGGTATCATAGAAACATTGAAAACATTTTCAGGCGGATTCGGCTTTCCTATCAATCCCTTTTTATTCCCATATTGTTGTAAATCACTTTCATATGCCCTACAAAAATTTTCCAACTCAGAATAATACGGAGTCCAAAGATTAGAAAATGTCTCCGTATCTTTATGAAACACAGTATAACTGGGTATCATTTTCTCATATATCCCCAACTCACCATCTCCATTAATAGCTGTTCTAAATTCCGGATGGCGATTTACAATAGTCGTAAGATAATACAACATAGAAGGATACAACTTTTCTTTCTTTTCTATCATACGAGTAATATCCAATTTAACAGTCATACTGTATGTACACGGTACATTTACAAAATAATGTTGAAAATATTCTTTTCTTACCCACTTTTTTCTATCAAGCTTCTCAAATACCAATTCAAACTCTCCTTACTCTTTTACCACCTCTACTGAAACAGTGACAAAATAATTATAATATATCTCAAAATAAATCTCATTACATTACAAGTTTTTTTCTTTTCTTGAAAGGATTTTTCTGTTCCAATCGTATTAATTATAAAAGATAAAAAACATAAGCATATGAATGGAGGACTTTTTATGAAAAAAACAGTGATTACTTTTCTCGTAGCAGGAGTACTACTATCTGCAGCTACTACCAGTGTATTTGCAGCCGAAAGTGGTAAACATTATACGGATTCTGACAATAATGGAATCTGTGATTACACCAAACAGCAAGTTGCATCATGTACTGCTCTTTGTAATTCTCTCAGCAACGCTTCTGCCACAGCAGAATCTGTCGCTTCAAAAATTGTAACAAATGCAAAATATATGGATGCAGATAATGACGGCGTCTGCGACAACTATACTGGTTCTGGCAACGGCGGTGGCAATGGTAATTCCGGTAACAGTAATTGGGGAAATGGCAGCGGTTATGTAGATTCTGATAACGACGGCGTCTGCGATAACTATACTGGTTCTGGCAACGGCGGTGGCTGCGACAACTACGCAGACAGAGTACGTCCTCAGGATGGCACAGGAAATCAGTATGGATGCGGTCATAGAAAAAACAGATAATAAAAAAGGAGTACTTGCGGGCAAACACCCCAAGTACTCCTTTTTTATTCACTAAAATCTATTTTAGCTTATTTCTGATAGTTGTGTTTTCTTCTGTAAATAAACAGAGAAATCAATCCTACACCTGATGCGACAAGCAGAATGATCCAGCCTGCCATATTTGTAGTATCTCCTGTTTTTGGAGAATTCGAACTGCTTGCATCCGACTTTGTCAGTTTGAAATTCGGATCTGCCGCTCCGCATACTGTACATTTTCCGTTCTTAAAGTTATGTCCTAATTTTGAAATGACATGACCCTTTTCAATCACTGCTTTGCATTCTTTACAGATCTTATCGCCGGTATAGCCGTCTTCCGTACATGTAGGTTGTTTTTCATTGATGATCTCTGTATCACCATGGATATGGCCGGATGTCTCATCACTATATGCCAGCACATAAGTGGAGAATTTATCTGTATTAAAGGTCACTCTCTCATTATCTTTATCATATTGACAGTCAAGAATCTCTGCTTCTCCTTCATGGACTCTGATAATTTGATAGTCTCTGGAAGCATTATTATCACTGTTGATTAAATCTTCCGGAATATCAACGGATAAATTAATGGCTGTCTGTGTCTCTGTAATTTGAGTTTTCTCGCCCTCTTTATCCACTTTTTTGTATAAGTTTAAATCCAAATACATACCTACTTCACTGTCACCAGGAAGTATCTCATTTACTGCATTTTCTTCTTCTGACTCCAATGCATCTTGTGTCTCTGCAGTTAATGTCACCTGTGCCGTGGTTCCTAAACTTAATGCATTTAAACTATCTTTCAATAAATCATTGGACAGATCTTCTGGCGTATTGTTAATGGAAATAGATGGCACACTGCTGTCTGATTCCACTTCTGTCTTTACCTGATATGGTTCCAGGCTGAATAAAACAAAGCCTACATTCTCTATTTCATTTCCATCCTGAATATAACATTCATATTGTTCAAATCCGCGCAAATCATCGTTATCTGTCTCACTTTTTGTAACAGTTATCGTATCAGAAGTACCCAAATCTGTCACGATCGGCTGTCCGGTGACAGAATCATATTCTCGCTTTTCCCACCGATACGTAACGGTTCCTTCTGATGAAACAGCACCTGGTGTCATGGTTACTTCTGTCCCTGGCTTTGCAACAAACATGTATCCTCTTTCAAAACGTTCCGGATTAATCCCGTTCATAACCGGTGTAACATTTAAGGTATTCTTGGGACTGATATAAAAATATACGTATTTTGTCACATTTCCATCAGACACTTCACATGTATATACTTCCACTCCAGGTTTTTTTGTAAAAGTGCATTTGTTTCCTACGATTCCCACATCTTCCGGCAGATCTTCGGTTGCAAGAACCATATAACTCCACTTATATGTCATATCTGCACCCGGATTTGTTGAAGAAGCTTCTACTGCTAAATCCACTGTTTGTCCCAAAGATACATCCTTTATTTGATAAATATCATCTTCATCTAAAGCTCCTTGTGGATTTGCCGTTGCTGTTACTGTCAACGTATCTTCTTTTAATTCAAAAAAGGAACCCATCGATACATCACCAACTGTAATGACACAGTCATATTGCTTTATACCTGAAAACTGGAACGTATAGCTGGATGAAACGGCGCCTTGAATTATATTTTCCTTTCCTTGATCATCATAGAACCGCCATTGATAAGAAACGTCGGCCGGATCCGGTGCCTGTCCATCTAATGTAACATCTTCAATGCTTAGGACAACTTCTTCCCCTTTCTTAAAAACGCTCTCTTCACCGCCGCTATAATATATACCGTTAATTTTAGCCGTATGCGTAATGACGGATTCATCTGCAGCGACAACGCCTTTATCATTACCTGACTCTTCGTCCCCTTCCGCAAAAACATTGACCGGAATCATGGTGAAAATCAATGTAATTGCAATCAGAAGAGAACACCACATTCTTTTTCGCAAAACAAAACCCCCTTCATTTTTGGCATGATAGTCTTCTTCATAAGAATACTACTTTCCTCACTAAACCACAAGATTTTCCACCTTTACTGCCACAAAAAAACAGATAGAAATTTTCTATCTGTTTTTCTATGACCATAAATATGCTATGGACGAATAATTTTTGCAGCTCCTGCCATTGTTTCAACAATACTGTACATATTTGTCACAGATCCAACAGCAAGTTTTTCTTTTAATCCATAATAGTCGAGGCATGTACCACATGTCATAATTTCCACACCCTGTGCCTCCAAGCTCTTTAAATCTTCCAAAGAATCGGAACCTTCACATGTCAAAGTGGCTCCTCCATTGTAAAACAACATAGTTTTTGGAAGGGTCTCCAGCTGTGTTACTGCAAAAATAAATCCTTTAATCAAAACTTTTCCAAGTGCATCATTGCCTTCACCCATACGATCAGAAGCTACAACAACTACTGTATTTTCTCTGGCATCTGGAATACAGGAAGTTTCCTCATCTCCGGCAGTCTGTGCCGGTGCGCCTTCCATTTCGATCACAATCCGGAATTCTTTTTCTCCCTTTTTCTCGGAAGTAACTTTACCCCCACTGGATGCTGCCATTTTTGATACGTTCTGTACAGCAATTTCATTATCTACAAGAACTTCTATTGTTTCCGGTCCTGTCAGAGCCTGCATTGCCTTCTTTGTCTTAATTACCGGAATTGGGCAGTTATCTCCCATTGCATTTACTGTTATCATGTTTTTTCCACCTTTCTTTATATCTATGTGATTACAGCATTTCAATAAATGCTGCAATTCGCGTATTCAGCTGTCCGATATCTGCCTGTGAATAATCTGTCTCCACATTCAGATACGGAATCCCTTTTTCCTGATTTACGAATTTGCGGATACCAAATGCCTCCACATTATAAGTATGACATGCCTGAAGTGTCATTTCAACTACTCCGTCAACCTTATATTCATCAATCAGTCTTCCAAGCAATTCCAGTCTGTTTGGATTCGGTGTCATAACGGAACATCCGATGTTTAGATATCTTCTTGCCAGGGCATCATAAATATCCGGATTGTCTTCATCTACCAGCTTATCAATGGATTTTGCCCCACTGCAGTTTTCATATGTAACAACTACAGCACCATTGCTCTCTATTGCCTGGATCACCTTTTCTGTCGCTCCTCCTACCGGACATCCTGTCACAAGAATACGAGGCATCTTTTCCAGCATTTTCCCTTCTGCATACTCTTTTTCAATCTTTGCCACAAGAGCATCCACTTCTCCTGGAATTTCTCTTCTGTCAAATTTAAAAGTGCTTCCATATAATACTTTAAAAAGATCATGTCCGCAAATCGGAACCGGATCGTTTTTCATAACTTCATATAATTTCTTCAGGGAACGTCTTCCCGCATTATTAATTTTTACTGCTTCCCGGATGTCATCTTCTGTAATCGTTACATCAAATTTCTTTTCCAAATATTCTTTGAACCGGATAATCTCACTTTTCCACAGTTTCAAAGCCTCTTCCCCCTGAGTATTGGGAAGTTCCATCAAAAATACATCCTTAAATTGGGACATATATTCATACATCTTTTTCTTTCCGTCACAAGTAGTTTCTCCTACTACCACATCGGAAAAATAGAAAAACGGACATTTATCTGTCTTTGCAAATCCATAACTGGACTTAATCAGAGGACAGAGATTCTTGGGAAGATCCCTTTCCGCTTCCGGTATCGTCTCATCGGATGTGGAGCATAGTCCTACTGTAGCAGCTCCCATAGCCATTGCTATTTCCTGTGGAAAATAAGTACAATATGCTCCTACAATAGGAACACCCTGTTCTTTTAACTTTTTCACCCCAAGAAATGAATTTTTCCGCTGCTCTGCAAATTCTTCAAATACTTCCGGCAATTCTTTGATTAGTTCCATTTTGATCTCCTTCTTATCTGCTATTATCTTTTTTGGTCTTTTCTTTTGCCAGTAATGCTGCTCCCAAAGCGCCTGCATATCTTCCCTCTTCAATTGGGCACACTGTCTGACCTATTTTCTGTGACAATATTTTCGTAAAATATTCGCTGTTGCTAAGCCCGCCTGTAATAATAATGTGCTCCGGTAACTCTTTTCTCATCGCAAGCTGCGCCACTTTGGCTGCAACGGAATCCACAACCCCAGCTGCAATGTCCTCTCTTTTTCTACCTTCTCCAATGTAATTAATTACCTCTGATTCAGCAAAAACTGTACACAGAGAACTTATAGAAAGAGTCTCTCCTTTTGAGGCCATATCAAAAAGTTCCTGCAATGTAACACCCAGACGGTTTGCCATGATTTCCAGGAATTTCCCGGTTCCTGCAGAGCATTTATCATTCATAAGAAAATCCTGCACCATACCGTGTTCAATCAGAATCACTTTCGTATCCTGACCGCCCACGTCAATGACTGCACAATGATCACTTCCTAATTCTCTTCCTCCTCTTGCATGGCAGGTAATCTCTGTAATTACATAATCTGCATAGTCCACAGCAATCCTTCCATATCCGGTAGCCACAACTTTTGCCTGCCCCTCCCCAATCATTACTCCTTCTTTCTGAAGGTTTTCCCGGATTGCCTGTGCGGTTTCCTTACTGCTCCAGCCGGTAGGCATGGTAAATGCAATCTCTTTCTCTCCTCTTACCACAACCTTGGCAGCTGTGGAACCAATGTCTATTCCTACGTAATTCATGTACTATCCCTTCGTCTTATTCCTTATGTCTATTCCGGCTTATTATCAGCAGTACCGGTCTCTGCCTGGGTTGATATCTTTCTCAACCACTACCATATCCAGAATTTCAATTCCTTTTTCCTGAATACATTCCTGAATTGCTTCCGTGTCCTCTTCTTGATAGATCAATGAGATCCCACAACATTTACTTACACTTCTGGGAGTCGGGGCGATAATCGCCCTGATTCCTCGCGCTTTCAGCTCTCTGTGAAGCCTCATTCCATTATCATGATTGGGAAATAAAATGTAATGCTGCTTTTCTGACATGCTGTTATGCCCCCAGCATTTCGATAAATGCGCTGATTCTTGTACGAAGCTGCTGTGCATCGCTATCCACATAATCTGTTTCAATTCCAAGCACAGGAATTCCCGCTTCTTTCAGTGCTTTTTCAACCGTGTAACCTTCTACGTCATAAAGGCTGCAGAATTTTAAGTTTACATCGATAACACCATCTACTTTGTATTCTTTTGCCAGACGGATAATGTCGTCTATTCTTGCATGATTTGGTGTAAAGCATGCACAATTGATTCCCATATATCTTTCTGCAATGGCATCGATCTGTTCCTCTACTGTTGTCTTTGTCTCATCTACAAGACGTTCAAAATATCTTGTACCCGTACACATTTCTTCACAGACAACAGCTCCTCCGCTTGTCTCTACCAGATTGTGGATCTTCCAGTTCGGAATAGCAAGTGGTGTACCTGTCAGCATGATCCTCTTTGTACCTTCTTCAAATACACTTACACCCTCTGCCACTCTATTTTCCAGTTCATCACAAAGTTTATTTGTCATCTCGGTGAACCTTGTGGGATCATCATAGAAAGCAATCTGTGAAATCAAAAGCACATCTTTTCCACTGATAGGAAGCTTTTCATTTTTACGGAAACTATAGAGTCTTGCCAATGCTTTTCTCTTCTCATTAATCATGTGAATACTTTCAGCAAGCTTTTCTACTGTCACTTTATTTCCGGTAAAGTCTTCCACTACCTTTTTGAATTCCCGGATTTCATCCGCCCAGGAACAGACGTCTTTATCCCGCTTCATCTGAGGCAGATCCATTACATGTACCGGAACATCATTTGCCAGAATCTCCCATGCTTTTTTCTTTCCATCACAGGTTGTTTCACCTACATACATATCGGCAATGCGGAAAAATGGACAGGTGCGATCCAGTCTTGCTCCTACAGATGCTTTAATTAGAGGGCATGTATTCGTCGGCAGCACTTTCTCACCGCCCGGAACCCAGAACTGTGAACCGCCGCACAGACCTGTTGCAATCGCATCTGCTGCAAAAACGATTTCATCCGGTACATATACGCAAAATGTTCCGAATACTTTTCCACCTTTTTTCTGGTGCTCAATTAACTCTGCCGGACGAACTCCATGTATTTCCGCAACAACAAAATTGAAATAATCCATCGCTTCCGGTCTATTATCCTGGGAAAGGTACACATCTCCAAATGCCTGAGGAAGTACTTCGCAAAGCTGATCGTGTGTATCTACATCCATTCCCAAATCTTCCCACATTTTTCTGTAATCTGCCATAATTAAACATCCTCCTCTTCTTGTACTATACAAAATACTCCTTCTATTACGGTAACACTTTTAGAATTTCCGAACAATTGAAAAGAGGCTGTTTTCTTATTGCTTTTTATAATAATTCAATTGTTTTATAGATATTTTCTATAGGCTTTTCTCTTGACTTATTTACAATGCTTTAAATGCCTGTATACACTGGTCGATTTCTTCTGTTGTATTAAAAGCACTAAATGCAAAGCGTACCGTACCTTGCGGATATGTCCCCAGCGTACGGTGGGCTGCCGGTGCACAGTGAAGGCCAACTCTGGTCATAATTCCATATTTTTGCTCTAATACAAAGGCTGCTTCTGCATTATCCATGTTTAAAAAATCCAAAGAGACAACTGCCACTCTGTCTTTACTGCCTTTCTTTCCTACAATACGTATATTAGAAAATTCCTTCACCTGCTCCAGGAAATATTCTGTCAGCTCCATTTTTTTCTGATGAATCTTCTCCACTCCCTGCTCTTTGATATAGGCCAATGAAGCATGAAGTCCGATAATCCCTGGAAGATTAAGCGTTCCGCTTTCATATTTATCGGGCAGGGACTTAGGCATCTCAAACCGGTCTGACTGACTGCCTGTTCCTCCCATAATCAGAGGTTCCATCTTGGCATCAAGATCCGGGGAAATCAAAAATCCCCCTATCCCCTGTGGTCCCAAAAGGCCTTTATGTCCAGTAAAAGCAAGAAAATCAATTTCTGCTCCTTTCATATCAACTGGAATGGTTCCTGCACTTTGAGCCGTATCTACCACAAAATAAATCTGGCGCTCTCTGCAGATTTTTCCTATTTCTTCAATTGGCACAATCGATCCGCACACATTAGAAGCGTGAAGCACAATAACCGCCTTTGTATTAGGACGGATTTTATGTTCCATATCTTCCAATGATACATTTCCTTCTTCATCTGTCTGAATCGTTTCATAGCAGATTCCCTGCTTTTCCATAGCATACAAAGGTCTCATAACTGCATTATGTTCCATTCCTGTGACCAGGACATGATCCCCGGATTTGAGAAATCCCCGGATAAAGTAGTTAAGAGAATGGGTGATCCCCGGTGTAAAAATAACCTGCCGGGAACTTTCTGCATGAAAAAGATCCGCCAGCTGCTCTCTTGTCTCCAGCACCTTATCTGCCACTTCATATGCGCCTTCATAATTTCCCCGATTAATATTAAAGGCACCTTCTTCAAGCAATCTGCCAACTTCCCGGGCCACGTTAGGTGCTTTGGGATAAGAAGTACTCCCATTATCAAAATAAATCGATCCGTTTTTATTCTCCACCATATCGCCCCTTTTTGTTTTATCTTTTACAACTCTATATAAACGGTATCACTTTTACTTTGCTCCAACAATGAAAAGGGTGATATTTGTAATCGTTTTTTTCAATAACTACTCCGTATTTATTTGTTTTTTCTATAATTTATCTTCCTCAGAAACCGCTTCTTTTTTGTCCGTACAACTTCCGATATCTACCAGGGGTTATTCCTTTTCTGTCTCTGAACATTTTCCCAAAATAGCTGGAACTTTGGAAACCTGATTTCAACCCTACTTCAGCAATGCTCATATCTGTCTGGGCGAGCATTCTGGAAGCCTGCGCCAAACGATACTGGATCAGATAATCTGCCGGCGCCTTGCATACAATATTTTGAAAGCTTCGGAAACATTCACTCTTGCTTATGTGAACAGCTGCTGCCATATCCTCTACACTAATGTTCCTGTCAAAATTATCATGAATATACTCCAACATCTTCCTCACACGATATTCCTGACGTTTTCTTGCAGAAGACAGGTGTCTTTCTTCTTTGACCTGATGCATCCTTTTCCATAAACTCCTCCAGATGGCGCATAAATTTTCCATAATTTCCAGTTCCCATTCTTTTGACTGCCGGATTCTGAAAAATCTCCCCAATGCGTCTAAAAGTTCCCAGTCCGCCGGATTGTCCTTTTCTAAATAAAGACCAGCTACCGGTCTTTGCAAAATAGGAAGTACATATTTTTGATAGATAAGATCTGAGGCCTGCATTTGAAAAATCCAGGCAGGAATTACAAAATAATAGGCAATCGAATGTGGAACTGTCTGCCGTGCAGAATGCATGGTTTTTGCATTAATAAAAGCTCCATCTCCTGCTTTCAATATTTTTATCTGCTGTTCTTTCGATGCCTGATGAATCCGAAATTCCACTTCTCCTTGCACAACTATCGTAAATTCAATATCTTCATGCCAATGGCAGCTGAATTCACCGTCAATAAATTCGTCAAATACATCTGCTCTGTTAATAATGGGAAATTCTGAACTCTCATACCTGATTTTCTCCTGAAGCTCTTGATCCACTTCTACTTTCCCTTTGAACACTTCAGTTGCCCCCTCACCTTTTGATATGATTTTTATATTTTTAGATAGGTTTATCTATTTATTTTTAACTTTTTCGATATTATTTTTATATTATATCACATCACTTAAAGGAGGCACTAAATGAAGCAAAAATTTTCACAACATTACATCATCATCGGATGTTTTCTTTCTTATCTTCTATTTGGTTTTATTGATAATATGAAAGGTCCTGCAATTCCTGTCATTTTATCGGATATGGGATTTGATTATTCTCTGGGCGGAGCAATTACATTTATGGAGTACACCGGATTTTTTCTGGCTTCCTTTTTTGCAGGGTATCTTGCAGATCTTTTTGGGCAAAAATTTCCTCTGCTCCTCGCGATATGCTGCCTGCTTCTTGGTATCATCGGATATTCGTTTGCCTCCGGCATTCCTTTCTTCTTTTTCTTTATCTTCTTTATTGGTTGGGGATGTGGTTCGCTGGAATTGGCAGGCGGAAATATTATTGCCTCCGCCTGTATAAAAGACAGAGGCAGGTATCTGAATCTTTTAAATGCTTTTTTTGGAATTGGTGCTGTATTGACTCCCCTTATAGCAGGATGGCTGTTTCATCAGGATATCTCCTGGCGTACCGTATACCGAATCAGTTTGACTGCTGTGATCCCTGTCGGACTTTACTTGCTTTTTATGAAACTGCCAAAAGAAAAATTTCACGCAAAAAAAGAACGGGTATCCATTCATGAAATGCAAAAAATGATAGCACATCCCCGGGTCCGCTTTCTTTATTTTGCTATATTTTCCTATGTTGCCGCTGAAATTGGAGTTTCTACATGGATGGTGGATTTTCTTCAAAAAGCCCGCCATGTTTCTGTAGTGGAAAGCTCCCTGTATCTTTCCATCCATTTTACTGGTATGGCTGTAGGACGTTTTCTCGGAAGCATTTTCGTTGATCGTCTGGGACATTTACAAAGCCTTCTGCTCTTTTCAGCTTTATCCACAGCATTTATCGCCATTGGAAGTTTCGGTCCGGCCTCTGCCTCCATTGTCCTTGCTTTTACAGGTTTCGGATATTCTATTATATTTCCAACCGCCACTGCTGTCATTTCCGGTATGCCATCTCCTCATCCCGGAACAAAACTGGGACTGTTTTATGGTGCCGGAGGACTGGGCGGTGCTGTTGGTCCTTGGATTGCAGGGATTTTCAATGATCTGTTTGGCTTAGAAGCTGGCATGACCGTTATCCTTTGCTTTTGTCTTATTTTCTTTTTGTGCATTGCCACTATGCTGAAAGCCCAGAAGGACGAGTCTCTTAATGAAAGCAAACTAATCTAAAGCAAGAATAAAAATACAGCCTTCCTTTTGCATTTTTACAGCACATGAAAATATTCTCTGACCACAGAAAGGAAGGCTTCCATCTGGGGTGAAATCCATTTATTTTTATGATAATACAACTGCAGCCACATGGTCAGGACTGGAAGATCCGTTTCCATCTGGCACACTTTCCCTGTTTCCAGCGCTTTTCTAGCTGAGAAATGTGGAAGAAACGATATGCCAAAACCTGCTTCTACCATATGTACAATCGTTTCTGTATTCCCGATTTCCAGCTGTGCACGTACATTCAATCCTCGTTTAGCCAGTGCTCTTTCCAGTTCAAATCTATAGCTTTCTCCCCGTTCTGTTAATACAAACGTTTCCCTGCATAAAGCATCTGCATCTACGGAGCCTTGCTCTGTCTTTCCTGCTACTGGCATAATAAAGATAATCTCCTCTTCACGGAGTGTTTCTCGTACCAGGCCTGAATACTCTGCCTTCTGATCCAGTGTCAGAAATAAGTCCAGACTGTTATCTCTGATTTGTTCAATCAATATATCTCTTCCTTGTGTGGATATCGTGATTTCCACTTTGGGATAACGCCGATGAAATTCCAGTACAATTTCAGGTAAAAGTGCTGTTGAAATAGATTCCACACTTCCAATGCGAAGGATTCCTGTCATTTCCTGTGGCTCCTTTTTTCTACCATGGTTTTGGACAGACTGAATCGCCTGATTCGTGGTACTCATTATCTCATTAACATAAAACAGAAATTCCTGTCCTTGTTCTGTCAGAACAACTCCTTTTCCCACTCTTTCAAACAGCCTTGTTTCCAATTCTTTTTCCAGCTGCTGAATCTGTAATGTTACTGCTGACTGGGAATATCCCAGCTTCTGTGCCGCTTTTGAAATATTTTTCAATTCTGCCACTTTCAAGAAAGTTGTTAAATTCCTGAACTCCATTTTTTCTCCTATTATTTTTTCTCATATGTATATTAAATCTATGAATTTTAAAAATATCTAATAAGATGTTACTATAATAGACAAACAAAAGCAAGTGAGGTGCAAAGCAATGAATAAATCAGCAGAAGAAAAAAGGTTAGAACAGATTACAAAAAACTTTATCAAAGACTTCTTTTCTCAGAAATATGCCAAGGAAAACGAGGCGATCACAAATGCCGGCGCTTCACTCCTTGGGGCACTGAAGGAAATGAATATTCCGGAAAAAGGACAGGAACCGGAAAAGATCGTCTCCTTTATGCAAGAGCAGGTATATGCTTTTGGATATGATTCCGGGCATCCCCGCTTCCTGGGATTTATCCCAAGTACAGCCTCCAAACTTTCCTGGCTCGGTGACATCATGACTGCTGCCTACAACCGACACGCCGGAAGCTATGCAAACTTCCCCACAGGATATATTCTGGAAGAACAAGTACTCCGCTGGCTGTGCAGCAAGGCAGGGTTCTCCAAGAACGCCGGTGGTCTCTTTGTCTCCGGAGGGTCCATGGCCAATCTTACCGCACTTACCATTGCCAGAGATAAATATTTAAAAGACGACCAATGGCATCTTGGAACGGCTTATCTTTCAGAACAGACTCATAGTTCTTTAGCAAAAGGCCTCCATGTCATCGGAATTTCTGAAAAAAGAATCCGGAAAATTCCTGTGGATGAACATTTTTGTATGGATCCATACCTGCTGGAATGCGCCATAAAAGAAGACATCAGCCAGGGATTAATTCCCTTTGTCGCTGTAGCAAGCGCCGGAACTACAAATACCGGAAGTATTGATCCCCTCCCAGCCATTTCCGCAGTCTGTCGCCATTACAACATGTGGATGCATGTGGACGGAGCTTTTGGTGCCTCCATTCTTCTGTGCCATCAGCGGCGTTATCTTTTAAAAGGAATCGAACTGGCTGACAGTTTAAGCTGGGATGCTCACAAATGGCTGTTTCAGACTTACGGATGTGGCATGATACTTGTAAATAATAAGGCTGATATGGTACGGACTTTTCACTCTCATCCCGAATATTTGAAAGATCTTGACGCTGAAGAAGAATCTTTAAATCCATGGAACCTTGGCATAGAACTTACCCGTCCTGCCCGCGGGCTGAAACTGTGGTTCACGCTTCAGGTTATGGGAAGCGATGCTGTCAGCGATGCCATTCATCATGGCTTTCTTCTTGCTGAATATGCCCAGAATATTCTTCGGCAATATCCGGAAGTGGAAATTATCTCTCCAGCTCACATGGCAGTTATTAATTTCCGCTTTAATTCCCACTCTTTGACAGAAGCTCAAAAAGATCATCTGAATGCCAGGATCTCCTGTGAAATCCTCTCCAGCGGTTATGCCGGTGTCTTTACAACTGAACTAAAGGGAAAAAAAGTTTTACGTTTCTGCACGATTCATCCGGAAACCACGGAAGAAGATATCCTGTACACTATTCGCTTTATGCGTGACTGTTACAGAAAATTTCTCGCACAGGAAAGGAGAGCCCTGTTTTTTTGACAAGCCCGGACTTTGGCTCATCGTCAGTACAAAAAAGGATACACAGCTTAGTTTCTGTGTATCCTTAAATTCTGATATTTTATTCTGCTTCTTGTGTTTCCTCTGCCTCTGAATCTTGTCCATGAATCTCTGTAACGGCTACAACTGTCGTTTCTGGATTTGTAATAAGGTCAATATCACTATTCTTAGCAATATCCAGATCTTTTACTTGTATTGAATCTCCAAGTTTCATATCTCCTACATCAATTTCTACCTTCTCAACCAGTGCTGCCGGAACTGCTTTATAGGAAACTTCGTGCAATGTCTGTTGTACAAGTCCTGTATTAACCTTTTCATGATTCAAAAGAATTATCTCAGCTACAGAGTGTACTTTTTCACCGCTTACTAGAGCCTGAAAATCAATTTCATAGATTTCCGTCTTTAATGGATTAAAATCAATCTCTTTAACCAAAACATCCATAGTCTGGCCTTCAACTTCCAACATAATCTGACTGCCTTTTCCATGGCTTTTAATCAGGCGCTCTGCATCTGCTTTTAATATCTGTATCGGCATAGATTCTTTCATCTCTCTGCCAAATACAATTCCGGTAACAAAGCCTTCCCTTCTAAGTTTTTTTGCTTTTGTCTGCATGTTTCTTTTTTCAGCTTTTAAAGTATTCATTTATCTTTTCCTCCAAAATCTGATGCTTAACAGCCTTCAACTTTGCAAAACAAAGAGGTCAGTTAAATCTGTTTCCTTGTTACACGTATATTATAACACCTATAGCAAAAACCAAATATTAAATTTTTATAAACTTATGGTTGACATCGTTTGCAGGGAGTATAACCTTCTGCCAGAAGATCTTCTTTCCTTCCGTTAAATTCTTTCTTATTATGTGATTTTATATCGGAAACACTGGAACAATCCGGTTTATGGAATTTGTCTGTATTTTCATTAATGATATACGTCTCTTTAGCCGACTCCTCTGTTTCCCAACTGTTTCCCTGGCTATAGTCAATTTCTATTCCCGGCTGGACGTTATAGACATATACATTAAAGGAGACTCCTTTCCCCTTATCCTCCACAGATTCTGCCTCCATCCACACACCGGATGCCACAAGATTATTCCCTTCAAATACCGGTGTAACCCGATACATGACATGATTCTCTGTCTCTTGTACATAGTCGGCAATCTCATTTTCAAAAGGGAGCATTCCTTCTGTATTCATATATCTTGTCCCTGTAATCAGGTTCTTTTCGTTGGCATTTTCAGCTGTAAGCTGATAGCCGATCAGATGGCAGCGGTTATAGAGATATTTTCCATCTACATTGTCATATTTTACAGTCTGCCATCCCGATGGCTTAATCTGCCCGATACTTTCCCTTTCCTTATCCGGCATCAGATCTGTACCTACGCATGCTTCTGCGCTCTGACATCGTCCCAGGGCATCGAGTTCACGATATGTTTCATAAGAATCTGCCGTCAACTCTGTATCTGAGAAATCCGGTTCCCCTTCATCAATCTCTATATAAGGTTCTCCTGAATATTCCGGCACCTCTTCCAGCGCTATTTGCTCTGCTGGTACAGAAACGACATCCTGCCCTGTATCTTTAGTCTGCGACTGACAGGAAGACAGAAAAAGACAGAGGGCAATAAGTATCAGACTTAGAACCCTCTTTCTTCCATATCCTGATATATTGCCCTTGATTTCTTTTCTATTTTTCTGATTATCCAAATGTACGGTCAAGACGCTTCTCCAGCTCCTTTCCCGTCTGTATACTCTCATCCAGACTCTCTATCATTTTAACTGCCAGCCCGACTGAATCATCAAATCTTCGCTTTAATTCCTGATTACTCTCCCGACATTTGGGATTATCCATGCGCTGATTCATCAATCCTTTCATACTGGCATACTTTCCTGTCATCTTCATGGCTGTATTGATCAGCGCCTGCTTTCCTGGCGTCCTGGTTGTAAAAAGCCTTTTTATCATTCGCATATCTTTTAAGGAGCGAAGAATAATTTTACTTGTCACATTTTCATAAAATGGTCGGATAGCCTCTGCTGTTGCAATATCCACCGGCACAAGCGTTGCCAGCGGATAGGAAAACGGATCTTTTCCGTCTGCACGCATCAGCATTTTTTCAAATTCCTCCTCGATTTCCAAATGCTGAACGCCGCTCCTTCCAATGTAAGTTTCCACATATGGATGACATTCACTATCCAAAATAAAATGGCATAAAAATCCCAGAAGATACGCGTATTCCCTCGTTTTTCTTCCCCTTTTTCTCACAATCTTTACTGCATGTTGAAAGAATGGATAGGCTGAAATATCGTGCAAATGATTGCCATATTCTGAAATTTTATTCGGTAAATAGGGACGATAAAAGAAAAACAGATCCGGTCCCTGAAGACCAATTCTGAATTGTCTGTAATGTTTTTTTACAATTTGTTTCAGCTCACCGTCCAGCCGGGGGAACACCTCTTTGCCAAAACGGTCATGTGCGTAAAATGCAGGCATATGCCCACCTCCTTTTAACTTTATACTCCTGACCCTCAGTATACATCATCTTTTCTGATTATTCATCTTAATTTTCTCTGAATATTATTTAATAGAGCGCTTTTACCGTAGGATATATTCTTCTGAATTTTTCATACTTCTCTTCATATTTTTGCACCAGTTCTGGTTCAGGCTCTACTGTATCGATTACCTTCACGATCTTATCTGCAATGGTTTTAACATCTGGATAAGCACCGCATCCAACTGCAGCAAGCATAGCGCCTCCCAGAGCCGGACCTTCTTCGCTCTCAATCACATCTACTTTCATATTCATAATATTCGCAATCATCTTTTTCCAAAGTGCACTTTTCGCTCCGCCGCCACATATTTTCGTACGCTCAATCTGTATACCAAGACTTCTTGCCACTTCAAGAGAATCCCGCAGACCGAAAGCGACACCTTCCAAAACTGCCTGGGTCATATCTTCTCTTGTCGTATCCATTGACATACCAATAAACAGTGCTCTGGCGTCAGGATTATTATGCGGTGATCTTTCCCCCATCAAATATGGTAAATAAAAGACCTGGTTCTCTCCCAGTTTTCGAATCTGTTCCTGTTCCTTAGCAAAATCCTTTGTCTTTAAAATGTCTTCCATCCACCATTTATTGCAGGAAGCCGCACTTAACATACACCCCATCAGATGATAATTTCCATCTGCATGGGCAAAAGAATGCAGCGCATTATTCTTATCTACTCCGAAATTCTTGCTGGAAATGAAAATAGTCCCAGATGTACCAAGCGAAATATTGCACATACCATCCCCTACTGTACCAGTCCCTACAGCCGCTGCCGCATTATCTCCTGCTCCTGCAATCACCTTCACTTTTTCGGACAGTCCCAGCTCATTTGCCACCTCTTTTTTCAAAGTCCCTACCGGCATATAACTCTCATAAATATGAGGCAGCATTTTCTCCGTAACACCACAGATCTGAAGCATCTCTTTGGACCAGCATCGATTTTTCACATCCATCAGAAGCATTCCGGAAGCATCTGATACATCTGTACAAAATGAACCAGACAAACGATAAGCCAGATAATCCTTTGGCAGCATGATTTTAGCAATTTTTTCAAAATTCTCAGGCTCATTTTTTTTCATCCAAAGAATTTTCGGAGCAGTAAAACCTGCAAACGCGATATTCGCAGTATATTGCGATAACTTCTCCTTACCAATCTCCTCATTCAGGTAATCCGTTTCCTTTCCCGTACGCCCGTCATTCCACAAAATAGCCGGCCGGATGATACGATCCTCACGATCCAATGCTACAAGACCATGCATCTGACCTCCAAAACTGATACCTGCAACCTGATTTTTATCAAAATCCCTAATCAGTTCCTTGATTCCTTCCATTGACTGCCTGAACCAATCCTCAGGATTTTGTTCCGACCACCCTGGATGCGGAAAAAATAGAGGATATTCCTTGGACACAATATTTTCAATTTTTCCAGATTCATTCATTAATAACAACTTCACAGCTGACGTTCCCAAATCCACACCAATATATAACATTTCGTCCTCCTCATCCATCTAAAAATTTCACTTATGATTTAATGCCATTATATCAATATTTTGTGGGCAATACTACAAAATGGTACAAATTTAAGTAGTATTAACACTTTTGCACAGGGCTATCCGCATTTTTACACAGGGATGTAAGCAAATGGGGACGTAACACTTTTAAAAAGTGTTACGTCCCCATTTGCTTACATTCTTTTCTGTAACAGCTGTTGTTTTTGCTTTATAACATGGAACCATAAGTTCCGCTTCTTCTCCTGCTGTCTCGCTTTCTTCAACGATCGCTCCAGATAAGTTCTCGCCTTCTGCCATTTGCACTGCATATTTGGCGGCTTTCTCTGCCAGATCTTCTACTGGTCTGTAAATCGTCATTGACTGTGTACCTTCTTCAATCCGTTTGCAGGCTTCCGTTTCTGCATTTTGGCCAATAACCGTCACATCGTCAGTTCTTTGTTCTTTTTTTAAAATTTCAGCCACTGTGCCTGCCATTGTATCTGTTGCACATACGACTGCGTCTGCCTGTTCGCTCACACTCTGGAATGCTTCTTCGACAGCTTTTTTTTCATCTTCAGTGCTCCATGAAGAGCTGTTTCCTCTGTAAATAATTTTCCAGGAATCGCCACATAGTTCTTCTTCCACTGTATCTGCTGTATTCTGGCTGTTCTGATCGTTTTGCGGACCGCATATTACCATAATGCTGCCCCCGTCAGGCAGTTGGGTTTTTATTTCCTCTGCTATCTGCTCCCCAGCCATCTGACTGTCTGACCCTACATAAAGGTCCGTCTGCTCTCCTTGAATCATTCGTTCATAGGAAACTACCAGAATACCTAGATTTCTTGCATTTCGTATCTCTTCCTCCAGTGCGCTGCAGTCTACCGCTGTAACAATAATGACATTAACACTCTCCTCTGTAAACTGCCGGATCTGTTCTTTTTGTGTTTCCACATCTCCTTCTGCACTTTGGATATCCGCCACGACTCCCATCTTTTGAAAGGTTTCTTCCATAACTTTCTGTTCGGTTTCCCGTCGTTCCGGTTCCATGGAATCAAAAGTTACACCTATTTTTATTTTTACACTTTCTTCTTCTGTCTCCGTTTCTTCTTCCGAAACTGTTGTACTAGTTTCTTCACCGGACTTTTTTTGGGATAAACAGCCAGTGAAACTTCCAATTACAAGTATACAGATAAAAACCGCTGCAAGATATTTCCATTTCATATTTTTATCCTCTTTAAGTTTCCTGTTTCAGTCCAAAAGGTCTGTTATTCACCGCCAAGCTTGCTTGCAACAAACCAGCCAGCAACAAATGTAATGATCCCCACGATCAAAGTTATTACAGAAAAACTGCTCCAGTCTACTTTTAAAAGAATTGCAATCGGAGATGCCACAATCAAGCCGATAATCGCATAATATGCATGGATTTCCGCTTTCATGAAAATAAATTCAATCAATTTGGCAATCAGGAAAATGCCAAGCACTACTCCAATTCCAAAAGGTACTAATACACCACACTGTACAAGAATACTGTCTAAATCAAAAGACAACACTGCATCAATAAAGTTATTAATGGTTTTTAAAATTGTGTCATAATATCCTAAAAGCATCAGCATCATAGAACCACTGACGCCTGGAATTACCATAGTTGCAGCCGCAACAATTCCCACTAAAAGAAGTTTGACTACATTTATAAAGGAAAAGCTGATATCTGCTGCTTTTCCGCCTGTCTCCCCCATTACAGCCATCAAAATAACAATAGCAAAAAAGATCAAAAAAGGAATCATTTTTCCGATCGTAACAGAATGTCCCTTTACTTTCTTGAAAATGAAGGGAAGACTTCCGGCAATAAGACCACAGAAAGCAAAATTAGTAGGAATCGGATAGTTTTCCAGAAGAAATTCAAATAATCTGGATAATAAAACAATGGCAAGACCAGCCCCGATAAAAATCGGCAGCAAAAGCTTCAGACTCTGTCGGAACTCGCTCTTCAGGTGGGTAATTGCATGGATCAGTTTATCATATAATCCCATAGCGACCATCATGGTCCCGCCGCTGACTCCTGGAATAATATTGGCAATTCCAACTACCATTCCCTGTAACACTGTTTTTAACATATATCTGTTCTCCTTATTTTTGCATATATTTTTTCAAAAATTCAAATAACTTTTGCATCTCTTCTTCTGTACCAATGGTTATCCGCAGATATTGACGAATCCGCTCACTATCCCAGTGACGTACATAAATGCCCTGTTCTTTCATCGCTTCAAACATCTCTTTTGCATCATATTCCGGATGAGTTGCAAAAATGAAATTTGTATTTGAATCTGTAAATGAAAAACCAAGAGAGGCCAGTTCCCTTTTTGTCTTCTCTCGCGTATCTATAATTTTCCTGATTGTGTTTTCAAAATATTCCCGATCTTTTACCGCTGCCTCACCACATATAAGAGACGCCCGGTTCAATGTATAAGAATTAAAAGAATACTTCACATCATTCAGATAACGAATCAGCTTGGAATTACTTATCGCATAAGCGATCCGCATACCTGCCATGGAACGTGCCTTAGAAAAGGTCTGCGTTACTACCAGATTCTCATAACGCCCAATTAATTCTATAGCCGATCTTCCTGCAAAATCGATATAAGCCTCATCTATGATTACAATAACATCCGGATTGTGAACAAGAATATCCTCTATAAAATCCAAGCCCTCATAAATAGCAGTCGGTGCGTTTGGATTTGGGAAAATAATCCCTCCATTTTCCCGGTAATAATCTTCTTTTACAATGCGGAAGTCTTTATCCAGCTTAGGACACTCATAGGGAATCTTGTATAACTGGGCCCATACTTTATAAAAAGAATAGGTAATGTCTGGAAAAAGAATCGGCTTTGAAGAGTTAAAAAACGTAAGGAAACACATTGCCAGTACATCATCTGACCCAACTCCCACAAAAATCTGATCCTCACCCACTCCATAAAAATCTGCCAGTGATTTCACAAGCATACTACAGGATGGATCCGGGTAAAGTCTGAAATCGCTGGTATCAATCTCTTTCAATACCTGTTCCACTGCCGGTGAAGGCGGATATGGATTTTCATTTGTATTCAGTTTAATCACCTTATTCTGGGGCTGTTCTCCCGGCACATAAGGTATCACTTTTCGTATATTTTCTTCTAATTTACTCATATTCATCCTCTTAAAAGTACTCTTTAGAAAGTTCTTTAAACTTCGGCAGAGAATTGATAATTGTCTCATATGCCACACAATAAGCCAGTCTTACATAACCAGGACATGCAAAAGAACTGCCAGGTACCATCAAAATATTATATTTTTTAGCGGCTTCGCAAAATTCTTTTTCATTCTCTACCGGTGATTTTACAAACAAATAGAAAGCACCTTCTGGTTTTATGCATGTAAATCCGCATTCTTTCAGTCCTTCGTAAAGGGCTTCTCTGTTTCTGTTATAGAATGAGATATCCGTTTTTTCATTCAGACATTTTGCCACAACTTTCTGCTGCAAAGTAGGTGCGTTTACAAATCCAAGAATTCTTGTTGCTACGTTAGCTGCAGACTGAACCTCTTCACTGTCAGTCACCTCATCGGGTATAACAAGGTATCCAATCCTCTCTCCGGGAAGAGAAAGTGACTTACTGTAAGAGTATCCTACAATTGTATTATCATAATACTTTGTCAAATACGGAACTTCTGCGCCATCATAAACCAGTTCTCTATAAGGTTCATCTGAAATCAGATAGATTTCTGTTCCGTACTCCTTCTGCTTTTTCTCCATAATTGCTGCCATTTTCTGTATCGTATCCTCAGAATAAACAACTCCTGTAGGATTATTAGGTGTATTAACAATAACCGCTTTTGTCTTTGGAGTAATTTTCTGTTCAAATTCATCAAGCTTAGGCTGGAATGTCTCTGTATCAGGAGAAATTTCAACCAGTACTCCGTCATAATTATTTGTATAAGAACGATACTCTCCAAAATAAGGGGCAAACGCAATCACTTCATCTCCAGGATTGAGCAGAGTTTTTAAAATAACATTTAATCCGCCTGCTGCTCCTACTGTCATGATAATATTTTTCCCGCTAAAGGAAGTTCCGAATCTTTCATTTAATGAATCCGCTACTGCCTGCCGTACATCTGCATATCCACTATTGCTGTTTGTGTATCCGTGAAGCACAATAGGATCCTCCCCGTCTACCAGCTCTATGATCGCCTTTTTCACAGCTTCCGGTGCCGGAACATTGGGATTTCCCAAACTAAAATCATATACATTTTCCGCCCCATAAATAGAAGCCAGACGGTTTCCCTCTTCAAACATTGCACGGATGGCAGAACTATTTGCCACCATACCCTTCATTTTATCTGCGATCATCTTATCTCCTCCTTACTGTACATCTGCCGGATTCTTCTCTGTTACAAGCCCTTTTTCTACCATAAATGCAGGACGGTAGGAACGCTTTGCTTTTCTAAGTCCTTCTTCTCCGGTATCTTCTTCCCGGTTCACATACTTGTACTGCATACACTCATGCTCTACAAATTGCTGATTAATCATTGGATATGCTCCCTGAACATCTGGAAATGCCTTTTCAATATGCACTACAAAGGTATCAGAACATAACGGTTCTCCCATGGTAAATGCCACAATCTGTCCATCCACACGTAAAATTCCACCTTTTAACTCCAGCTCTTCAAAGAGCCTCAGAGAATTAAGCGTAACACACATCTCGGAATTTTTTTCCGGATCATCCTCACATCCGTTTTGATTTCTCCATTTCAAAGCCATCTGAAAACATTCTTCTACATTTTCCTTGGACATGGATTCATAACTCCATCTTCCTTCATAGGTGGCTTTAAATTTATTGATATGATTTCTTTTCCCGTGAAGCTTCTTTCCGGAAAGCGTGCAGAGTTTCTCTGACTCATAGACATAATCTGCCAGATCCTCATTATATTCTACCTGAAATCTACCCGGATACCAGATCTCAAGCTGTTCAAAATGATCCGGTGTCACATTGTAAAGACAAAGCGGTTTCCCTCTCTCCTTACTGTATTGATCCAGCTTGTCGATCGCAAGTTTCACACATTCCGGTTTCCCTGAAGGATAAGCAAACGCAAGGCCTTCCTCATCCTCACTTTTAAAAACCAAGGCATTTTCAATCACTGCATAAGTTACATTGTAAAATCTTGCCCACAAGAAAACATTTACAAAAGTACGTTCACAACTGCGGCTGGTATAATGTTTAAAATAATGTGTAATAATGTCCTTATCCTCCAGCTGTGGCCGTTTAAAATCATATTCCAGCATACTCTAACCTTCTTTTCTATTGTCTCTCCTGCTCGCTACTCGTTCATATTTGCCAGTTTTGCTGCCTGATCTGCTGCAATCAGGCTGTCAATAATCTCATCCAAATCACCATTTAAAACGCTGTCAAGTTTGTGAAGTGTCAGCTTGATACGATGATCCGTTACTCTTCCCTGTGGGAAATTGTAAGTACGGATTTTTTCTGAACGGTCTCCCGTTCCAATCTGGCTTCTTCTTGCCTCTGCCTCTGATGCCTGCTTCTTTTCCATCTCCAGATCATACAGCTTGGACCGCAGCAAACGGAATGCCTTCTCTTTGTTCTGCAGCTGTGATTTTTCTGTCTGGCTGTAGATCACAATGCCTGTAGGATAATGGGTCAGACGCACAGCCGAGTCTGTAGTATTGACACACTGACCTCCATTTCCTGAAGCTCTCATAACATCGATTCGAATATCCTTTTCATCGATCACAATATCTACTTCTTCTGCCTCAGGCATAATGGCAACTGTAATCGTAGACGTATGAATACGTCCACCGCTCTCTGTCTCCGGAACTCTCTGCACACGATGCACTCCACTTTCGTATTTCAAACGGGAATAAGCCCCCTGTCCGGTGATCATAAACACAACTTCTTTAAATCCGCCAATTCCGTTTTCACTTACGGAAATCAGCTCCGTACGCCATCTCCTGCTTTCTGCATAATGTACATACATACGATAAATCTCTGCTGCAAAAAGAGCCGCCTCGTCGCCACCTGCTCCGGCACGGATTTCCACAATAACATTTTTATCATCATTAGGGTCCTTTGGAAGCAGTAAAATCTTCAACTCCTGCTCCAATTCTTCTACTTTTGCCTTGGAATCATTTAATTCTTCTTTGGCAAGTTCCCTCATTTCTTCGTCTGTTTCTTCCTCCAACATAACAAGGCTGTCTTCAATCGCCTGTTTACTTGCTTTATATTCTTTATATGCCTCAACAATGGGAGTCAGATCATTCTGTTCTTTCATAAGCTTGCGGAAGCGTTCCTGATTGTCTGCTACTCCCGGCTCCTGCAGCTCGCTCATAATTTCTTCATAACGAATGAGCAGATCCTCTAATTTGTCAAACATTTTTTCTCCTCCTACCTATTCACACTATGCTTTATTGTACCTTCCCATTACCACACGGTCAAGTCCTGCCAGATCCTTTTTTGCAGCCACCTCCGTATATCCTGCCTCTTCCATAAGATTTATGACATCCTCTTTCTGGTCACATCCAATCTCAAAAAGAAGCCAGCCCCTGTCTGATAAATATTCTCCTGCTTCCTCTATAATTTTCCTGTAAAAATACAGTCCGTCTTCTTTTCCATCCAGCGCAAGCATCGGATCATAAAGCCGGACTTCATCCTGAAGTTCCTCGATTTGGGACGTCTGGATATAGGGCGGATTTGACACAATCATATCATAACATCCCGACAGATGTTCAAAAAGATCACTGGATGTAAACTGAACCTCTGCCCCCAGTCTGCGGGCATTTTCCCTTGCTGTTTCCAAAGCTTCCTTGGAAATGTCACTCCCTGTGAACTCCATGTCCCATGTCTTTCCTTTTCCTCCCAGAATCAGCTTGCTAAGGCTGATAATTATACATCCGGACCCGGTACACAGATCCAGAATCCGCATATGATTTTCCGCTTTTTTCAAAGCTTCCTCTACAAGAATTTCTGTATCCTGCCTTGGTATCAAAACATGCGGATTAACCTGAAACGGAAATCCCATAAATTCCTGCTGGCCTGTAATGTGCTGAAGAGGAATTCTTTTTGCCCGCCTTTGAATCACTTCCATATAAAGGGAGCTTTCGTCTTCTGAAAGCTCCCGATCCGGTTCCAGATAATATTGACTTCTGGTGACCTTTGCTGCATATTCCATCAAAAGCCATGCATCCAGCTCTGGCTCCGGCACCTTGGCAATCTCTAAAAGTTCGATTCCTTTCCGAAGCATCCCTTTAAGAGTCAGATTTTGTTCCAAATGTTTCTGCTTCATATTTCCTCCAGTCAAAGACAGCCTCTACTGCCTGTATTGCCACCTCAATCATGCCGTCGTCCGGCTCCTTTGTCGTCATCTTCTGAATCCAAAGCCCTGGCTTACTTAAGAAATTAATCAGCCAGAAATCGGAATTTCCTGCCAGACGTAAAACCTCATAGGATATTCCTGCTATAACGGGAAGGAGGGCAATTCTCACTGCCACCCGCATGACAACGGAATCAACCCGAATCACCAGAAGAAGGATAATGCTGATAGCCAGCACAAAAAACAAAAAACTGGTTCCACACCGTTTATGCTGTCTGGAACTGATCCTGACATTTTCTACGTTCAGCGGAAGTCCATGTTCAATACAATTAATACACTTATGTTCTGCGCCATGATACATGAAAGTCCTTTGTATATCCTCTGTTCTGGAAATCAGCATAATGTAGATTAGAAAAATCCCAATTCTCACAAAACCTTCGATTACAGTTCTGATATGGTATGATGGAATCAAAGGTTTTAAAAGGCTGGATAAAAAATAAGGAAGTACCATAAATATGGCTACTGCCAGAACAATGGAAAACGCCATCACGCCACGCATCATCCACTTCTCCTGCTGCTCTTTTTTCTCGCTTTCTTCTTTAGTAAGAGGCTTTGCATCCTCTTCCTCTTCAAAAAAAGAAGCTGAATACATCAAAGTCCGCATCCCCAGTACAAGGGAGTCAATAAAGTTAAAAATCCCCCTGATAAATGGAATTTTTGCCAGACATCCTACTTTTCCGGCTGCTCCGGTATAGCGGTCTTTGTGTACTACAATCTCTCCGTCCGTTTTCCGAACTGCCACCGCATAGTCTTCTTTGTTTTTCATCATTATGCCTTCCAGCACCGCCTGTCCGCCGATGTTTGATGATTTCATACCTTCCTCCTGCTGTTTCTCGCATATACAGAACGGGTTGAGATTGTCAAAACCTCAACCCGTTTACCGTCTTTCTTATTTGTCCAATCCGTATTTCTTATTGAACTTATCTACACGTCCGCGTGCCTGAGCAGCTTTCTGCTGGCCAGTGTAGAACGGATGACATTTGGAGCAGATTTCTACGTGAATATCTTCTTTTGTAGATCCTGTTACAAATGTGTTTCCACAGTTGCATGTCACTGTTGCCTGATGGTAAGCTGGATGTATTCCTTCTTTCATTTCATTTCACCTCTTCTTTATTCTTGCTGCGCATATGCGCATGGATTCTATTCGTTTTTCTAAACAGCTCTGTAATTGTATCACAAAACTTTCTTCTTGTCTATATTATTTTTGTCTTTTTTACCATTTGAACGAGTTCTCTGTTTGTCTTCGTTCTGGAAAACATATTCAAAATATTATCCACTGCTTCTTCTGCTCTCATACCATTTAATGCACGCCGCATAGAGTCCACTGCTTCCTGCTCTTCTTTTGTAAGCAGAAGATCTTCACGTCTTGTCCCTGATTTAGGAATGTCAATGGCCGGGAACATTCTCTTCTCTGACAGTTTCCGGTCAAGGACAAGTTCCATATTTCCGGTTCCTTTAAATTCCTCATATATCACATCGTCCATCTTGCTTCCCGTATCTACCAGTGCCGTTGCAAGAATGGTAAGACTTCCGCCTTCCCGCATATTTCTTGCCGCACCGAAAAATCGTTTGGGCATATGCAAAGCTGCCGGGTCAAGACCTCCTGACAGTGTTCGGCCTGACGGCGGTACCGTAAGATTGTAAGCCCTTGCAAGCCGGGTTATGCTGTCCAGAAGAATCATAACATCCTTCCCATGCTCTACCAGTCTCTTTGCCCGTTCAATCACCATTTCAGATACTCTTTTATGATGCTCCGGCAATTCATCAAAGGTAGAATAAATAACTTCTACATTTTTCCCTTCAATGGTCTCCTTAATATCTGTTACTTCCTCCGGTCTTTCATCAATCAAAAGAATCAGAAGATGCACTTCCGGATTATTTTTTCTGACAGACAGTGCCACCTCTTTTAAAAGAGTCGTTTTACCTGCTTTCGGAGGCGATACGATCATTCCCCTCTGTCCCTTTCCAATAGGAGAAAGAAGATCCATAATGCGCATGGCAGTACTGCTTCTTCCACTTTCCAGCGACAGTCTTTCATTCGGAAATATTGGTGTCAGATCCTCAAAATTGGGTCTTTTAGCTGCAACCGCCGGATGAATCCCGTTAATTCTGGATAAATATAAAAGAGCACTGAATTTTTCCTGCTGTGTCTTAATTCTTGTATTCCCTTCCAAAATATCTCCGGTTTTCAAGTTAAAACGCCGAATCTGTGAAGGTGATACGTAGACATCATTCTCACCAGGAAGATAATTTTCACAACGGATAAATCCATATCCGTCAGGAAGAACCTCCAGAATCCCATTCGCTGTCACCCCACTGTCCAGACGGTCAATATCATGCAATTCCCTGTCACCGGTATTAGCAGATAGTTCTTTTACATTATCCTCCGTCACCTTGATCTGCGTGGAATTATTTTTTTTATAAGATTCGTTTTTATGCTGCTCTCCTTTTGTGTCATTTCTTGTTTCCTGCCGTATTACAGCCTTTTTCTCATCCGGTCTTTTTTCCTCTGCCTGCTTTTCTTCCGTTTTATTTTCTTTCTCGTCTTCTTCTACCATGCGGTCAATGAGCTGTGCCTTCTTCATTGCCGAAATGCCGCGCAGCCCCCTTGCTTTTGCCAGTTCTTTCAACGTGGCAAGAGGCAGGGTCTCATATTTTTCTCGCATATACACTGATCCTTTCTCTTCTCAATTTTCAAATGAATAAATAAATTCGGGAATTTTCGTCTGACCTGACAACCTGAAATATGGATTTATTATACTATATGTTTTTCTCTTTTTAAAGTCCTAATTTTTCAAACTATGCTTCTATGATTGTAAACTTTTGTTGCGTCCGGTTATGATGAATGATATGATTATTAACAGTCCTAATAAAAATAAGAAGAAGGTGGAATACAAATGACAATACAGGAAAAAGCATTAGAAATGCATAAAAAGTGGAACGGAAAACTGGAAACCTGCGCCAAATCCCGAGTAAACTCAAGAGAGGATCTCTCGATTGCCTATACCCCGGGTGTAGCCGAACCATGTAAAGTAATTGCCGATGATCCGGAAACTGCATATACCTATACGATGAAAGCAAACACAGTGGCTGTTGTCTCTGATGGAAGCGCAGTTCTGGGTCTTGGAAATATCGGTGCCCTTGCCGCCATGCCTGTTATGGAAGGAAAATCTGTACTGTTTAAAGAATTTGGCGGAGTGAATGCGGTTCCTATCTGCCTTGATACACAGGACACCGAGGAAATCATACGAACCGTTGTCAACATTGCACCCGCTTTTGGCGGCATCAATCTTGAGGATATCAGCGCACCCAGATGTTTTGAAATTGAAGAAAGGCTGAAACAGCTCCTTAATATCCCGGTATTCCACGACGATCAGCACGGAACGGCCATCGTAGTACTTGCCGGAATTATTAATGCACTGAAAGTTACAGGAAAGCAAAAAGAAGACGTTAAAGTTGTGGTAAACGGCGCTGGAAGCGCTGGCATTGCCATCACCAAACTCCTTCTGACCTATGGATTCTTGCATGTTACTATGTGTGATATCAACGGAATAATCAGCAAAGACTCTCCAAATCTGAACTGGATGCAAAAGCAAATGACAGAAGTTACGAATCTGGAAAACAAAACCGGCACTCTGGCTGATGCTCTCAATGGAGCAGATATTTTTGTAGGTGTTTCTGCTCCTGGTATCGTATCAAAAGAAATGGTAGCTTCCATGAACAAGGACGCTATTCTCTTTGCCATGGCCAATCCTGTACCGGAAATCATGCCGGATCTGGCAAAAGAGGCCGGAGCCAAAGTAGTAGGAACCGGACGTTCCGATTTTCCAAATCAGGTAAATAATGTGGTTGCTTTTCCAGGTATTTTCAAAGGTGCTTTAGAAGGACGTGCCACACAGATTACAGAAGAAATGAAACTGGCTGCAGCTCTTGCTATAGCGGGACTTGTTCCTGATGATGAGCTAAGCGAAACAAACATTCTTCCAGAAGCATTTGACCCTCGTGTTGCCGATGTGGTAAGCCAGGCGGTCCGAGAGCACATTTAAATTATATGGAAAATTCAAATCCTGTATACTGGGGTGAAAAACGATATCACTCCCTGGACTGGTATATAAAAAATACTTTTGGTGAAAAACTATATAAAATTTCTTTAAACGGACATATGAGCTGTCCCAATCGTGACGGAACTCTCGGAAAACGTGGCTGCATCTTTTGCAGCCAGGGCGGCTCTGGAGATTTTGCGGCTGATCCTGATCTGTCTATTACCAGACAGATTGAAACCGGTAAAAAACAGGCAGAGAAGAAATTTAAGGGTACAGGTTATATCGCTTATTTCCAGGCTTACACCAATACCTATGCCCATCCATCCTATCTTCGCCAGATTTTTATGGAAGCCATTCTCCACCCCGATATCCGGGTATTGTCCATCGCTACCAGACCGGACTGTCTGGAACCGCCCATTCTGGAACTTCTCAGCGAGTTAAATCAGATCAAACCCGTCTGGATTGAACTGGGTCTTCAGACTATCCACGAAAAGAGTGCTGCATTTATTCGTCGTGGGTATCCCCTTTCTATCTTTGAAGAAGCCACAAAACACCTTCGTGCGCTTGGAATTCCTGTCATTGTCCACACAATTCTCTTCCTCCCAGGAGAGACTCACAGGCAAATGTACGAAACAATTTCTTACTTGAACAACACTGACATACAGGGCATCAAACTTCAGCTTCTTCATATACTAAAGCATACAGACCTTGAAAAATATTATGAAAGCCATCCATTTCACATTCCTGATATGGAGGAATATTTTCAGGTAACCGGTCAGTGTATCTCCATGTTAAGACCAGATATTGTGATTCACAGACTAACCGGAGACGGTCCAAAACCGCTGCTTATCGCGCCTCTTTGGACAAGAAATAAAAGACTTGTATTAAATCAGATGCAGGCATATCTGAAACGCCAGAATATCTGGCAGGGAAGGAGTTATGATTCATGGCAGAACCATTTACATTATACAAACTAATCATATTGTACATGTTAGATAAAGTAGATTTTCCCCTGACAAATTCTCAAATTTCCGAGTTTATTCTGGACAAAGGCTACACTACTTATTTCAAGCTGCAAAGAGCCATCGCGGAGCTGGGAGAATCCGGATTTATAAGAGAGGAATCTACACACAGCAGAACTTTTTATCATCTTACGGAAGAAGGCGCAGAAACCATACAATATTTCCGCAATAAAATCTCTTCTGCAATCCAGTCTGACATTGATGAATTTTTGAAGGAAAAACATTATGAGCTGAAGAATGAAGTCTCCGTCAAGGCCGATTACTTCCCCAACGGTAACAGAGAGTATTCTGTCCGTTGTCAGGTTATAGAGAATAATTTTTCTCTCATTGATCTGACTATTACTGTGCCGTCAGAAATAGAAGCACAGACTGTAGCCAATAACTGGAATAAAAAAAATCAGGAGGTTTATGCCCTGATTATGCAAAACCTCCTGTAAAATTATTATTTTAATTCCTGAGTACGATACAGACGAGCGTATTTTCCATTCTTTTTCATTAACTCTTCATGGGTACCGCTCTCCTGTATTTTCCCTTCATCGATAAGAACTATTCTGTCTGCATTTCTGACAGTAGCAAGACGATGGGCGATCACAAGCGTGGTTCGCCCTTTTGTTAATTCATCAAAACTTTCCTGAATTTTGCTCTCTGTAATTGTATCCAATGCAGAAGTAGCTTCATCCAAAATGAGGATCTTCGGATTCTTAAGAAAAATCCGGGCAATGGCAATTCTCTGTTTTTGCCCTCCTGACAGCATAGTTCCTCTTTCTCCAATATAGGTATTAAACTGATCCGGCATCTCCATGATATCATCAAAAATCTCTGCTTCCTTGGCTGCCTGGACAACTTCTGCATAGGATGCATCGGGCTTCCCGTATCTGATATTTTCCAGGACAGTATCTGCAAACATGAAGACATCCTGCTGCACAATCCCAATGTTATCACGAAGAGAACGTTTTTTCACACTGCGGATATCTGTACCGTCAATCCGGATACTACCTTCTGTAACATCGTAAAATCTGGGCACAAGCTGGCACAAAGTAGTCTTTCCGCCTCCGGAATGACCCACCACGGCCACTTTCTGCCCCGGCTCAACATGAAGAGACACATGTGTCAGCACTTCTGCATGTTCATCATAGGAAAAACTGATATCATCAATATCAATTCGTCCTTCTGTCACCTTCATTTCTGTCGCGTCTTCTTTTTCCGTTACTGCAGGCTTAATACGCATAATTTCGTCATAACGTTTCAGTCCTGCTGTTCCATTTGTGAAAATTTCTGCAAAATTAGAAAGTTTCCGAATGGGTGTAATGAACGTACTGATGTAGAGATTAAAGGTAATTAAATCCACATAGTTCATTCTTCCCTGCATAATCTGCCATCCACCAAATGTAATGACCGCCACAGGCATAATACACATAAAAAACTCCAATGATGCGTTAAATCTGCCCATCGCTTTGTAATAGATTCCTTTTGAATTCTTAAACTGATCATTAGACTTTTCAAATCTTTCCTGGTCCACTTCTTCATTTGCAAAAGCCTTCGAAGTCCTCATTCCGGAAATACAGGATTCTATATCGGCATTAATAGCTGCCATTTTCTCTTTTACCTTAACAGAGGCTTCAGCCATACTCCTCCTGCATATCATGACAACGATCAGGAATACCGGAATAATAACGGCTACCACAAGGGCCAGACGCCATTCGATAGAAAACATGAATCCCAGTGCCCCCACAATGGTAAGAACGGAAATCAGCAAATCTTCGGGACCATGGTGAGCCAATTCTGTAATCTCAAAAAGATCTCCTGTCAAACGATTCATCAATTTTCCGGTACGGTTCACATCATAAAATTCAAAATCAAGATCCTGTAAATGGCGGAACAATGCCTCCCTGATGTCTGCTTCCACCCTCACACCAAACGTATGGCCCCAATAGGTCATAATATAATTGCACACTGAACGAAGCACATAGCTGACTGCCACAATAGCCATAACTGTAAAAAATGTCTCATATAACTTATCCGGAAGCATTTCATACATGGCCTTTCTGGAAACCAGCGGAAATGCAAGGTCAATGGCAGCTACAAGAACTGCACAGCACATATCCAGCGCAAAAATACGTCGATGAGGTTTAAAAAATGAAAATAAAGTACGAAACATCTTTCATTCCCCTTCTAGTCAAACAGTGGCGTAGAGAAATACCTTTCTGCAGTATCTGCAAGGACTGTTACTACCGTTTTCCCTTTTCCCAGATGCTTTGCCATTCTCTTTGCCACAGCTACATTGGTACCACCTGAAATTCCGCACATCAGGCCTTCTTTTGCAGCTAACTGCTTTGCAGTCTCAAGCGCTTCCTCATCTGTAACGATCTCGATTCTATTGTATATATTCTGATTTAAAATTGCCGGAATCACACCGTCTCCAATTCCCATCTGAATATGGGTACCAATTTCTTTTCCTGATAAAATGGCCGCATTCTCCGGCTCTGCTGCCCAGATTTCCATTTCCGGATTTTCTGCTTTTAATGCTTCTCCAATTCCTGTAATGGTACCGCCTGTTCCAATTCCGGAACAAAAGCCATGAATTGGTCTGGCTGCCTGCTCAAGAATCTCCTTTCCGGTCTGTTCTCTGTGAATCTGTGTATTGGCATCGTTTTCAAATTGCTGAGGTACATATACATTTGAGTCTTCCTTTGCCATTCTAAGAGCTGTCTGCAGACACTCTTCAATACAGTCTCCTATATTGCCCGCATCATGAATGAGCTTTACTTCTGCTCCGTAATGGCTGACAAGTTTTCTTCTTTCTTCACTGACAGAGTCCGGCATAATGATAATCGTCTTATACCCTTTTACCGCACCGATCAGCGCCAGTCCGATTCCCTGATTTCCGCTGGTAGGCTCTACAATGATGCTCTTTCCCGGTTGAATCAATCCTTTTTTCTCTGCTGTTTCAATCATATTCAATGCTGTTCTTGTCTTGATGGAGCCACCTGCATTCATTGCTTCAAATTTCACCAGGATTTCTGCATCATCCGGACCAGTCATATGATTCAGACGGATCAATGGCGTATTTCCCACAGCCTCTAAAATATTATTGTATACCATTTTATCTCTTCCTTTCTCTTTTCAGTATTAATATATGTAGATTATGCTTCTTTGGGGTCTTCTTTTTTCTTCCGGGCAATCTGAAGCGGTACATTAACTCCCATAGGATTCACCATAACCCCTTTTGCTTCCGGAACTAAAATATCTGCCAGTTTTGCAAATTCCACGACCGCTGTCTGAAACCGTTTTTCCCGATTAAATTTTACAAATTCTGCCGCATCTGTGAAAATGGGCTGAAATATAGCCCCATCTTTTTGCTTCATAACCGGAAGCCCTTTTTGGGGCTCCACCGGAACAATGTAGCGCCCTTTCTGGAAATCCACTACCATTTCTTCCTGCAGCTCTTTCATTTCCTGCTCTTTTGCAGCATTTGGATCCCGCCGAACAGCCTGCATCAAATAGAGCGCAGTCAAATGAAATTCCGGATTTTCCACGCGCACCTTCCCCTCCGGAAGATTATCTGCCTGAGGCCTTTTTACAAATTCATTGAGCTGTATGGTCATCTCTCCTTCCATCTCTTTGTTAATAAACAATGCGTTAACTCCTATCGCAAAGAGATTGGAATAAAAGGAAAGAAGCTGCTTATTTTCTACTTTTGCAATGCTGATTAGTTCTTTATTCTCCAGTAATTTCTTAGCTGCCTGTTTTGCTTCATCTTCTTTCCAGAACACCAGTACTTCATCATCGTATGTATCCGGATCACAGAATACATAAGGCATTTTTGTAAAGCCGGACATAAGAACATAAAGCTCTGAAGCGGCTCTAAGCTTTGTCAGAACTTCCTGTTTTTTTATACTGTTATTGTTATTATTATTATTTTCTGCCATGCAAATTTTCCTTTCTTTCCCTAAACAATCCTAGCGTCGGTGTATAAGGGGGAACACGGTCATAAAAGTCTACCAAGACAACACAAAAAATCGCCGGAATTTAGAACGTATTTCCCCTTGTACGCCGACGCTATCTTTATCATACATCATTTATGCGCCAAATGGAATACAATGCAAAATAAAAATTCCTGCATCCGATACGGTTCTTACATACCGTACCGAATGCAGGCTGTTTTCTATGCACTCTTTGCAAACTGCGAATTGTACAATTCTGCATAAAATCCATTTTGTTCCAATAAGGATTCGTGAGTTCCCTGCTCAATAATATCTCCATCCTTCATCACCAGGATCAGATCAGCATCCCGGATTGTTGAAAGTCGATGTGCAATAATAAAGCTGGTTCGTCCTTTCATCAAATTATCCATCGCTTTTTGAATTCTCACTTCTGTCCTTGTATCTACAGAACTTGTTGCCTCATCAAGAATCAGGATCTTGGGATCTGCCAGAATAGCTCTTGCAATCGTCAGAAGCTGTTTCTGTCCCTGTGAAACATTGCTTGCCTCTTCATTAAGTACCATATTATATCCACTTGGAAGCGTCTGTACAAACCGATGTACATAAGCCGCTTTAGCTGCCTCCACTACTTCGTCATGCGTTGCATCCAGCTTTCCATAGCGGATATTTTCCTCAATAGTACCATTAAACAGCCAGGTATCCTGAAGCACCATGCCAAACATTTTCCTTAACTCTCCACGGTCAAAATCACGAATATCATGTCCGTCTATTTTAATCGCTCCACTGTTCACATCATAGAACCTCATCAGTAGTTTGATCATTGTTGTCTTTCCGGCACCTGTCGGTCCGACAATGGCAATTTTCTGACCTGGTTTTATCTTAGCATTAAAATCGTTGATAATGATGTGATCCGGATTATATCCGAAATGCACATGCTCAAACTCTACGCTGCCTTCCAGATTCTCTGTGGAAACCGGATTTTCTGCTGCCGGCTCTTCCTCTTCTTCTTCCAGAAATTCAAATACTCGCTCTGAAGCCGCCGCTGTGGACTGGAGCATATTTGCCACCTGTGCCACCTGCTGAATTGGCTGAGTAAACTGGCGGACATACTGGATAAAGGATTGGATATCTCCTACTTCTATTACTTTTTTCACTGCCAGATAGCCACCCAGTATAGACACTGCAACATAACCAAGATTTCCTACAAACTGCATAACCGGCATCATCATACCAGAGAAAAACTGGGATTTCCATGCCGACTGATACAAAATGGTATTCGTTTCATTAAATTCCCGGATGATATCTTCTTCTTTGTTGAAGGCTTTCACAATATTATGACCACTGTAAACTTCTTCCACCTGACCATTGATATGACCAAGGTACTCTTGCTGGTCTTTAAAATACCGCTGGGAATGTTTCACAATCACAGAGATCAATCCCATAGAAAATGGCAGAATCAAAAGTGCAATAAGTGTCATCAGCGGACTGATACTCAGCATCATAACAAGTACGCCGATAATAGTAGTTACCGAAGTAATAACCTGAGTTGCACTTTGATTTAAACTCTGTCCCAATGTATCCACATCATTTGTTATACGGGAAAGGATTTCTCCATGTGTCATTTTGTCAAAATAGTTCATGGGCATACGGTTGATCTTCTCTGAAATTTCTTTCCGCAGGCGATAAGTCATCTTCTGCGAAATCCCCGTCATAATATATCCCTGTATAAAAGAAAGTATGGCGCTGACACAATAAAGTCCCATAGCTCCAAGGAGAATCTGCCCTACTTTTCCGAAGTCAATACCATCTCCTCCTGATACTTTGCTTACCAGACCATTAAAAATTTCAGTAGTTGCCTTTCCCAAAATCTTAGGTCCCGCTATATTAAAGGCCGTTCCGCCAATCGCAAAGATGGCTACAAAAAATATGGCAATCTTGTATCGTCCCATGTAATTCATCAATTTTTTCATGGTTCCTTTAAAATCTTTTGCCTTTTCTCCTGGCATCATGTTTCTGCCGCCGCCCATAGGGCCGTGCCCTCTTTTTCCTGCTGCCATCCTAGCCCACCTCCTTCATGTCATTTTCCAGTTCTTTTTCAGACAGCTGTGAGGATGCAATCTGATAATATGCATCACAATTTTTCAACAACTCCCTGTGTGTACCGATGCCGGCAATTTTTCCGTCATCCAGGACAATAATCTGTTCTGCATGAAGAATGGTGCTGATTCTCTGCGCAACAATAATAACCGTGCTGTCTTTTGTCTTTTTCTTTAAAGCATTACGGACCGCCACATCTGTCTTGTAATCCAATGCTGAAAAACTGTCATCAAAAATATAGACTTTCGGATGTTTTGCTACTGCTCTTGCAATGGACAATCTCTGTTTCTGACCTCCGGAAACATTAGATCCTCCCTGTGAAATTGGGCTATTATACTTTTTCTTCTTGTTTTCAATGAATTCTGTTGCCTGAGCGATTTCTGCTGCTTCCTGCATTTCCTCATTGGTTCCCTCTGGATTCCCATAAAGAATATTGGAGGCAATATCTCCGGAAAACAGCACACCTTTTTGTGGTACATATCCAAGTTCACTTCTTAATTTATGCTGGGTAATATTCCGGATGTCGTGTCCATCCAACAAAATTCTTCCTTCTGTCACGTCATAAAACCTTGGAATCAGATTTACCAGTGTAGTTTTGCCGCATCCGGTACTTCCGATAATCGCTGTAGTCTGGCCCGGTTTTGCAGTAAAGTTCAGATCTTCAAGTGCATCTTCCTCTGCTCCCGGATAGCGGAAAGATACATGTTCAAAGGTAATCTCTCCACGACAATGATCTATTTCTTCCGGCTGATCAGGATCCAGAATCAATGTATTACTCTGAAGCACCTCATCCACACGTTCTGCAGACACAGCCGCCCTTGGAAGCATAACAGAAATCATACAAATCATAAGGAATGCCATAATAATCTGCATCGTATACTGGATAAACGCCATCATGTCTCCAACCTGCATCGTACCTTCACTGACGCTGTGGGCACCATTCCACACAATCAAAACAGAAATTCCGTTCATGATCAGCATCATAGCAGGCATCATAAAGGTCATGGCCCGGTTTACAAAAAGATTCAGCTTTGTAAGATCTGTATTGGCTTTATCAAACCGTTTTTCCTCATGGTCTTCTGTATGGAATGCCCGAATGACCTGCAGACCGGTAAGAATCTCTCTGGACACCAGGTTAAGGCGATCCACCATCTTCTGCACAATCTTAAATTTAGGCATAACAACAATAAACAAGACAATCACAATTGCGAGAATAAGACCTACAGCCAGACCAATGATCCAGGACATATCCACATTTGTATTGAATACCTTCCAAATACCTCCCACTGCAATAATGGGGGCATACAGTACCATTCTTAAAATCATAACACTCAATATCTGAATCTGCTGAATGTCATTTGTACTTCGGGTAATCAGTGAGGCCGTAGAGAAAGTATCGAACTCATTGTTGGAAAAGCCTACCACCTTATGGAACACTTTTCCTCTTGCTTCTCGACCCACACTGGCTGCAACTCTTGACGCCATCAACCCTACCAGAATGCTGGCCAGCATTCCAAGCGCTGCAAGAGACAGCATTTTTCCACCTGTTTTTAAAATATAACTACTCTGTATGGAATCCATATCCAACCCTAACTTTTCATATACAGAACGGATATAGACCGTAGCAGCCTGCTCTACAATCGTATCAGGCATATCTTTGAGACTTTCATCCATCTGACTGATAATCTCATCTCTTTGTCCGTCATCTATGACAGAAAAAAGATCAAAAATGGTCAGCTCTTTTGAAGGATCCATAGACATGCCCATCTGCCCCTGCTGCATTTGACTTTGAATCTGCTCCTGCATTTTTCCTTCCATTTGTTTTGTCATATCACTGCCGGATTCAAAACCAGAAACGAGAAGCATTGCTTTTCCCATTGCATCAGAAAGCTCCTGCACCTGATCTTTCTGCCTGCGAATCTCATCCTTCAACCGATATACTGTACCGTCATAATCATAATCCTTACTATCACTTACCTCATATGCTTCTTTTACTTCTTTTTGATTTTCGGAAGGAATAAACAAAAGAATCTTATTCAGTTCGTCCTCCGATATTTCTTCCGGAATCGTCTCATCGACACCGCCCTGCTGGATACCTACATTAACAATATCCGATGTGTAGGACGGAAGGGACAGATCACAATATGCCTGCACCATCAATACACATAAAATCAAAAGAACAGTTCCTGCATGTGGTTTCAGGAACTTAAATAACTTTCTCATAAACTTATGTCTCTCCTTTTGTCATGATTATTCCATTCTATCCTGGGGATACATCTGGTTCATAAAACAGTTCATATCCATTTCCTTCATTTCTTTGGATCTCAGAATATTTTCTTCCATCTGCAATAAAAATCTGCGGAGCAAAAGTTTCTCCTCCGGCAGAAATCCCCGAAATATAATTTCTTCCATCTGGCGGAATACTTTCTTCATGTTGTCAATACATCCAGCCCCCTTTTCCGTCAAATGAATCCATATTTTTCTCTGATCTTGTTCATGTGGCTGTTTCGTCACATATCCTTTCTCTTCCATCTTTCTGAGAGCAACCGTCATGGACGGCGGCGTAATCCCTATTTTTGCTGCCAGTTCTGCCTGCGTCAGATTCCCGTGGCGATGCAAAGTAAACAGAATGCCTGCCTGACCGGGATTCAGATCAAAATGCTCCAGAAGATGTATGGCCTGGTACTTTGTCAGATGAAGAAGCTGCTGCAAAATCACCTGAACAGGAGCATTTTCATTATCTAATTTCATTCTGCACCTCCCTATTAGTTAGATATCTAATGATTATTCTAGTAGTATTGCTTTTTAAAGTCAACTTCTATAGATTATTTTTTATTGTTTTCTTATATTTTTCACAAAAAATTAATTAAATATCTAATTAAAAAATGCAATTTGGCACGTAACACTTTTCAAAAATGTTACGTGCCAAGTTAATTTTTTATCAATCAATATCTTCTTCTACTATTTTGCTTTTTATATTTGGCTCTTCCTGTACAAAGTGAAAATGTCTGATCCGTTCCTCCAGTCCATGCTCTACGATGTACTGATATACGCTCTTGGGTACCAGATGCTCCCACTCCTCCCCGGAAGCAATGCAGCTTCGTACCCATGTACCGGTGACGCCGGCTTCTTCCTTCGTCCTTCTCCAGAGTACTTCTGTCTTAAGGCCTAACCCGTTTAATATTTTCAGCTTTTCTTCTTCCCAGCCATCACAGATTCCCAGATAATACACTCCATCCTCTGGAACATACTGTGTAATATATTCCGGACGATTAATGGGGAACGGCATAATTTCATATTCTGTTGCCGGTACTCCAAATTCTTCCATAGCCAGACAAATCATTTCATAGCGTTCCAGATAGGTTAATGGATTTGCACCTCTTGTAGACCGTTTTTCATCATTGACGGATTCCCGTACATAAGATGGATCTGGATTTGTAATTCCGATATATAATTTTTGACAGCGCATTTTTGCTGCCAGCAGATATTCCATATGTTTTAGATGAAGAACCTGAAATCTTGCATTTACAACCCCTTTTTCTACCATGTCTGATTCTCTCCTCTTATTTTGTTCTTTCTCAGTATACCCTGACTGACTGTCAAATGCAACCGACCTTGCGACTTGTTTTGCAGTTGCCAGTCATCTTCTCCTATATTAAAATAGATATGTAACATACTTTAAACTATTTATTTTCATATATAAAGGAGGATTTTTATGCTTCAGACAGACCAACAGAACTATATTCAAAATTCTCTTCCCTTTTGGGATAAACTTACCTCTTCTGAAAAAAATGTCGTAATGAGCAATGCAGCTTTTTCATTCTATAAAAGAGGAGAATCCATTTACAGTGCTGATTACAAATGCCTTGGGCTTCTCCTGGTAAAATCCGGATCTCTCCGTGTATACATCCTTTCAGAAGATGGGCGGGAAATAACTTTGTATCGCATTCACGAAGGAGAACTTTGTATTCTTTCTGCCTCGTGCGTTCTTGAATCCATCACATTTGATGTGCATATCGATGCTGTAACGGATTGCGAACTTCTTCAGATCAGTTCTTCTGCCATTGCACTTCTGATGCATGACAACATTTATGTAGAAGCCTTTGCATACCGAACAGCGACGGAACGATTCTCTGATGTCATGTGGGCAATGCAGCAGATTTTGTTCATGAGTTTTGACCGTCGTCTTGCCATTTTTCTATTGGATGAATCTGCCTCATTAAAATCTGATGAAATTCCCATGACTCATGAACAAATTGCAAAACTCATGGGAAGTGCCCGGGAAGTTGTTACCCGGATGCTAAAATATTTTTCTTCCGAAGGATATGTGGAACTGTCCCGGGGAATGGTGAATCTTATTGATAAAGCCGCCCTGCGGCGGCTTTGTTGATCTTTATACATAAGTACCCACAGAAGGGGTTATTGTCGTCCCGGAACCGAATCCCAGCAAATGACTGACAATCGTCCACATAAACTGGAAAATCTGATTTCCAGCTACATTCATGGGATAACTTAACGCTCCACTCATCAAGAGAACAATAAGAATTAAAGTCCTGTATGGTCGTATTCTTGCATAAAAATACCCGACTTTCGGATATATCTGTTCCAGCACATTGGAACCATCCAGGGGTGGAAATGGAATCAGATTGAAAACTCCAAGACCAATATTCATTTGTGCAGAGTAATAGCAAAGGAGAAATCCTGCCTGCACAAAGCCCGAATCCCAGCTTCCCCACAAAACAAAGAAGCCACAAAATATAAGGGAAAGGAATGCCAGAATAAAGTTCATAAAAGGACCCGCAAGGGACACCAGAATAATTCCTTTCCTTCTATCTTTATAGCACCGGGTATTGATTCGTACCGGTCTTGCCCAACCCATATGAAAAAAGATCAGACAAAGCGTTCCCGCCAAATCCAGATGTTTCAATGGATTCAAAGACATCCTTCCGTCCAGTCTGGGAGTAGGATCTCCTAATTTTTCCGAAACCCAGCCGTGGGCATATTCATGAAATGTGATAGCAATTAAAATTACCGGAACTGTATAGAGCAAAATTTTTATCTGTTCTAAATAGTATTGAAATATCATCTCTATTCATCCTTCTTAAGCAAAATTTTCATAAACTCTTCCCCTGTAATCGTCTCTCTCTCATAAAGATACTGCGCGATCTCATCCAGCTTTCTTCTGTTTTCCCGGATAATAGCAGCAGCTTTTTCATATTGTTCTTTTACCACATTTACTACCTTTTTGTCAATTTCCGCCTGTGTTTCTGCCGAGCAAGCAAGCGAAGTATCTCCTCCAAGGTACTGATTTGTCTGAGTTTCCATTGCCACCATACCGAATTCTTCGCTCATACCACATCTTGTAATCATTGCTCTTGCAAGCTTGGTAGCCTGTTCAATATCGTTAGAAGCTCCTGTCGTAATAGACCGAAATACAATTTCTTCAGCTGCTCTTCCTCCTGTTAAAGTTGCAATTTTATTTTCAATCTCTTCTTTGCTCATGAGATAGTGATTTCCCTCATCTACCTGCATCGTATAGCCAAGGGCTCCAGACGTACGGGGTACAATCGTAATTTTCTGGACAGGTGCAGAATTGGTCTGCATTGCCGCAACAAGAGCGTGACCTACCTCATGATACGATACAATTAATTTTTCTTTGTCTGTCAAAATTGCATTCTTCTTCTGGTAACCGGCAATCACGACCTCAATACTCTCTTCCAAATCCATCTGGGTAGCAAATGTCCTGTTCTCTCGCACAGCCCGAAGCGCTGCCTCATTAACAATATTGGCCAACTCTGCTCCCGAAGCCCCGGAAGCCATACGGGCAATCTTGTTAAAATCTACATTATCCGCAATTTTAATCTTTTTGGCGTGTACTCTTAAAATATCTTCACGCCCCTTCAAATCCGGAAGCTCCACTGGGACTCTTCTATCGAACCGACCTGGTCTTAGAAGCGCCGGATCCAGAGATTCGGGCCGATTAGTAGCTGCAAGTATGATAACACCTGTGTTTTCCTCAAACCCATCCATTTCTGTCAATAACTGATTTAATGTCTGTTCTCTCTCATCATTTCCGCCAATCTGACCGTCTCTCTTTTTCCCAATGGCATCAATCTCATCAATGAATACGATACAAGGAGCCTTTTCTTTTGCCTGACTAAAAAGATCCCTCACTTTAGATGCTCCCATTCCAACAAACATTTCCACAAATTCTGATCCGGAAATAGAAAAGAATGGAACATTCGCTTCTCCTGCAACTGCCTTGGCCAGCATTGTCTTACCTGTTCCCGGAGGTCCTACAAGAAGAATTCCTTTTGGCATAGATGCTCCTATTTCTTTATATTTTTCTGGATTGTGCAAATATTCCACAATCTCTGTCAGATTTTCTTTGGCTTCATCCTCACCTGCTACATCTGTAAATTTAATCCCTTCTGTGGAATTCACATAGATTTTGGCGTTGCTTTTCCCCATGCCAAACATCATTGAATTGGCTCCTCCGGCTTTTTTAGTGAGTTTTCGAGACATATACTGTCCAATCAGTATAAAAACTACCAAGGGCATAATCCAAGAAAGTAATGCACTTAGCACCGGAGAAGTCTGCTTGATTTCTTCCCCATAAAATGAAATACCTGCCTGATATAATCTCTCAGTCAATTCAGCATCTTCCACCATAGCAGTCTTATAGACCGCTGTCTCCTTCTTATCTGTAAACAATATGGTATTTTCCTGTTGTTGTATTTCTACCCTCCCTATCTTTCCTTCTTCTGTCATAGATATAAATGTACCATAATCTACTTCTTTTATCTGCCGCTCTGAAATCCAAGGCATTGCAAACAGGTTAAACAAAAGCAGTGCGATAATAACAATCGTATAATAATAGATCAGTGGTTTCTTCGGTGTTTTTACTTGTTTCATATCGTTTCCTCCTGCTGTTCTTCACATTTCATTTGTACATCAATAGCTGTCAGCACCGCTAAAAGTGCATGGTTCATTGCCTGAGTTGCAAAATCAATACTATACTCTGCATACAGCGTCTTTGCCTCCGCCTCTTTCTCCAGCATAGTTCCAACTCCGCCCATATCATCAGTCATACTCTCTATCAGAGCTTTGGTACGGTGCATATATTCCAGCTGCGCTTCAGCCAATTTATAAACTGCCTGGGAGCGACATCCTTCCATTCTTTTTTCCAGTATATAATTTTGCTCCTCGCATTCACTTCGCATTCTCTGCATTTCCTGCTGAATTCTTCCATGATCCTCGTTCTGACATATCTTCATTCTTCCTTGAAACTGCTCATATTGACGTTCCAGCTCATAAAGCTTTGCCGCAAAAAGGCCCTGTCCGATCATCATTTTTTAATCCCTCCATTTCTTTTTTTACTTTAGCACCATCCCGTTCCTTTTTCCATTATCACTCTTCTTCATATGACTAGACAAACCGGACGATCTGTAAAGAAGATATCTGGACAGTCGTTTTTTTCTGTGCTATGCTTTTCATATTAATGTACAAAAAAAAGCACAGGTACAGCTAATCACCATCTTGTATACCAGTGCTTCTATGACAGGAGGTATTTATTTGTCTGAAAATATAAAAGAAAAAATTGTCTATGCCTTTCTGGAAATGACCGATAAAAAAGGCATAGACAAAATTACAATTAAAGACCTGGTGGAAAAATGCGGTATTTCCCGTCAGGCCTTTTACTATCATTTTCGCGATATCCTTGATGTCATTGAATATATCCTTCAAAAATCAGCGGATCATCTTATGGAACAGTGTCTGACTGCTCCTTCCATCAAGGATGCCCTTAATCTGTTTGTAGATTTTTCCATAGATAATAATGCTTTCATCCATCGTCTTTTAGACTCACGGCAGAGAGCAAATATGGAAAATCTCATCTTCCAATGTTTCCGGAACTACATGGAAGATATCTATCGCCAAAAAGCTTCTGAAATACCAATCAATTATTGTGACTTCAAAGTAGCTCTGGATTTTTACACCCATGGAATTGCCGGACTCTTAATGGAAAACATTAACCAAAACACTTTTGACAGGGCATTGCTGGCAGACCAAATGTACCGTCTTCTTGGCGGACAAATCACGCTCTTTCCAGCCAGTGAATAATATTTCATCCTGTTTTTACTGAAGATCCTGAGCCGCCGGTACCCCATGCAGACATTTTGCGGAAGTTACTGCTCTATTTACAGCTTTTTCCATTGCACGAACCGCCATAAGGCTTACCATATCTACATTAGCTTCTATCTTCTTTTTTCCTACGGCTGCTGCATATATACTGTCACCGTCGGCAGATGTATGAACTGGCCGTATTGTTCTCGCATATGCGTTATGAGCGGCAGAAGCCACTCTTCGCAACTGCATTTTATGGAAATTTGCATTACAAAGTACGATACCTATCGTTGTATTTGCAGTAAAAAGGTTATCTCCTTCCTGCTTTGCAAGCCCCGACAAAAGTGCCTGCTCACCATCTTCAAATCCATCTCCCGTTTCATTTCGCATCCCGGCAATCTTTTTATGGGTTTCACTGTCATAAATATCTCCCAGGGCATTGACAACTACCAGTGCTCCAACTTTCAGGCCTCCTACCTGCAGCCCACAGCTGCCAAGGCCTCCTTTCATCATGCGTTGTGCCCCCATTGCTTTTCCGACCGTAGCGCCCGTTCCGGCACCTATATTTCCCATGCTGGTCCTTTCATCCTTTTCATATGCATCCTTGCAGGCAAGATATCCCATCTGTATATCAGGCCGGACATCAGTCCTTCCAATCCCAAGATCATAAATACAAGACTGACAAATCAATGGGACTTTCGCATATCCCGTATCAAATCCAATCCCCTTTTCTTCCAAATATTTAGCAGCTCCGCATCCGGCTTCCAGGCCGAATGCGCTGCCACCGCTCAGCATAATTGCATGGATCATCTCTGCAGAAGCTAACGGTTCTAAGAGGGCGCTTTCTCTGGATGCCGGACCTCCGCCTCTTATATCTACAGCTGCTGCCATTCCTTCTTCCGCAATTAAAACTGTACAGCCTGTTGCCGCCTCTTCATCAGAAAAATGCCCAATGCGAATACCATCAAATTCTGCAAGAGATATTTCTTTCATATTCAATGCCTCTCGTTTCATTTTCTTTTCATTCCTTTCTGGTTGTTCCTCATTACAGCAGCATAAATGTTATTCTGCTGTACAGCTTATGGGGTCATATCCCGCTTCTTTGACTGCAGCCATCAGAATCTGATCTTCCACATCAGAAATGAGTTCTACTTCTGCCTGCTTTTTATCCAGATCAACCTGCACACTTTTGACCCCTTCCACGGCTGCTAATGCCTTCTCCACATGCATTTTGCAATGTGCACACATCATACCTTCTACAATCAGTTTCTTTTTCATAGCTATCTTTCCTTTCTCTTTTTCATTATTTTTCTCTTCTTCCTGATCCACCTTAAACAAACGGAGTCTAAGAGCATTGGTAACAACACATACCGAACTTAAACTCATTGCTGCCGACCCAATCATGGGACTTAACCGTAGCCCCAAAACCGGGAATAGGGCTCCTGCTGCCACTGGAATTCCCAGAATATTATAGAAAAATGCCCAAAAGAGATTCATACGGATATTGCGTATCACTGACTTACTAAGCTCAATAGCCGTAACAACATCCTGAAGAGAGTCTTTCATCAATACTACATCTGCAGATTCAATAGCAATATCTGTTCCTGCCCCTATAGCAATACCGACATCTGCCCTTTTAAGAGCCGGTGCATCATTGATTCCATCTCCCACCATAGCAACCTTATGACCTCTCTCCTGATAAGATCGCACACATGCTTCTTTTTCTGTAGGAAGCACATCAGATACAGCCTCTTCCATATCCAGTTCCTTTCGGATTGCTTCGGCAGTCACTTTATTATCTCCGGTCAGCATAACAACATGAAGCCCCATTTCCCGGAATCGTTGAATTGCTTTACGACTGGAATCCCGGACCGTATCTGCCACAGCAATTATGCCTGCAACATGCCCTTCTTTGGCAAAAAGGAGGGGCGTCTTACCCTGTGCAGCAAATGCCTCCATCTTTTTCTGCATTTCCTGAATTTCGCTTTCTTGCTCCAGTATATGTTCTTCTTTCATGAATGCCATATTGCCGGCCACATAACTCTTCCCAGCCACTTTTGCACAAACTCCCCGCCCGGCTGTTGCTGCAAAATGGTTCACTTCCGGAAGGCTCATCCCTTCTTCTTTTGCTTTCTCTACAATAGCCTGTGCAAGAGGATGTTCGCTTCCTGCCTCCACTGCGGCAGCCTCTGCCAAAAATTTTTTAAAACTAAAATTTTTATCCAGAATCTCAATGTCTGTTACTTCCGGATGCCCGGATGTTATTGTTCCTGTCTTATCCAAAATAACCGTATCGATAGAATGGAGCGTTTCCAGGCTCTCCGCTGACTTGACTAAAATGCCGTATTCCGCTGCTTTACCGGTTCCTACCATAATGGCTACCGGAGTAGCCAGCCCAAGTGCGCAAGGACAGGATATCACCAAAACTGCTATGGCATTGGAAAGGGCAAATTCAAAATTCTGTCCTGCTATAAGCCATATAACGGCTGTAAGAATCGCAATCAAAATTACTACAGGAACAAAAATTCCACTGACTTTATCTGCCATCCTTGCAATGGGTGCTTTGGAATTCCCCGCCTCATCTACTAAGCGGATAATCTGAGACAAGGTTGTATCTTCTCCAACTTTAGAAGCCTGAAATTGAAATGTTCCATTTTTATTGATCGTAGCAGAAATGACGGTATCCCCTGGTTTTTTCTCCACCGGTATACTTTCACCTGTAATAGCCGCCTGATCTACATAACCATACCCTTCCGTTACTGTACCATCTACCGGTATACTTTCACCAGGACGAATGACAACAACATCCCCTGCTGCCACCTGTTCTGCCGGTATGGTAATTTCTTTTCCATTCCGAAGAACAACCGCATTTTTAGGTACCAGATCTATCAGCTTCCCAAGAGCATCTGACGTTTTTGATTTTGACCGGGCTTCCAGATATTTTCCCACAGTTACAAGTGTCAATATCATAGCGGAAGATTCAAAATAAAGAGCGTGTGCATATTCATGCACAATTGCCATATCCTGATGACCGAATCCATATGCCATGCGATACATAGCAAACAGTCCATAAACGAAAGATGCCCCTGATCCAATCGCTACCAGAGAATCCATATTAGGAGCGCGTTTTACCAACGCTTTCAGTCCTAGTTTATAAAATTTCCGGTTCAGCACAAGAATTGGAATGGTAAGAATCAGCTGTGTCAGTGCCGAAATCATGGTATTTTCCATTCCAGTCAGTATACTTGGAACCGGAAGGCCTATCATCGCCCCCATCGCTACATACATTAATGGAATCAACAAAATAACAGAAGCCATCAGGCGGATTCTCATGTTTCCTTTCTCCTCTTCAGCCTGATTCTGTCGATTTTCCCATTCCTTCCGAAAACCTGAAGCTTTTTCTTCTGACCCATTCTCTGCCGAAGAAGCACCATAACCGATTTCCTGCACGGACTTAAGGATCGTCTCTGTATCCAGTTTTGTCTCATCATAACAAACCGTCATCTGATTGGCAAGAAGACTTACATTAACCTCTTCTACACCTTCTAATTTCTGTACGCATCGGGTCACATTTGCCTGGCAAGCTGCACAGGTCATCCCGGTCACGTTATATTTTTCTTTTTTCATCTGCCAGGGTCTCCTTTCCGCATACCCCCTAGTGGTATTACTCTTATAGTATATACCCTGCCAGCGTATTTTGCAATACTCCCAATCTATCTTTTTTGATAAATACTTTCATTTTACAAATCATCTACCAACGCAGTTGATTTCGCATAAGCAGTTGATCTTGCTTCAAAAAAATCGGTCTTTACCATATTGGCATTTGAATACTGGGATACCCATTTCATAGATTCCGGCTCCTTCTCCTGCTCTGGATAAAGCACCTCGTATCCGAGAGAAGTCCACCTCAGATTTCCCAAATACTGTATATAATCTGTGATCATCTGCCGGTTAAGCCCAGGGATGTCATCTCCAATAACATAATGTCCCCATGCAATTTCCTGTCTGACTCCTTCCATCAAAAGTTCACGGAGTTCTTTTACCATCTTTTCTGTAAATAACTCCGGATGTTCCTTTCGAAGTTCAAGAATAATATTACGAAACAGCCAAAGATGCGTGTTCTCATCTCGGTTAATATAACGGATCTCCTGAGCTGATCCGGGCATTTTCCCATTTTTGGCAAGATTATAGAAAAACATAAAACCGGAATAAAAATACACACCCTCCAAAACATAATTTGCCATCATCACCTTTAATAATGTAGCTGCATCTTTCTGTTCCTGAAAAAGATTATAACAATCACCGATAAAAGTATTTCGTTCAAGGAGATGCTTATCCGTCTTCCACTGATATAAAATATCCATTCTTTCATCTGGTGAGCATATACTATCCAACATGTAAGAATAGGACTGAGAATGAACACACTCTTGAAATGTCTGGATATTCAGGCATAAATTAACTTCATTGGCTGTAATATATTCCCCGATACAAGGAAGATTTGCTGTCTGAATAGAATCTAAAAACACCAGGAAAGAAAGGATCTTATCATAAGCCTCCCTCTCCTTGGGAAGAAGCTTATAATAGTCTTTCAAATCCTGCGATAAGTTAATTTCCTCCGGAATCCAGAAATTATTCATAGCCTGCCGGTACCAGTCAGACACCCATGGGTATTTCAGATTATTGTAGTCGTTCAGATTTGTTGTATTTCCAGCGATCATCCGCCTGTTTAAAACTTCCGTATCCCCTTTTGGATTAAACAACGGTTTATGGGGAAGGGGTTTTGTTACATCAAATTCCTGCATTTTTCTTCCTCCTTCAACTTACAAACAATCCTGCCCCTTAAGAGGAGCAGGATTCACATTCTTCTACTTCCAGAGATTTGGAGCGCACGTAATATACCGTTTTCACACCACTCTCCCAGGCCAGCAGATAAAGATTCAGCACCTGCCGCATCGTATACTCATTTGTAATATAAAAATTCATGGACTGCGCCTGGTCAATATGTCTCTGGCGCACACCGCAGGCTCTCACAGACCATTCCTGATTGATATGGTGGGCATTTGTATAATACCAGTAGGTATCCATACTTAGATCTGGTGCCACCCTTGGAAGCATGACTCCCTTTTTTTCTTCCAGGAAATATTTATTCATAACCGGATCGATACCAGCTGTTGTTCCCGCAATAATGGATGTAGAACTGGTGGGGGCAACTGCCAGAAGATAGGCATTTCTCATGCCCTGACTATGCACTTTTTCAGCCAAATCCATCCACTGGTCTGATTCATATCCCCGTTTCCGGAAATAATCACCATTTTCCCAGTCAGATCCCTGAAAATATCGATAACTTCCTTTTTCTTTCGCATAGTCCGAACTTGCTTCTATTGCAGCAAAATTAATTTTCTCAAATAGCTCGTCCACAAATGCAAGGTGCTCCTCACTCTGCCATCCAATTTGATTTTTTGCCAGCATATGATGATATCCGCTGACTCCAAGCCCAATTGAACGATAATTGTGATTCGTAATTCTGGCATAGGGAAGGGGATAAAAATTCAGATCAATCACATTATCCAAAGCTCTCACTACCGTACGGACAACTTCTCGCATGTAGGTGTCATCCTTTACCGGAAGATTTCCCAGAGAAAGAGAAGCTAAATTGCAGACTACAAAGTCTCCTGCCTTTGTCTCATTCACAACAACAGTATCGCCTTCTCTCGTTTTAATTTCTGTACTTACTGTAGAAACAGGCGACATATTTTGTGCAATTTCTGTACACAGATTAGAACAATAGATAATTCCCCTGTGCGCATTCGGATTTGCCCGATTTACAATATCTCTATTAAAGGTAAAAGGTGTACCTGTCTCCACTACAGATTTTATAATCAATCTGACCAGATCTTTTAACAGAATAACTCTCTTGGCAATACGGGAATCCTGTACACAATCCAGATAGCGTTTTTCCCACTCTTCCCCATAGTAATCCTCCAGACAATATCCTTTTACCAGAAGGATGTCATGCGGGCACATCAAATACCAGTCCTGATCCAGATTTTCTTTTACCATCTTCCAGAAAAGATCCGGATAGCATATTGCCGGAAAGACATCGTGGGCTTTCATTCTCTCATCTCCATTATTTGTCCGGATCTGAAGAAATTCCGGAAGATCCCGATGCCAGGCGTCCAAATATACCGCCGCTGCTCCCGATCGTACTCCCAGCTGATCTACCGCCACAGCGGTATCATTGACAATTCTCACCCAGCGGATCACTCCCCCGGCCGCACCTTCAAATCCCCGTATGGAGCCTCCGGCTGCCCTCACTTTTCCAAAATACAACCCCATTCCCCCACCGTACTTACTGACCTGTGCAAAATTATCTACAGAACGGAAAATCCCCCGCAGACTATCTGGCACAGTATCAATAAAGCAGGAGCTAAGCTGATGAAACGGTTTTCTGGCATTAGACAACGTAGGGGTAGCCATCGTTACTTCCAGTTTTGAAAGCATATCATAAAAACGCTTCACCCAGGACATCCTGTCTTTTTTCTCATTCATGGCAAGATGAAGCGCAATGCCAAGAAACATCTCCTGCACCCCTTCCAGCGGAACGTGCTGATGAGTACAGATTACATATCTCTTGATCAGCAGGTCCAATCCCGAAAACGTAAAAAGAAGGTCTCTATCCGATATGATATACGTCTCTGCTTCACAAATTTCTTCTTTTGAATAATTCTCCAAAATATAAGCTCCATATAACCCTTCTTCCGTCAGGTAGCGAACCTTATCATAAAAGTTATCCAGCTTTCTGTTTGCCTCTTCCTTCTTTAAACGACATTTGAACTGAAAAGCAAGAAGATTTCCAGCTATATTTTCCCATTTGGGTGCTTCCTGGCTTGTGAGCTCAGTTGCCGCCTTTACCAGCGCAGACAATTTCTCTTCCGATGTCATCTGACTCTTCATAAAACCAACAAACCGACCCGCCAGTGCAAAAAGAGAGTAGACATCTTCCTCATAAGTTTTCTGTACCCTGGCAAGAACTTCCGAAAGCTGTTCCATCCCCACAAGCTGAGTGAGTTCGTTTCTTACTTTTCTAAGCTCTGTTCTTTTCTGCCGATAGAGGATATAGGCTCTGGCCTCTTTAAAATGCCCTCTTTCCATTAAAGCCTCTTCTACCTTATCCTGAATTTCTTCCACGCTTCGGATTTTATCCCGCTCCATTTTCTCTTCCACAAGAGATAAAAGGCTTCTTAACTCCTCCGGAGCAACCGAATTTTCTGAAGAATGAAAACTCTTTTCCATTGCCTGTATAATTTTATCAGGAGAATATGTCTCTTCCTGTCCTGATCTTTTTATGATTTTTTCAATTGTCATTAACTTCTAGTCTCCTTCCCGAAGGCTTATGATTCCCTCTGCCAGGATTTTCACATCATCCAATATATAGTCAAATGCTCCCGCCTGATATAGGTTTACTACAATCATTCCCACTGGCACTGCAAAAATCATTCCAAAAAGTCCACCCATCTTATATCCCGCATAAAGTAACACCAGGGTCGGAAGCGGTTTTAACCCAATGCTGTCTCCCACAAGTTTGGGCTGAATCAGCTGCCGGACAATCTGTGTCACTCCATACAGAATCAAAAGCCCTGCCACTCTTTTATAATCTCCGGTCAGAAGTTCATACAATGCCCATGGTATCAGTGCAGTACCAGTACCAAAAAACGGCAGAAAGTCCAGAAAAGCTATTGCTATCGCAAGAAGAATAGAAAAATGCACACCCAGAATGCCAAAACCGACCAGCAGAATGAGGAACACAACCGCCATAATCTTAAACTGTGCTTTGAAATAACCTCCCACTGCATATTTCAGATTATCCATAACCATAGTCATACGCTTTACAATTGGAGACGGGAAAATACGTTTGGACCAGATGATGATCCCCTCCCTGTCCGCAATAAAAAAGTAAGCTGAAATAATTGTCACAATGGTAGCAATCAAAATAGAAGGAATCCTTTTTGCAATGTTGCCCGCCGCTTCTACCGTAGGCTGACTGATATTTCCCACCAAATCTCCTGCCGTCTCATCAAGATTCTCTGCAAAAGTTTTAAAGCCGTCCTGAACTCCATCCGGAAGAATAGCGAAAACCTGTGATGTCTTTTCTCCAATCACTTTGAAGCCAGACTCCAGATCTTTGTACATCAATGGAAAGTCTTCGATCAGAGATGTAATCTCTCTCCAAAGCCGACTGAACAAGAAATAGATTATCGCAACACAAATTGCCAACGCCAACACAATAATAATAGCCGATCCCAGCCTTTTTACGATTTTCAGGCGTTTTTCCAGCCATACAACCAGCGGGCTTACAATAAATGAGAGAAACCATCCGATCACAAAAGGCATAAAATAAAGAAGTGCTTTTATACCTACATAAATAAACAAAACGGTTCCCAGGAGGCTGAAAACAAGACTTACAATTACTTTCCAATATGGACGATGATCATTCAGCCTTTCCCTGACATTCATTTCCATTCAGGCCCCCTCCTATTCCTCGTCTGACTCAGTCAGAATTTCTGTTTCTACCAGATTCCAGATCTCCTCTCTTCCCTGTTTTGTAACAGAAGAAAAAGGAATCAATCTGGTGCCCGGCAAAAGGCCCAGTCCTTGTCTAACCATTTTGATATGTTTATCCACCTGGCTTCGTTTCAGTTTGTCTACTTTTGTGGCAATGATAATAGGGTGGCATCCCTGACTGACAATCCAATCATACATCATTTTATCATTGCCCGATGGCTCATGCCGGATATCAATTAAAAGAAATACTGCCTGCAGCTGCTTAGAAGTATGAAGATACTTTTCAATCATTTTACCCCAGTTTTCCTTTTCTTTTTGTGAAACTCTGGCATATCCATATCCTGGCAGGTCTACAAGATAGATTTCATCGTTGATATTGTAAAAATTTATGGTCTGTGTCTTTCCAGGGGTGGCAGAAATGCGGGCAAAAGATTTTCGATTCATAAGTGCATTAATGAGAGAAGATTTACCAACATTTGATTTGCCGGCAAATGCAATCTCAGGTCTGTTGTTCTGCGGCAACGTACTTGTAATCCCGCACACTGTCTCTAAATCCACTTTTTTTATAACCATTTTATTACCCTCTTATTCTTTCTTTATGAAGCTTTTATCAGATAAAGTTCTCTTTTATTTTGTTTCATTTACAACAAAGGCCTTTTTAATTACTTCCTTCATATGAGATACGGGTATAATCTCCAGCCCTTTTGTAATTTCTGAAGACAGCTCTTCCACATCTCTTTTATTTTCCTCTGGTACAAGAACTGTCTTCATTCCAGCACTCTTCGCTGCCAGAAGTTTTTCCTTCAGACCTCCAATAGGAAGTACTCTTCCCCTCAGGGTAATTTCTCCTGTCATTGCAATATCTGCACGCACTTTGTATCCAGTAATAGCAGAAAGCATAGCAGTAGCCATCGTAATTCCGGCAGAAGGACCGTCTTTTGGAACTGCCCCTTCCGGAATATGTATATGAAGATCATGCTTTTCGAAAAAATCTTCCTCAATATCATATTCCCCGCCAATGGAACGGATGTATGTAATTCCTGTCCGCGCAGACTCCTTCATCACATCTCCCAGTTGTCCGGTCAGAATCATCTCACCCTTTCCAGGCATAACATTCACTTCGATCTGTAAAGTATCTCCTCCTACACTGGTCCAGGCAAGTCCACGGACAATTCCCACCTCATCTGTGAGATTTGCCATCTGATAGGTATATTTTTCTCTTCCAAGATATTTATGGAGATTGCTTTCTGTCACACGGATAGTCGACTTTTTATTTTCCAGGATTTCCTTAGCAGCCTTTCTGCAGATATCTCCGATTTTTCGTTCAAGTTGCCTTACTCCTGCCTCTTTTGTATAGTTTCTTGCCATTTTCCAGACAGCTCCCTTGCTGATCACAAGCTGACTCCTTTTTAACCCGTGTTTTTCCAGCTGTTTTGGAATCAGATGTTCCATGGCAATATGCATCTTCTCATTTTCAGTATAACTTGAAACCTCAATAACTTCCATACGATCAAGAAGAGGCCGAGGAATGGTCTGCAGCGTATTTGCTGTGGTTACAAATAAAACTTCTGAAAGGTCAATGGGTACTTCCAGATAATGATCCCGAAAACGATAGTTCTGCTCTCCATCCAGTACTTCCAGCAAAGCAGAAAATGTATCTCCTTTGTAATCATTGCTGACCTTATCAATTTCATCCAGCAACATAAGCGGATTTTTCACACCTGCACTCCGAAGTCCTGCGGCAATTCTTCCGGGCATCGCCCCTACATAGGTCTTCCGATGTCCTCTGATCTCTGCTTCATCCCGCACGCCTCCCAAAGAAATGCGGACATAAGGTTTCTTTAATGCACGTGCCAGCGATTTGGCAATTGATGTCTTACCTGTTCCCGGAGGCCCCACCAGACAGAGAATCGGACTCTCTCCTTTTCTTGTCAGGGCACGCACTGCCAGAAATTCCAGCACTCTTTCCTTTACCTGCTCCAGACCATAATGATCTTCCTCCAACACCTGCTTGGCATACTCTATATCTTTATGATCCTTCACTGCTTTGTCCCACGGCATTTCCAGCATTGTTTCGATATAAGTACGGATAACTCCATTCTCCGCCGGACTGTTCATAGAACTTTTGAATCGGTTAATCTCCTTTTGCAGTTTTTCTTTTACTTCTTTGGATGCTTTCAGTTTTTCTGCCGCCATCTCAAATTCTTCAGCATCTGAAATGGTATTATCCTCTCCCAACTCTTCTCGAATCTGTTTCAGCTGCTCTCTTAAAATATATTCTCTTTGGTTCTGGTCTACTCTTTCTTTGACCTTCTTCTGGATTTCGTCCTTGATATCCATAATCTGCATTTCATTGACCAATTTAAAGGCCAACATCTGATATCGCTTCAAAAGATCAGGTTCTTCCAAAAGTTCCTGCAAATCCTTTTGTTCAAGAGGCACATTAGCTGCAATCTGGTCTACTACCTGACAAAGTTCTGTATATTCCTGTATCTGTTTTATCATATCCTTGGGATATTTTGGCAAACGCATGGCGTATTCTATATAAATTTCCTTCAGCCCTCTTGCCATAGCTTCCAAATTGGCACTGTTTCCTTCTTTATCTTCTGACAACTGCGGCGCTTCATTAACGTTTTCAATCACGGTCACGTTAGCCCTCATATAAGGCTCCGTAAACTCAACCGCATTAAGCTGGGCACGTTTTTCTCCTGATATCAGCACCCTCAAGAGATTTCTGGGAAGTTTGATCACCTGACGAATGGAAGCAATGGTTCCGATCTTCTGAAGATCCTCCATTCCCGGTTCTTCTGTTTCAATGTCCTTTTGTGCTGTCAGAAAGACTTTCTGTCCCTCTTCCTGCATTGCTTCTTCTATTGCCTGTATGGAACGCTCCCGACTCACATCAAAATGTGTCACCATCTCTGGAAGAACTGTCATTCCTCGCAGTGCTACCATAGGCAGACTCTTTACTTCTTTGCTCATTCATTATCCTCCGTGTTCCTATCTGCTGCTCACCGACTGTACAGCCGTAAGCCATATAATTCTATCTGATATAAAAGCGGGCACAATCAAGCTTGTGCCCGCCCCTCATTTATGCACTTTCTATTTGTAAATGATCATGTTCGCAGATGGGAGTACCTGTTCCATCCACGACTGCCTTTGTAATACGACATGTTTTTAACGTCTCATCTGATGGGGCATGATACATAGTATCCATCATGATATTCTCCATAATTGCACGAAGCCCCCTTGCTCCGGTTTTTCTCTTAAGTGAAGTATCTGCGATAGCTTCCAGAGCATCCCGGTCAAAGGTAAGTTCCACACCATCCAGCTCCAGCATCTTCTGGTACTGTTTTACAATAGCACTCTTGGGTTCTGTCAGAATACGAATCAGTGCATTGCGATCCAACATTTCCAGAGAAACCGTTACTGGAACACGTCCCACCAATTCCGGAATCAGTCCGAATTTCACAAGATCCTGTGGAAGCACCTGCTTCAACAGACGATCGATATCATCCTCATGTTTTCCGGCAATTTCTGCATTGAAACCAATCGATTTCTGGTCAATTCTTTTCTCTACGATTTTTTCCAGCCCCTCAAAGGCTCCACCGCATATGAAAAGAATATTTGTTGTATCAATTTGCAGAAGCTCCTGATGTGGATGCTTTCTGCCCCCTTGAGGAGGCACGCTTGCGACTGTACCCTCTATAATTTTCAGAAGAGCCTGCTGTACTCCTTCACCGGAAACATCTCTGGTAATGGATGGATTTTCTGATTTTCTTGTAATCTTATCGATCTCATCAATATAAATGATACCGTACTCTGCTCTCTCAATATCACCGTCTGCGGCCTGAATAATCTTAAGAAGAATATTCTCCACGTCTTCTCCCACATAGCCTGCCTCTGTAAGTGCAGTGGCATCTGCAATGGCAAAAGGTACATTCAAAATTTTAGCAAGTGTCTGAGCTAAAAGCGTTTTCCCACAGCCTGTCGGGCCTAACATAAGAATATTGCTTTTTTTCAGCTCCACAGCCGGATCCTTTTCCGCCATAATACGTTTATAGTGATTATATACTGCAACAGACAACACCTTTTTCGCCTGTTCCTGTCCGATTACATACTCATCAAGAAAGGCTTTGATCTCCTCTGGTTTCAGGAGATTAATATCATCAAAGGGGTTGATATTTCTGGTATTTTCATATTCAAATTCTTCTTCCATGATCTCTGCACACACATCAATGCATTCATCACAGATGTAAACGCCGCCCGGACCTGCGATAAGCTTCCGAACCTGGGACTGCGTTTTATTGCAGAACGAACATCTGATCTGATCGTCGTTTCTTCCTGCCATTCTTTCACCTCTTTATTATTTCTTTATAAGACAAACGAAGGACAGGCAAACCAGGGGATATCCCCGGCATGCCCATCCCCGTGTTCTATTTGCGGCTTGCGATAATTTCATCTACCAGCCCGTATGCCTTTGCCTCCTCTGCGGACATAAAATTATCTCTTTCTGTGTCCACACGGATTACTTCTATAGGCTGTCCTGTATTCTCTGCCAGGATCTGATTCAAATTCTCGCGGGTCTTCAAAATATGTTCCGCTGCAATTTGAATTTCCGTCGCCTGACCCTGTGCTCCGCCAGACGGCTGATGAATCATAATTTCTGCATGAGGCAGGGCAAATCTTTTTCCCTTTGCTCCTCCTGCAAGGAGAAAAGAACCCATACTAGCTGCCATACCGATGCAATATGTGCACACATCACATTTAATGTACTGCATCGTGTCATAAATTGCCATCCCTGCTGTAACAGAGCCTCCCGGACTGTTAATATATAAGTGAATATCTTTCTCCGGATCCTCTGCCTCCAGGAACATAAGCTGTGCAACAATTACACTTGCAGATACATCTGTCACCTCTTCTCCAAGGAAGATGATCCTGTCTTTCAGTAATCTGGAATAAATGTCATAGGAACGCTCTCCACGGCTGGTCTGTTCAATGACATAAGGTACTAAGCTCATGTAAATTCCTCCTATTTTCTACTATCCGCTGCAATGAATTATTCTGTCACTGCATTTTCTACTAAGAAAGTTACAGCCTCCTGTACAGCCATATCTTCTTTCATCTGTTTCTTTTCTGCATCGCCCATGTATTCTTTCAGCTTATCTGCTTCCATCTGATAAGCTTCTGCCATTTTTGCGATCTCTTCATCCAGCTTTTCATCGCTGATCTCAATATTTTCTGCTTTTGCAATTGCTTCCAGAACAAGGCGGGTTTCAATCCGTTTTACTGCCTGCGGCTTGAGCTCTTCCATCATCTTTTCCTGTGTTGATCCTGTGAATTGATAATACTGCTCAATTGTAAGTCCCTGCTGTCTCATTCTCTGTGCAAAATCATCCAGCATCTGTCTTGCCTGTGTATCGATCATTGCATCCGGAATCTCCATAGAAGCATTTGCAATCGCCTGCTCTACAGCCTGATCTTCCTGTTTGGATTTACCTTCTTTTTCCTTCTGCTCTTTGATCTTTGCCTTAATATCAGCCTTATATTCATCTAATGTATCGAATTCAGAAACTTCTGCCGCAAATTCGTCATCAATCTCCGGCAGCTCTTTTGCCTTGATCTCATGGATTGTACATTTAAATACAGCAGCTTTGCCTTTCAGATTTTCTGCATGGTAATCTTCCGGGAAAGTTACGTTAACTTCTGTTTCTTTTCCGGATTCTACGCCAATAAGCTGATCCTCAAATCCCGGAATAAAGGAACCGGATCCAATTGTAAGAGGATAGTTTTCACCCTTTCCTCCCTCAAAAGCTTCTCCGTCAACAAAACCTTCAAAATCAAGAATTACTTCATCACCATCCTGAACCGGACGATCTTCAACTGTAATTGTTCTTGCATTTTTCTCTGCTTCTTCCTGCAGTTTTGCATCAATCTCCTTCTGTGTTACACGATTGGAAACCTTGTCAACCTTCAGTCCTTTGTATTCTCCAAGAGTTACTTCCGGCTTTGTTGCTACTTCTGCTGTAAAAATGAACGGTTTTCCCTTTTCAATCTGTACAATGTCAATCTTAGGCTGGGAAACAATATCCAGACCACTTTCTTCATATGCTTCAGAATAAGCCTTCGGAAGAAGGGCATTTGCAGCATCATCATAAAAGATCTCTGCTCCGTACATTTTCTCTACCATCTGACGTGGTACTTTTCCTTTACGGAATCCTGGAATGCTAATTTTAGATTTCTGTCTGTTATACGCACTCTGAAGTGCTTTTTCTAAATCATCTGCAGAAACTTCGATTGTAAGTTTCGCCATGTTTTTTTCCAGTTTCTCTACCTGTAAACTCATGAATCATTTCCTCCTGTTTCTATCCTGCTCTTTTCTTAATGGGCTAATGCCGCATATTCTGCAGGCTCTTCAGCTTTACACTCATTCATAGAGTATAACACAAACTATGTAAAATAGCTAGACTCTATTTTAGATAAATAATGGAGTCTGATATCTCCTCTGCTTTTAATTTATCTGTAAGAACTTCGATCAGCTTTAAAGCAAAATCAATGGCTGTTCCCATGCCACGGCTTGTAATAATATTACCATCCTGAACAACCGGAACTTTCATGATTACTGCCCCTGAAAGTCTCTCCTCTACCGACGGATAACAAGCTGCCCGTTTCCCTTTCAAAATTCCCATTGCCCCGAGAATTCCCGGAGCAGCACAGATAGCCCCAATATATTTACCATTTTCGTAGAAATCTTTTACAACCCTTTGTACACCTTTATGTTCTTCCAGGTTCGTTGTTCCTGGCATACCTCCGGGCAGAACAATCATATCAAATTCAGCGAAGTTAACTTCTTCAAACAGATCCTCTGTCTGTACATTTATGCCATGAGCTCCATGAACCATATAATCGTCGGAAATGGATATGGTATCTACATATATTCTTGCACGCCGAAGCAGATCAACTGCTGTAAGTGCTTCAATCTCCTCAAAACCATCTGCCAATAACACCGCCGCTTTTTTCATAGTGATTCCTCCTTTTATCTTCTGCATTTATAGTATCAGACTGTTTCTGAAAAAGCAATTTATTTACAACTGTCTTTTTATGGATTATGATAAAACAAAACCTGAAAGGAGTCCAATATGGAAATAGAAAGAAAATATCTAATCCCCAAAATTCCTTCTGATTTAAAAATCACGAAGACAAGACACATTGAACAGGGATATCTGTGCACAGATCCCGTGGTTCGTATACGTCGGGACGATGAGAATTTTTTCCTTACCTACAAATCAAAAGGTCTGATGGTTCGTGAAGAATATAATCTTCCTCTCACTCCTGAAGCCTATAAGCATCTTCGTTCCAAAATCGATGGACGACTCATTCAGAAATTACGTCATGTTATTCCTCTGAAGGATCATCTCTTTATCGAGCTGGACGTTTTTCAAGGAGATCTTGCACCTCTGGTACTGGCAGAAGTAGAATTTCCCACTGAAGAAATGGCGCAAAATTTCCAAGCCCCTGACTGGTTTGGAAAAGATGTCACCTTTTCTTCCCGTTATCACAACAGTACACTAAGTCAAACGAAAAGCAAATAGCAACATTTCGTTGCTATTTATGTGTATTTTTCGTTTTGTTGCATAACGCCCCATTTGTCAGGTTAATTGCTATACTAAAGATACTTTAATACGGAGGTATAGCAATGCCTAACATTCAACTTGCACGAAATCTTAAATATCTGCGCATAGCGTACGGACTCACCCAGGATGACTTGGGTGCTTTTCTCAATATCTCCAGGCAGGCCTATTCTAACTATGAGAATCTGAAACGCTCTCCCGATCTGGACTCTTTGATCCGTCTGGCAAGTTTGTACCGCCTTTCTCTTGATGATTTGGTCAACAAGGAGCTTTCCACTTTCATGGAAGCCGATCATTCTTTTCAGATCCAGGAAGAAAAAACTTTCTTTCATCTGGCTATTGATCGTGCAAGCGAGAACAGAATTTATCTTACAAAAGAAGAAACGGAATTTATTTCTAAATTCCGCACTCTTTCTCCAGAAGACCAGCAGATTGCCTTAGGCTTCATAGATTCCCGTTCTAAAAAAATCTGATTTCATGTGTTCGTTTGACTATCCTGCCCTTATTCAACAAGTGCAAGTGCAAATCCGTCATGAACAGCATTCATTGCTTCATCAATATCTTTTTCATCTATCAGAACTGTAATTCTGATCTCTGAAGTTGAAATCATGTTGATGTTAATCCGAGAATTATAAAGTGATTCAAACATCTTAGCAGCAACTCCCGGATTCGTCATCATTCCTGCTCCTACCACAGATATCTTTGCAACTTTTTCATTATAGCTGATTTCCCGAATTGTCAGAGGCTCTTTGTGTTCCTCTAATATTTCCAAAGCACGTTTCAATTCATCCTGTGCAACGGTGAATGAAATATCTTTTGTTCCATCTCTTCCAACAGACTGCAGAATAATATCTACATTAATATTATTTTTTGCAAGCGTATTAAAGATTCTAAAGGCAGTTCCGGGTTTATCATCTACTCCCATCACAGAGATTCTTGCAGTATTTTTGTCACCGGCAACACCTGTAATCAACATTTTTTCCATCTTTACTGTCTCCTTAATAATTGTTCCTTCACTGCGGTTCAAACTGGACCTTACTACCAGCTCTACCCCGTATTTTTTTGCCATCTCCACAGAACGATTGTGCAAAACTTTTGCTCCACAGGTAGCAAGTTCCAACATTTCGTCATATGTGATAGCTTCCAGTTTCCGTGCATTCTTTACTACCCTGGGGTCCGCAGTATAGACACCGTCCACATCAGTATAAATCTCACATAAGTCCGCATTTAAGACCGCCGCAAGAGCAACTGCTGTTGTATCGGAACCTCCCCGTCCCAACGTGGTAATATCATCATATTTGTTCACTCCCTGGAACCCTGTCACAATTACAATTTTTCTGGAATCCAGCTCGTGTAGAATTCTTTTTTTATCGATAGACTTAAATCTGGCGTTCCCATACCGCGAAGTAGAATTCATTTTTACCTGAAATGCATTCAGCGATACTGCAGGAACATCCATTGCATGCATTGCCATTGCCATCAATGAGACAGATACTTGCTCTCCTGTCGTCATCAGCATGTCAAGTTCTCTTTTTTTCGGCTCCGGATTAATAGACTGCGCAAGGGAAATCAATTCGTCTGTCGTATCTCCCATAGCCGAGAGCACAACTACTACATCATGACCTTTCCTGTAATCTTCAATGCAGCGCTTTGCTACATTATATATCCTCTCCTTGTCCGCGACGGATGAACCGCCAAACTTTTTTACAATTAACATAGTTTCTCCTTCATCCTTTTCTTTAATTCAACTCCAAAAAATGTGCCATCAGCCGATACCCTTCCGGCCAAGAATAGGCACTGTCTGCTGCCGCCCTCTCACTATATGTATGAATGCCCTCTGTCGTTTTTTGGCTGTCATAAATCAGATAAGGAACTGCATCTCCTGTATGCGTACGCACCTCTATCGGAGTCGGGTGATCGGGAAGAATCAGGATACGAAAATCTTCACCAGATTTTTCCATTCCCTCCACGATTCGCCCCAGTACTCTTTTGTCCACATTTTCAATAGCCTCTATCTTGGCGTCTACATCTCCTTGATGTCCCATCTCATCCGGTGCTTCCACATGAACATAAGCAAAATCATATCCTTCTTCTGTAAGAGCACGAATAGCCGCATCTGCTTTACCTTCATAGTTTGTGTGAAGTCCACCGTTGGCTCCTTCTACAAAAATATTGTCCATATGCGCTCCCACAGCAAGACCTTTCAGCAGGTCAACCGCTGATATCATCACACCTTTTTTCCCTGTTTTTTCATAGAAAGATGTCAGGGACGGCCGTGTTCCTGCGCCCCAGAACCAGGCGGAATTAGCTGGATTCAATCCCTGCTCCCGCCTCTTTATATTTATGGGATGACAAGATAAGATTTCATAGCTTTTTTCCATCATTTTTCGCAGAACCGGATCTTTCGGTAAATAGTCCCCTATGCGCTTTGTCAGAATATCATGGGGTGGGACCAGATCTAACACCTTCCCTTGTTTCCAGATCAAAAGATGACGATAACTGGTTCCCTGAAAAAATTCATATCCTTCTTTCTCCAGTCCCTCCTTTAAAGCATTCAGAAGGATTCCCGCATCCTCCGTGCTGATTTCTCCGGAACTGTGATCCAGTATCTTCTTATCTTCATAAGATTCTTCTTCTGTAAGAGTCACCAGATTACACCGAAAAGAAACATCTTCCTTTTCCATATTTACACCAATACTTAATGCTTCCAGGGGAGATCTTCCAGTATAGTATATTTTCGGGTCATACCCAAGGACAGACAAATTTGCCGTATCACTTCCTGGTGCCATCCCGGAAGGAACCATAAATGCAGTTCCAATTTCTGCCTTTTTCGCCAAATGATCCATCACTGGAGTATCAGCTGCTTCCAGCGTCGTTTTTCCATCTAATTTTGCAAGAGGTCTGCCCGCCATTCCGTCGCTTAAAACAACAATATATTTCATTTTCTTCCCCTTTCCGCCTTTTTCCTACTCTTCTACCCGAATCATTCCAAGAATATTTTCCTGGAACATTTCTGCTTTTTCCTCATATATTCCTTCCGGCATAACTGGAGTCAGGAAACCAAACTCCCCTTCCACTCCTTCTGCTTTCACATACTGAAGCATACCGAACTCTTTCGTCAACTGCTGCTCAAAAGTTTCTTTGTCACCTTTCATTCGTACAAAGAAACGTCTCTTCACATCTTTTTTATCTTCGAGAGCAAGTTTCTCCTCGCTCCAGCCCACACCCAGATTCCGATCCAGATTTTTTGCTTCTTCTACAATATCTCCTACCACCGCGCTGGCAGTTGGCAGCTTTCCTGCTCCACTTCCGTAGAACATGGCATCGCCAAGCATATTTCCGTGTACAAAAATAGAATTAAAGACACCGTTAACGGAGAAAAGCGGATGCTCTCTATGCAATAAGCAAGGAGCTACCATGGCATTTAATTTCTCTCCATCCCTCTTGCAGGAAGCAAGAAGTTTGATGGTCATTCCCATTGCCTTTGCATACTTCATATCCTCAACTGTAATTTTCGTAATACCCTCACAGTAAATATCCTCAAAATCAACCTGCTGTCCTGATATAATAGATGAAAGAATAGCAATCTTACGGCAAGCATCATATCCCTCTACGTCCGCTTCAGGATTTCGTTCTGCATATCCATTGTCCTGGGCTTCTTTGAGTACTTCCTCGTAGTCTGCACCTTCATAAAACATTTTTGTCATCATATAATTCGTTGTCCCATTGAGGATTCCTGTAATTTCCTCAATTACATCTCCAGTCAAAGAAGAATGAAGAGGACGAAGGATCGGAATTCCTCCTCCTACACTGGCTTCAAACAGGAAGTTCACATTTTTTTCTTTTGCAAGCTTCAAAAGTGACGCTCCGTGCTTGGCAACCAACGCCTTATTGGAGGTAGCAACGCTCTTCCCTGCTTCCAGACTCCGCCTTACAAATGTATATGCCGGCTCAATGCCTCCCATCACTTCCACGACAATCTTTACCTCTTCATCCTGCAGGATGTCTTCAAAGTCATGCGTGATGATATTCTGTACCGGATCGCCGGGAAAATCCCTAAGATCCAGAACATATTTGATCCGGAGTTCTTCTCCGACTCTCTGGTCAATCACCTGTTCGTTTGTGCGGATTACTTCTACTACTCCGGAACCTACTGTTCCGTATCCCAGTACTGCTATTTTTATCATGCTTTTCCCCTTTCTTCTTTGTACTAATTCTGACTGCTAAGATATGCATTCATAAAAGGATCCAGACCTCCGTCAAGCACAGCAGATACATTGCCGCTTTCCTCTCCTGTTCTGTGGTCTTTTACCAGTGTATAAGGCTGCATCACATAGGAACGGATCTGATTTCCGAACCCGATTTCTTTTATTTCACCACGGATATCTGATACCTTTTCCGCCTGCTCCTGTTCTTTCAAAAGCTTCAGCTTTGCTTTCAGCATCTGCATAGCTTTATCTTTATTATGGTGCTGTGATCTTTCATTCTGACACTGCACTACAATACCTGTGGGAAGATGGGTAATACGGATAGCAGATGACGTCTTATTGACATGCTGCCCACCAGCGCCGCTGGCACGATAAGTATCGATTTTCAGCTCATCCTCCGGCACTTCAATATCTCCTGTATTATCCTCCATATCCGGAATAACATCACAGGAGGCAAACGAGGTCTGCCGTTTTCCTGCGGAATTAAAGGGTGAAATCCTTACCAGACGGTGCACCCCTTTTTCCGACTTCAAATAACCATAGGCATTCGTTCCATTCACCTCAAAAGTAACATTCTTAATCCCTGCAATGTCACCATCAAGATAATCCAGTACCTGTATGGAAAATCCTTTTCTTTCCGCCCATCTTGTATACATACGATACAGCATACTGGTCCAGTCACAGGACTCTGTTCCTCCCGCACCAGCATGCAGTGTTACGATTGCATTGCAGGTATCATATTCCCCTGACAGAAGTGTCTGTATCCGCAGGGACTCGAATTCCTCCTCAAACTGACTTACTTCCCGCTCGATTTCCTCTGTCATAGATTCATCGTTTTCCTCGTAAGCCATCTCAATCAAAACCTGGATATCTTCCCATGTCCCCTGCAAATGTTGCATTGTATCCAGCTGATCCTTCAGCTCTTTTAATTCTTTCATAATTTTCTGGGAATGTTCGGCATCATCCCAGAAACCTGGCTCTTCAAGTTTTCGCTCCAGCTCTTCTACCCGTTTTTCCTTGCCGGAGATGTCAAAGTGAATCCCTCATTCCGGCAAGAGGCTCTTCATAGGAGCTGATAATACTTTTATATTGATCCAGCTCAACCACTTACTATCACCTCTTTCATTCTCGAATACTTTGCAGTGCTTTTATGCTTTCTTTCTTCCGCAGCACTGTTTGTATTTCTTCCCGCTTCCACATGGACACGGATCATTCGGATATATCTTCTTTTCTGCCCGTTTCTTCGGTGCATTCACTGCAGTATCATCCTTATTTGTTCCGGTCACCTTGGCAACCTGTTCTCTTTCTACCTTCTGCTCCAGTTTAATATGGAACAGTGTACGAATCGTATCTGCTGTAATAGATTTTGTCATGTCATCAAACATATTATATCCCAGCATTTTGTATTCTACCTTTGGATCTCTTTGGCCATATGCCTGCAGACCGATTCCCTGACGCAGCTGATCCATATCATCAATATGATCCATCCATTTCGCATCAATTACTTTCAAGAGCACAACACGTTCAATCTCACGGAGATGCTCCGGCTCTGGAAATTCCGCTTCCTTCATTTCATAGGCTTTTACTGCTTTTTCCTTAAGGAAATGTTTCAGCTTCTTCTGCGACATATCCTTAACATCCTCCGCAGAAACAGGCTCCATCATTGGAATCGTTCCATGAAGACTTACATTCAGCTCAGTCAAATCCCAGTCTTCCGGGTCTTGATCCGGGGATATTTCTGTATCCACCAGATTTTCTACGTATTCGCTGATCATATGATAGATAGAATCCCGCATGCTCTCACCGTCCAGAACTCTTCTTCTTTCTTCGTATATGATCTCTCTTTGCTCATTCATAACCTGGTCATATTCCAGAAGATTTTTACGGATTCCAAAGTTATTATTTTCTATTTTCTCCTGTGCCTTCTCAATAGCACTGGAAAGCATCTTATGTTCGATCTGCTCCCCGTCTTCTACTCCCAGAGCGTTGAATACATTCATCAGACGTTCTGAACCGAAAAGACGCATCAAATCATCTTCCAGAGAAATATAAAATCTGGATTCTCCCGGATCCCCCTGACGTCCGCTTCGTCCACGCAACTGATTGTCAATACGTCTGGATTCATGACGCTCGGTACCGATGATTTTTAATCCGCCTGCTTCTCTTGCCTCATCATCCAGCTTAATATCTGTACCACGACCTGCCATATTTGTAGCAATCGTAACAGCTCCATGCTGTCCTGCCTGGGCCACAATCTCTGCTTCCATTTCATGGAATTTTGCATTGAGGACATTATGTTTGATTCCTCGTTTTTTCAGCATTCCACTTAACAGCTCTGATACATCAATGGTAATCGTACCCACAAGAACCGGCTGCCCCTTTGCATGCGCACGCTCTACTTCATCACACACAGCTTTAAATTTCTCTTTCTGTGTCTTATATACAGCGTCATCCAAATCTGCACGGATTACTGGTACATTAGTAGGGATTTCTACAACATCCATACCATAAATCTCACGGAATTCTTTTTCTTCTGTCAGAGCTGTACCTGTCATACCGCTCTTCTTTTCATATTTGTTAAACAGATTCTGGAAAGTAATTGTTGCAAGCGTTTTGCTTTCTCTTTTTACTTTTACATGCTCTTTCGCCTCAATTGCCTGGTGAAGTCCATCCGAATATCTTCTTCCTGGCATGATACGTCCGGTAAACTCATCGACAATGAGTACTTCATCATCCTTTACTACATAATCCTGATCACGGAACATCAGATTATGGGCACGGAGAGCCAGAATGATGTTATGCTGAATCTCCAGATTTTCCGGATCTGCAAGATTCTCAATATGGAAGAATTTTTCTACCTTCTTTACACCATCCTCCGTCAAATTGACAGTCTTTTCTTTCTCGTTGACAATAAAGTCACCTGTCTCCTCAATCTCTTCACCCATAATGGCATTAATTTTGGAAAATTCACCGCTGGCTTCACCTTTTTCCAGCTGCCTTGCCAGAATATCACAGGCTTCATAGAGTTTTGTCGATTTACCGCTTTGACCGGAAATAATAAGGGGTGTTCTTGCCTCGTCAATTAAAACAGAGTCAACCTCATCAATGATAGCAAATTTTAATCCTCTTTGTACAAGCTGTTCTTTGTAGATCACCATATTGTCTCTCAAATAATCAAATCCCAGCTCATTGTTTGTCACATAAGTAATATCGCAGTTATATGCCTCCCTGCGCTCGTCGTTCGTCATACTATTGAGCACAACTCCAACTTTTAATCCCAGGAATTCATGTACCTGTCCCATCCATTCCGCATCACGCTTTGCCAGATAGTCATTGACCGTTACGATATGGACTCCCTGACCTGTCAGACCGTTTAAATAAGCCGGAAGCGTAGATACAAGTGTCTTACCTTCACCAGTCTTCATTTCTGCAATACGCCCCTGATGAAGAATAATGCCTCCAATAAGCTGTACGCGATAATGACGCATACCCAGCACACGGGAAGCAGCTTCTCTTACTACCGCATAAGCTTCCGGAAGAATGTCATCCAAAGTTTCACCTTTATCAAGGCGTTCCTTAAACTCTCTTGTCTTATCTTGCAACTCACTGTCGGAAAGCTGCTTCATTTCAGGTTCAAGTGCCTCAATATGATCCACAATGGGATAGATCCGTTTCAGCTCATGCTCGCTGTGTGTTCCGAATATTTTCTCTATAAAACCCATGCTTGTTAACTCCTTATTTCAAAAATTACTCTATTCCACATTTTATCACTATCCCAAATTCAATTCAACCAATTTATAAAGTGTTCATAATGTTCACATTCATGACATATTTTTTACCACATTATAAGAAATTGCTCCACCAAACAAATCCAGAGCACTTCCAATTGTAAAATCCAAACGCCCTCCACTGATTTTTCGAAACCGTTCCAATTCCTCCAGGCTTCCGATTCCACCAGCATATGTAATAGGAAACCCCTCTATTTTAGAAAGGAGACGCACCAGATCCTCCGGTGCTCCTGCTGCCTTTCCTTCCACATCAACACCATGGACGAGAAATTCACTGCAGGATTCCTTAAGCCAGTATAATATTTCTTCATTTACCTGAGTCCTGGTAAAGGTCTGCCATCGATCCGTTACTATATAATAGGAAGCGTCTTTTTTACGGCAGCTCAAGTCCAGAACAATATGTTCCTTCCCTACTGCTCGGACCAGTCTCTCCAGATTGTCCCACTGAATCTTTCCTTCCCGAAAAACATAGGAAGTCACAACCACATGACTGGCCCCTGCCTCAATAAATTCTGCTGCATTATCTGCTGTAATACCGCCTCCTACCTGAAGTCCTCCTGGAAATTCTCTTAGTGCTGCAAGTGCCTGCTGCCGGTCGGCTTCATAATATTCCGATGATACGGAATTCAAAAGGATCACATGTCCTCCTTTTAGATGATCTTTTTTATAAAGCCTTGCATAAAATGCTGCGTCATATTCAGACACAAAATTTTCTGTAGCCTCATCCCCCCGGTCCTGCAGACTGCCTCCAACAATCTGTTTTACTTTTCCGTTATGTATATCTATACACGGTCTGAATTTCATGTCTGCCTCCTTCCACTCCTCACTTCTGTAATTGTTGAAAATTATTGTCAAATTACCTTAGAAACAATAATACCACAGGCGGACCTTAAAATCCACCTGTGGTATTTGTCTATCTGTTTGTATTATTATTACTGTTTTCCAGGTCATCTCTGGCATCTTGGGCATCCTGCTCCACATCATCTTTCATATCTTCAGCTCCGTCCCTGATATCATCACCAATATCTTCCGCTTCATCTTTGATGTCTTCACCCATGTCCTGGACTGCTCCGTCATCTTTTGTACCGTCTGTTGCGTCATTCATGGTATTATCGGTAGTATTCTCTTCTTTTACTGCTCCGTTATCTTCTTCATTTCTCCCACAGCCTGCCAACACACCAAAAGATGACAGCACACATAGGAAGATCAACAATCCTCTTTTTAACTGTTTCATAAGTTTTGTACTCCCTTTCTTTATTTTCTAGGAATACTATCCGCAGATTATAAAATTTTTATTCATCTTCCCATCTTCCATTTTTTTCTATATATCAAGATTGCGTTTTTAAATCTTCTCTGCAATAATTCCTTCTCTGTAGGACTCCAATAACCAAGTAAGATCCTCTATTCGTTTTTTTAACTCTTTTCCAATGTCTGTGTCTCCTACTGTCTTTCTTGCAATCACACGTTTGACAATGGTGCTGTCAGAATGGATATCGCTTTCCTTTTCTATTGCCGCTTCCGTTGATTCAAAAGGTTCATGAGCCGCAAGAATAAGACCATAGGAATTATAAATCAGCGTATAACCTGCAATTCCTGTTTCCTTTTGATATGCCCTGGAAAATCCTCCATCTATTACAAGAACCTTCCCCTGACACTTAATGGGACTTTCCCCTGCTTTTGACTTCACCGGCACATGACCGTTAATGATGTGAGTTCCTTCTGACGGAAGACCGAATTCCTGCAAAATTCTGTCAATAACCTCTTCATTTTCCAGAAATTCATAATAGGGATTTTTCTTTTCCTTGTGGGTCTCCTTTTCTGCAAGAAAATATCGTTCAAAAGTAGCCATTTTATCTTTGCCAAAAAGAGGGGAATTTTCGTGGAGCCAGATATACCACATCATATCTTTGCCTCGTTCCCTTTCCTTCTGATTCAGAGCAAAAAAACCTTTTCTCACATAGCTTTCCAAAACCTCGTATAAAGCCCTGCCTTTATATACCTTTCCATAAATTCTTACAGACTTCAAACTTCCGTCCGGGTTCAATGGCACACAGCCATGATAAAGGAGATTTTGATTATATACCTTGTAAAGTCCCCCCTTGTTCAGAAGAAATCTCATATGTTCCTGTAGTTTCTCACAGCCGAGAAATGCTCTTTCCAGTCGATCCATGATGTCTTCTTCCTCATCTGTCAACGCATAAGGTCTGCGCGGATCAATCGTCGGGAAATTTTTATCCAGCAACTCATATACTTTCCCATCCAGCTCAATCGTACCATTCTCAAAATCAATATGGTGAAGGAGGTTCCTTTTTCCCAATTTGAACCCTGGATTCTTTTTTATAATCTGTCCTTCCACCTTGAACTGAATAATGGAAATAGCTTTATGCATTTTAACTTCCATTTCCTTTTCTCTGGCAGTATATCCGGTACTCCCCTTTAAAGCAAAGCAGGTACACGGATCATCGGCATAGGTTTCCAGAGCATACGTCGCAAGAGGCAGCAGGTTGATTCCATATCCATCCTCCAAAATATCCAAGTTCCCATATCTGGCGCAGATTCTTATGACATTGGCAATGCATCCTCTCTGTCCGGCAGCAGCACCCATCCACAGCACATCATGATTCCCCCATTGGATATCCACAGAATGATGACGGATGAGCTTATCCATAATAATATGTGGGCCCGGACCTCTGTCGTAAATATCTCCCACAATATGCAGATGGTCTACGGTCAATCTCTGTATCACTTCGCTTAAAGCCACAATAAATTCTTCCGCCCGGTTTGTCTCAATGATGGTACTGATGATAGCATTGTAATAATATTCTTTATCCAGCATATCTGCCTTTTCTGTAATCAGCTCCTCAATCACATAGGCGAAATCTTTCGGCAACGCTTTTCTTACTTTGGAACGGGTATATTTGCTCATTGTACGTTTACATACCTCTATGAGACGATACAATGTAATTTTATACCAATCTTCCATATTGGGTTCTTCCCGCCTGATCTGATCCATTTTTTCTCTGGGATAATAAATAAGAGTAGCAAGGGACTGTTTGTCCCGGCTACTCATAGTATTCCCAAAAACATCATCGATCTTTCGGCGGATGGATCCCGATCCATTTTTCAGCACATGCGAAAAAGCCTCATATTCTCCGTGAATATCAGTCAGAAAATGCTCTGTCGCTTTTGGCAGATGCAGGATTGCCTGCAAATTGATGATTTCGGTAGAGGCACTGGCAATTGTAGGATACAACTCGGAAAGCCTCTCCAGATACTTCATCTTTAATTCTTCCATCTCCATCCTCCTGTTTTCATATGTATTTTAAAATTGTATTACATCCGACATATCATACCGCCCTGCCGGTTTTCCTGCCATATATTTCGCTGCTGCCACAGCTCCCTTTGCAAAAAGCGTCTTAGAATAAGCGGTATGCTTAAATTCAATTACTTCATCCTCGCCTGCAAAAATCACCTCATGTTCCCCTACAATTGTGCCGCCTCTGACTGCTGAAATTCCAATTTCCCGTGAATCTCTTGCCTTGCGTTCTTTGCTTCTGTCATAGGTATACGTGTAAGCCTCATCCAACGCTTCATTCACAGAATCTGCCAGTGCAATGGCTGTTCCACTGGGTGCATCTACTTTACGATTGTGATGTTTTTCAACAATTTCAATATCAAATCCTTCCGGTGCAAGGACACGGGCCGCATCTTTTAAAAGCTTCATCAAAAGATTCACTCCCAGAGACATATTGGCCGAACGCAGTACTGCTGTCTCCTTAGATGCATCTTCCACCTTCTTAAGCTGCTCTTGTGAAAGTCCGGTTGTACACAACACTACAGGAAGTTTCTTTGCCGTACAATATGCAAGGAGCTGATCTACTGCTGCCGCATTGGAAAAATCAATTAACGCATCCGCCTCCACATCGCATTTCCCAATTTCATCATACACTGGATAATCATTAGCAATTCCTGCATATTTATCCACTCCAGCCACGATTTCCACATCCGGATCTTCCTTTACAATCCGTGTAATCACCTGTCCCATTTTCCCATTGCAGCCATGCATAATCAGTCTAACCATATTCCCTTTACCTCCGTTTTTATCCTTATACGTGAAAGAGACAGAAATCATATTGTTCTTTGATTCTGTCCCTTTTATCTGCTCAGCAGCCGGTATATTCACCCGGCTCTTTTATGCCAGTTTTATTCCAAAGTCCCTCATTGCCTGCGCAAGACTCTTTTCATGCTCCGGTGAAATCTCTGTCAAAGGCATACGAAGCCCTCCACATTCCATTCCCATCAAATTTACAGCTTTCTTGACAGGAATTGGGTTTACTTCACAGAAAAGCTGCTCAATAAGCGGAATTGCCTTCAGCTGAAGCTCACATGCTCCTTTTACGTCGCCTGCAAAAAACTTTGCACAGATATCATGTGTCTCTCTGGGAGCTACATTGGAAAGCACAGAAATCACACCTTTTCCTCCCAGAGACAGAAGAGGCACAATCTGATCATCATTTCCGGAATACAGATCTGCTTTTCCTTCTGTTAAATGCATAATTTTTGCCACCTGTGAAATATTCCCGGACGCTTCCTTAATTCCTACAATATTATCTACATCCCGGATCAGTTCTGCTGCTGTTTCCGGTGCAATATTCAATCCGGTACGGCTTGCTACACTGTACATAATAATCGGTGCCTTAGCTTCTTTTGCAACAGCCTTATAATGAGCTGCCAACCCTTTCTGTGTTGCTTTATTATAATAAGGAGTAACGATAAGGAGTCCATCTACTCCATATTCTGCAGCTTCTTTTGACATGTCAATTGTGGTATATGTAGCATTGGAACCTGTTCCGGCTATTACAGGAAGTCTCTTTTTCGTACGCTCCACTGCAAATTTAATACATTCCATATGTTCCTCTTCTGATAAAGTGGAAGACTCTCCCGTTGTTCCGCATATAATCAGACTGTCAGTCCCGTTTTCACAGTGATAATCAATCAACTCATCCAATTTATCAAAATTCACGCTTCCATCTTCATGAAATGGTGTAACCAGTGCCACGCCAGCACCCGTAAAAATAGCCATATTCTTCCTCCTGATCTCTATAAAAATGATATCTTCTAGAAAGTGTATCATTATTCATTTGCAATGTCAATGGAGCGTTTGCCTGCTTTATTGCATTTAAAGAATAGGCTCTAATCTTCCAAACATTCCAGTTTGCTTACTGACACCTCATACGCCGTTCTTTTCTCCGTCTCTGTATCAGAAAGGCGCTTCACATATTCTCTGCTCTGTATGCGCCCAAGCACCTGGACATGCTCTCCCACTTCGAAAGATGAAGCGAATCTGGCATTTCTTCCCCAGCAGATGCATGGAATATAATCGGACTTCCCATATGGTCTGTTGACTGCCAAAAGAAGGTCTGCAATCTCTCTTCCAAGCGGAGTTTTTCTGTACACTGGTAGTTTGCATATGTACCCGTCCAACAATATGGTATTTGTTTTAGCCCCGTCCAGTTCTTCATCAATAAAAGACACTTCTCTTACGAATACGGACAATATCAGCCTGTTCTTTTGTTCATCGTGTCTGTTATACGAGCGGAACTGTCCCGTTGCCATAATAAATTCCCCTGTATAGTCCTGCGTAACATCAAGAAGTCTTTCCGATATCATCAGCGGAATTCTGTCCTGTGAACTGCTAAGACGGCGTACCAACACATCCACCATATAGAATCCTTCTCCAAATACCGTATGGCTGAACGTGAACCCGGATGCAATCTGCCCCATAATAGTTACCTGATTGTTTTCAATAATCTTATCTGACATAATGTGTAAATCTCCCTTCCTCTGAATCGTATTCTAAGCTTTTTAGAGTCACTACATAATCTATGCAGGAAAAACACATATTAGAACTATATTCCTTGTTTTTTTTGGGAAATATGATAAACTAAAACAGTTACAGAATAATATAAAGTGTTATATGCGCCGGTATGCACCGGCGTCATCAAAAGAAAAGGAAGATTTCTTATGAAAACAAAACGTGAAGATGTACGTAATATTGCTATTATTGCCCATGTCGATCATGGAAAAACAACGCTTGTAGATGAACTTCTCAAGCAAAGTGGTGTATTCCGTGAAAATCAGGAAGTTGCTGAAAGAATCATGGATTCTAACGATATTGAACGGGAAAGAGGAATTACTATCCTGTCTAAGAATACTGCCGTTTATTATAAGGGAACAAAAATCAACATCATTGACACACCAGGTCATGCTGATTTCGGAGGAGAAGTTGAGCGTGTACTGAAAATGGTTAACGGAGTTATTCTGGTAGTAGACGCTTTTGAAGGAGCCATGCCACAGACAAAATTCGTACTTCGGAAAGCTCTTGAATTAAAGCTTCCCGTCATTGTCTGTATCAACAAAATCGATCGTCCCGAGGCACGCCCCTCTGAGGTCATTGATGAAGTTCTGGAGCTGTTTATTGACCTGGATGCATCTGATGAACAGCTGGACTGCCCATTTGTCTATGCATCTGCCAAGGCAGGTTATGCTGTATTAGAATTGGAGGACGGTCCTCAGAATATGGTTCCTCTTTTTGAAACCATTCTTGATTACATTCCAGCTCCGGAAGGAGATCCAGAAGCCGATACACAGGTTTTAATCAGTACAATTGACTACAACGAATACGTAGGACGTATCGGCATCGGTAAAGTTGACAATGGCACCATCCGTACCGGCCAGGACATGATCGTTGTAAATGCCCATGATCCGGAACGACAGGAAAAAGTAAGAATCAGTAAGCTCTATGAGTTTGACGGGTTAAATAAAGTGGATGTAAAAGAAGCCTCTATTGGCTCTATTGTTGCTATTTCCGGTATTGCAGATCTCTCAATTGGCGACACAATCTGTTCCCCGGAAAATCCGGTAGCTATACCTTTCCAGAAGATCTCAGAACCTACCATCGCTATGCAGTTTATGGTCAACGACAGCCCGTTTGCAGGGCAGGAGGGAAAATATGTTACATCACGTCATATTCGCGACCGCCTGTTCCGTGAACTGAATACAGATGTCAGCCTCCGTGTAGAAGACACAGACAACATGGATACCTTTAAAGTATCCGGTCGTGGCGAACTTCATTTGTCTGTTCTTATTGAGAACATGCGCCGGGAAGGATATGAATTTGCAGTCAGCAAGGCGGAAGTTTTGTACAAGAAAGATGAAAACGGAAAAATTCTTGAACCTATAGAGACAGCATTCATCGATGTTCCGGAAGAATTTACCGGTATCGTTATTGAAAAACTTGGACAGCGAAAAGGAGAACTCCGCAATATGGGTACTGCCAGCGGCGGATATACACGAATGGAATTTTCCATCCCTGCCCGGGGACTTATCGGCTACCGCGGTGATTTTCTCACTGATACAAAAGGAAATGGAATTCTTAACACGGCATTTGACTGCTATGCTCCTTATAAGGGTGACATTCAATACCGTAAACAAGGTTCCCTTATTGCTTTTGAAACAGGCGAATCTGTCACATACGGTCTGTACAGTGCACAGGAAAGAGGAACGCTTTTTATCGGACCTGGAGAGAAAGTTTATTCTGGAATGGTAATCGGCCAAAATGCCAAAACAGATGACATCGAAGTGAATGTATGTAAAACCAAACATTTGACTAACACCCGTTCTTCCAGTGCTGACGAGGCATTGAGATTGACTCCTCCGAGAATTTTAAGTCTGGAAGAGGCACTGGATTTCATTGATACGGATGAACTTTTGGAAGTAACTCCAGAAACGTTGCGTATACGTAAAAAAATTCTGGATCCGAAAATGCGCAAACGAAACAGATAAAATGGTAAATGATAAAACCAATTTTATGGAGAAAGGATTACTTTATGAATTTTCTCTGGCTGCTGGAAGGGATTCGCACCCCCTTTTTAGATAAACTTATGCAGATTATTACTTATTTTGGACAGGAAACAATTCTTGTAGGTGTTATCTGTCTGCTTTACTGGTGCGTAAATAAAAAGCTGGCATACCAACTGGGATTCACCTACTTTAGTGCCGGACTTGTCGTTCAGACACTGAAGATCTCCTTTCGAATCCCGCGGCCATGGATTCTGGACCCTGATTTTTCCGCTGTGAAGAGTGCTCTCCCTGATGCGACTGGGTACTCCTTTCCAAGCGGACATACTCAGGGGGCCTCATCCTTTTTCTTCCCCCTTTCCATCTGGGTCAGGACAAAATGGCTAAAGGTTTTGTGCATTCTTGCTCCTCTATGTGTCGGTTTTTCCCGCATGTATTTGGGTTGCCATACTCCAAAAGATGTACTTGCTGCTTTAATTGTATCTGCTGTCTGTACATGGCTGGTGTGGCATTTTTGCCGCTTCCTTTTAGAGGATTTTTCCCACAGCCGGACTGTTTTTTCTGTCATGCTCTTCCTTTCTGCCGGGGCTGGTATTTACGCACTCCTCCTTCTTAAACATGGGATTGTCTCCGAAGCACTTGCTTCTGACTGCTGTAAAGCCGCTGGGGCCGGAATGGGATTTGCTGTCGGCTGGTATTTAGAACGCACAAGGATACGTTTTTCCACCGCTGCAAAAAATCGACTTATTCAGGCAGCTAAATTTATTTGCGGCCTTGTTCTGCTTCTTGTTATCAAAGGTGGGGTTTCCTTTATTCTTGGTACATCTATAGTTGCAAAAATACTAGAATATTTTATACTGATATTATGGATTATTGTAATATATCCTGCGATTTTCCAAAAAATACTCGGCTCAGGCCAGGAAACTTAGGAGGAATTTATGAAAAAATACGTTACCATATTTCTTTCACACCTTGCCATGATTCTGGAATTTTTTATCTCTATGATGCTTGCTGTCGGAATTATCCTTTTATGTATACGACTGGCAGGTTCCCTGGTACATATTCCTGATCTGGATGTTTATCCAAATTATGAGGATTTGCTGGAATCTTGCTTTAACTTGATCATCGGTGTTGAGTTAATCCGCATGATGTACTATCACACTCCAGACACTGTATTTGAAGTACTGATTTTTGCAATTGCCCGTCAGATCATCAACGATCACTCTTCTGCTTATTCCAGCCTGATTGGTGTATGCGCAATTGCCGTGCTGTTCGCAACGAGAAAATATCTCTTCTGCGGCTTTGACCTTCTGGAAAAAAACATCTTCCGTGCTTCCTCCAGAATCAGTGTTGTTAATAAGTTGATGTCCTGCGATATTCCAAGCGACAACTCCTCTTCCACACTCCGAGAAGTGCTTCTTGCCAAAATGGAAGAAGAAAATATTACTCCTGCGGTAGGAGCATGCGTATATATTGATGATGTTGGTCTTCGAATTGATAAAATGCGAGATGGAAAAATTTCAAGAATTGAAGTAATACATGCTATACATTGACAGCAAAACATGCTATACTCAATATATCAGATATAAATAGCTATTTTTACTCTTTTATCAGACATTATTTTATCTGAAATTCTCTTAAAAAGGAGTTGGGCATCATGAAATTTATCATTAGCGGAAAGAATATTGATGTGACACCTGGTTTAAAGGATACCATCACACACAAATTAGGAAAACTGGAAAGGTATTTTACTCCTGATACGGAAATCATTGTTACGTTAAGTGTTGAAAAAGAACGTCAGAAAATCGAAGTTACAATCCCGGTAAAAGGTCAGATTATTCGTTCTGAACAGGTCAGCAGCGATATGTATGTATCTATTGATCTTGTAGAAGAAGTCATTGAACGTCAGCTTCGCAAATATAAAACAAAGCTGATTGCAAGACATCAGGAAAACGGTAATTTCAAACAGGAATTTTTTGACAGTGAAGATCAAAATGAAAATGACGAAGAGATTCGTATTGTACGTACCAAGCGTTTCGGTATCAAACCTATGTATCCGGAAGATGCCTGCATACAAATGGAACTTTTGGGACATGATTTCTTTGTTTTCTGTAATGCAGAAACTGAGGAAGTCAATGTAGTATACAAACGAAAAAACGGAACTTTCGGTTTAATCGAACCCGAGTTCCGTTAATAAAAAAGGTCGGGGATTTACTTAATAAAACAGCACCATGCTAAGGTGCTCCCCCTTTTTCAGGACCAGAGTTTATGGATTTTATTCCAAAACTCTGGTCTTTCCATTTATTTCAGCATAAAAACAATGATCTCCTTCTATAAGTTCTGCCCGTCCTGCAGTGGCTTCTGTTACTTCTTCTTGTATTTTTTCCAGCTGTTCTTCTGGAACCAATGCGTCCATTACTACTTTATCTGTATATTCTGTATCAAGAATTTGTATGTTCTTCTCTCCAAATATATACTGTATTTTCCCAAGCCCGGCATAATCTGTTTCCAGTCGCAGTTTAATCCCCCGTTTTCTGGTTATAATGATAGAAGAAGCAAGCCCCTCCTTCACTGCTCCAGAGTAAGCTCGTACAAGCCCCCCCGTTCCAAGAAGTGTGCCACCGAAATATCTCGTCACTACCACAGCTGTGTTATGAAGATTTTCTCCCAGAAGAATATCCAGCATTGGTTTACCTGCTGTTCCACTGGGTTCCCCGTCATCACTGCACCTTTGTATTTCGTAATGTTCTCCAATCACATATGCAGAGCAATTATGAGTAGCATCCCAATATTTTTTCTTCATTGCTTCCACAAATGCAATGGCTTCCTCTTCCTCTGACACTGGGAGAACGGTGGCAATAAAGCGAGACTTTTTTTCCGTTATCTCTCCTTCTCCTCCCTGGTATACTAATCGATACTCCATATTTACATCCCTCACTTTTTGTCCTATAACAATATAAGAAGTCAAACTACCCTCCGGCAGCTGTTCGTTCTCTTTATATGAGTGCAAGACTCACTTTCTACATATATACTATACTTGATTTCTTAAGTTTTTCCTACTGAAATATGAAGTTTTCATTTTCTTCTTTATTTCAATAGGTAAATTTGCTATAATGACTGGGAATAAAGGAGGCATAAATGCATGAATTATGGAAAAAGAAAGATTTCTAAAAAGCAGAAAGAAATCACCTCAAAATCGACCATGCAGGGCAAACGCGTCGGAGTCAGACTAATCAAGGCATTTTTCCTTTGTGTGATCGCCGTTTTTGTTATTGGCGCTGTAGGTGGTCTGATTTTTGTAAAAAGAATTCTGGACAATTCTCCTGATATTTCTCCTGAGGATGTACGTCCAAAGGGATATACCACTTTGGTATATGCGGATGACGGTTCTACCGAAATTGAGCGTTTTGTAGAAGCCGGCTCCAACCGTATCTACAAATCCATTGATGAGATTCCGGTAAATCTCCAGCATGCATTTGTAGCGATCGAGGACGAACGTTTCTATGAGCATAATGGAATTGATCCCCAGGGTATTCTCCGTGCGGCAATAACAGGTCTTGCTTCCGGTGGAAACTTTTCACAGGGAGCCAGTACGTTGACACAGCAGCTCATTAAAAACAACATCTTTCCTGATTTCGTAAACGAAGAAACCTTTTATGATAAGGTGGAAAGAAAGCTGCAGGAACAGTTCCTTGCACTGGATATTGAAAAGCAGATGACTAAGGAAGAAATCCTGGAAGCATATATGAATACCATCAATCTGGGACAAAATACGCTTGGTGTTCAGTCTGCTTCCAAACGGTATTTTAATAAAGATGTGTCAGAACTTACATTGTCGGAATGTGCAGTTATTGCAGGAATTACACAGAATCCTTCTGCATACAATCCAATTACAAATCCCGAAAAAAATGCAGAGCGACGCAAGGAAGTACTAAATAAAATGCTTGAACAAGGCTATATCGATCAGGCAGCATATGATGAGGCTCTGGCTGATGACGTATATGCAAGAATCCAGACGGTTAATTCGCAGATTGGTGAAGATTCCCCTTACTCTTACTTTGTGGATGCCCTGTCAGAGCAGGTCATTAACGATCTCCAGACCAAGTTGGGCTATACGGAAACACAGGCCTACAATGCCCTATACAGCGGCGGCCTTACCATTATTTCCACTCAGAACCTAGCCCTTCAGCAAATCTGTGACGAAGAAATGAATAATGACAGCAATTATCCTTGGCTGAAGGAAGTAGGTCTTTCTTCCTATGCTCTGACTGTTACAAGAGCAGACGGCACGGTGGAGAATTACAGCGAAGGTCATGTGGAGGCATTCCGCGCACAGACTTATGGTAGTACAGAAGGTCTTACCTTTTCATCTGAAGATGAGGCAAACAGTGTAATTGCTGCTTGGAAAGCTACCATCGCTAAGGAAGGCGATACCTATGATGAATCCATTATCCTTACTCCACAGCCTCAGGCTTCTGTAACGTTAATGGATCAGACGACAGGACAGATCAAGGCTCTGGTCGGCGGACGAGGCACAAAACAGACAAGCCAGAGTCTGAACCGTGCTTACACCGGTTCTAAAAGACAGCCGGGATCCTGTTTTAAAATCCTTTCAGCATACGCCCCGGCACTGGATACAAATCAGCTTACTCTTGCAGATATTATCGATGATGAGAAATGGACATATTCTGATGGTACACCATTCAAAAATGCCGGTAACAGTTATCTGGGTAATATTACAGTAAGAGAAGCAATTGCTAATTCACAAAACACCTGTGCTGTAAAAACAATTCAGCAAATTACACCAGAGCTGGGATATGAATATGCAAAAGAGAATTTCTCCATGAGCACCCTGGTAGACAGTGATAAATACGAGCCGATTGCTCTTGGAGGACTGACAGACGGTGTGTACAATTATGAACTATGCGCCGCATTTGCTTCCATTGCAAACGGCGGAGTTTATAATAGCCCTACTCTCTATACAAAAATTTTGGATCATGATGGAAATGTACTGATTGAGAATCCTTCTGAATCCCATACTGCCATTAAAGATTCTACAGCTGCACTCCTTACAAGTGCAATGGAGAGTGTTGTTACAGAGGGAACAGGACGTGCCGCTGCATTAAGTAATATGCCTGTTGCAGGTAAAACCGGAACAGCTGATGCAGACAAGGACCTCTGGTTCTGTGGTTTCACTCCTTATTACACTTGCTGTGTATGGGGCGGATATGATGATCCTAAATCCCTGACAAATATTGACACAACCTTCCGTCTAAGAATATGGAAATCTATCATGAGTCGTGTCCATGCTAATTTGGAAACACGGGATTTCCAGATGCCAGCTTCTGTAGAACAGAAAACTATTTGTACAATTACAGGTAAACTGGCACGTGCCGGAAGTTGTCCTTCTATAACAGAGTATTTTGCGACAGACAATGTGGCTACTGAAGTTTGTCCTGGTCATGGTTCTACAGATGATGAGAAGCCAGCGGAAACTCCGGATCAAAACCAAGATACCACTTCTAATACTGGCAACACGGATTCAAATACTGATGGAAATACTAACGGTTCTGAAGGTGGTTCTACTGGCGGTTCCGAAGGTGGTACTGAAGGCGGTTCCGGCGGCGGTTCCGAAGGTGGTACTGAAGGCGGTTCCGAAGGCGGCACTGAAGGTGGTTCCGAAGGCGGTTCCGGCGGTAATTCTGGCGGTGGTTCCGGTGGCGGTACAACAACTGGCTAATTTATACTGATATAGAGCAAAAAAAGAGAAATGCCAAAAATATTGACATTTCTCTTTTTTATTATAATTTCATTACTCTATTATCAGTCTGGCTGCACCACATATACCAGCATCGTTACCAAGCGTTGCAAGAGCAAACTTCATATCCTGATTTGCAAAAAATGCACTTTCTCTGAAAGGCTTCTCAATAAATGGCAGAAGGACAGGGCCTGCTTTAGATACTCCCCCTCCAATGACAACCACAGCTGGATCTGTAATAACTGCAAGGTTTGCCAATGCTCTTCCCAAATACTTTCCGAATTCTTCTGCAATTTCAATAGCTGCTTTATCTCCTTCTTTCACAGCATCGAAAACTGTCTTTGCACTTATATCTTCTTTGGGAATCAAAGTCTCTCCATCATAATTTTCTAAATATTTTCTTGCAAGTCGTGCAATGCCCGTTGCTGAAGCATATTGCTCCAGGCATCCTTTTTTGCCGCATCCGCATGCTTCCGTTTCATCACTGTTTACACAGAGATGTCCAATCTCTCCTCCGGCACCATTGGCTCCCACAATTACTTTTCCGTGAGTAATGACTCCTCCTCCAACTCCGGTTCCAAGAGTAACCATAATCATATCACTGCAGCCTTTTCCTGCCCCAAGCCACATTTCTCCCAGAGCTGCCACATTGGCATCATTTCCAATTTCGGCATGTATTCCTCCCAGGAGTTCTTCGATCTCGCGTTTCACTTCCTTATAGCCCCAACCGATATTGGCACTGTCTTTTATAATTCCCTGCTGGTTTACCGGTGCAGGTACACCAACTCCAACTCCTTTCACATTCTCTTTTGTGATTCCTTTTTCTTTCATTTTGCTGAAAATAGCATCGACAATATCAGGAAGTACGGCCTCTCCACCGTTTTCTGTCCGAGTCTTGATCTCCCACTTATCAAAAAGTTCTCCTTCTGTGGAAAACAAGCCCATCTTGACAGTTGTTCCCCCGACATCTACACCAAAACAATAATTCTTATCCATTTCTTTGCTCCTGTCTATTTCTTTGCTAAATTTCTCTGCACTCGTTTATAAAGCTCCTGTGCGGCATTATATCCCATTTGTTTCTGTCTGTGGTTGATTGCTGCTGTCTCTACAATAATTGCCAGATTTCTACCCGGACGAATCGGTATCTGATGGCACACTACTTTGTTTCCAAGGAAGGATGTATACTCTTCTTCCATACCAAGTCTGTCGTAATCCTTTTCCTTGTTCCAGTCCTCAAGGGTAATTACCAAATCAATGTTTTGTGTTTCCCTGACACTTTGTACACCAAACAAAGTTTTTACATCTACTATGCCAATTCCTCTAAGCTCAATAAAGTTTCTCGTAATATCAGGTGCTGAACCAACAAGCGTATCATCACTGACCTTGCGAATCTCAACTACATCGTCACTGACAAGACGATGCCCTCTTTTCACCAACTCCAGCGCTGATTCGCTTTTTCCAATTCCGCTCTCTCCCATGATCAGAACACCAACACCGTAAACATCAACAAGAACTCCATGAATAGAAATACACGGTGCCAACTGTACATTTAACCAGCGAATAATCTCGGCCGTAAAAGCGGAAGTTTGAATTTCCGTTGAAAAAACCGGAATATTCATGCTATTGGCTTTTTCCAGAAGTTCTGAATCCGGCTTTAATGCACGGCAAAAAATAATACATGGTATCTTATAGGAAAAAAGTGTATCATATACTTTTTTCTTTGCTTCTTTATCCATCTGTTCCAGAAATGTATGTTCCACATATCCGATAATCTGTACTCTCTCTGCGGCAAAATGCTCAAAAAAACCTGCCAGCTGCAGAGCCGGACGATTGATATCCGGAACAACCACATATTTATCCGTCAGATCTACATCTGGAGTCAGATTCTTCAGATTCATTTTTTCTACAATCCTCTGCATCTCAACTTTAGACATAACCTATCTCCTTTACTACTACAATATAAATATGGTTAATATCCCTTACAGCCAGTAAGGATTTATCCAT
>JAHZAV010000040.1:0-13420 GCA_019423745.1 Lachnospiraceae bacterium
GACAGTCCATCCAGCAGGATCGGTGCTGCCTGTCGGTTTCCTGTAAAACCAACGATTCCACACATAGGTTTATCCCTCCCGTTATTTAATTCTCTCGTCTATTATCTTTCCCTCTATTATGCAAAACGGTTCTGGATACTTGCCCAGAATCGTCATTGACCTTATGCTTTATATCCCTTTTCGCAGATCACCTTGACCACTTCGTCAACATATTTCTGGCAGCTATCGTGGTCAGGTGCTTCCACCATAACACGCACGACCGGCTCCGTGCCGGACTCACGAACCAGAATGCGGCCAGTATCACCCAGAGCCTCAGCAACCTTATTTACTGCTTCCTGCACAGCAGGATCATTCTGTGCGGCTTTCTTATCGGTCACACGGACATTCTCCAACACCTGCGGATAGATTTTCAACGGTGCTGCCAGTTCGCTCATCGGCTTCTTCTTTGCCAGCATCACTTCCATCATCTTCAGACTGGTCAGGATACCATCGCCAGTGCTTGCGTACTTACTGAAAATGATATGCCCACTCTGCTCGCCGCCAATGCGGCAGCCGTTTTTGGCCATGTACTCATAGACATACTTGTCGCCGACAGCGGTCTTAGCGTAACCGATACCTTGCTCATCGAAAGCCTTGTAGAGACCAAAGTTGGACATAACTGTGGTGACAACAGTATTATTTAACAGCTTACCACGTTCCTTCATGTAGCAACCGTAAATGTAAAGGATATGGTCGCCAGTGATAACATTGCCCTTTTCGTCCACGCACAGGCAGCGGTCGGCATCACCATCGTAAGCAAAACCAACATCCAAGCCCTTCTCCACAACAAACTTCTGAAGGCCCTCGATATGGGTTGAACCTGCATTGTTATTGATATTCAGACCATTCGGATTATTATTGATGACATAGGTATCTGCGCCAAGCGCATCGAACACGGACTTTGCGATACTCCAGGAGCTACCATTGGCGCAATCCAAGCCGACCTTGACACCTTTGAAGGAATAGACACCCAGAGAGATCAGGTAACCCATATAGCGATTGCGACCTGCCACATAGTCTACCGTGCATCCGATATGCTCACGATGTGCAAACGGCAGTTCCGGCCAGTCCTTATCAAACACATGCAGTTTGCCATCGATGTAGTCCTCTACCAGCAGCAGAGTTTCTTCCGGCATCTTCTCGCCATAACAATCAATCAGCTTAATTCCGTTATCATAGTACGGATTGTGGCTGGCAGAGATCATGATGCCGCAGTCGAAGTCATCCACACGGGCGATATAGGCCACAGACGGGGTGGTCGTGACATGGAGCAGATAAGCATCTGCTCCAGAAGCTGTCAAACCAGCCACCAGACTGTATTCAAACATATAGGAGCTGCGGCGCGTATCCTTGCCGATGACGATACGGGCAGGGTCGGTATCACCATTGCGCTCACGTAAAGCATTGTAATACCAGCCCAAGAAACGACCTACTTTATAGGCGTGATCTGCTGTTAATGTAATTCCGGCTTCACCACGGAAACCGTCCGTTCCAAAGTATTTTCCCATTATTGTTTTATTCCTCTATTTTTGCTGTCTTTATCGGACATACTTTTATACACTGATAGCAACGAACACATTTATTCTCATCAATCTGCGGATATTCAAAGCCTTCCTCATCTTCTACCATAGAAATAGCTTCTTTGGGACAGATTGCATAACAGGCAGTGCATCCACAGCACTCTTCTTTTCTATTATAAAGTATTGGTAGCTCTCTCATTGGTTTTTCTCCTGACAATCAAACACGAAACACAAAGAGTAATCCATATTCTTGGCTGTGTTCATGCTCTGCCCCCCCCCCGATTACTCGGAGTACTTTTTTGATTGCTTTCTTAGCTTTTCGTTTAACTTTCGTTACAAAAGATAACTTAATCGGAGCAGCATATTTTTGTTTGAGTTCTTCAAAGCTCATGCGTTGCATATCATCAAAAAATGTATTTCTCTGCATTGGTCTAGCGCATGATTTGTATTCGGCCGGATTGCCTCTCACACCATCTTTATAAGATACTTCTTTCCGTTTCATGCTACTACTGATTTTCTCAAAAATATCTTTTCCTTTTTCGGTGCGAATAAGCGCCAAAGAAGTACCCATGCCATCATTCATATCACGAGCCACATCATTAATGCCCCAGAAATCGGCAATTGTCAGGTCAGACATCTTTACTTTTTTTGCTGTGCACTCATAGCATGATGGCCTTAAACAATAATTCCTCAAAAACATTTGCATATAAGCATCTTTGTCTTTGGAAATATATAATTTCTTCGTTTCGTCACCCGGAATGTTCTCACAAATTTCTTTCATTCCAAAATCTGTCCAACTATCATCCTTGCAACGGAAATTAATGCCTTTCAATTTTCCGCCGTTCTTCTGTTCTTGATATGTCACGTACTTTCGCCATAAAGTCGGGGATGGTGCTCCATGGCAAATAACATCAACGCAAATTAGATTCTCGTACTCTTTGCCGAGGAAGCTTTTAAGACCGTTTACCTGACAACCAGTTCCACTAAAAAGCACAAGCTTACCTGACATCAAATCCGCTTTGAGCGACTTATATGTATTGCCAACCTTCGCCTGCAAATACTTTGATCCACGCAGTTTTGTCAGCTGTTCCTTACTTGTAACAGAAATAAACTCCGCAGAGTAGCAATCTGTCGACATAGCAACGCCATATACAACCCCCTGTTGTTCCAATACATACTCTGCTAGAGAAGAAAAGACTGCTCCAGAAGAACTGCTCAATCTGACACCCTTATCTGTATTGTAACAGGCATAAACCTCTAGTGGTTCCATCCTTAATATCCTCCCCTCCAGCTCAAGTATCAGTAGAATACAAATTTTCCAGATACTTTACCAACGTTTTATTTCCTTAGAATCTTTTTGATTGGTCCCATAACAAGCTGCTTCTCTTCTTCATTCATCCCTAAGAAATACATTGAGAGTCCATACACAGCAGTATAAACAACTGCAAACACTCCCAATTTAACGAGACCAGTAATATTGACAAAGTTCATAATAACAATACCGACCGCACAAGGCGCAACCAATGCCGGGATAAACTTTGCAATCTCTTTCCAAAAATAAATCATGTTCATTCCAATTCGGGCATGATAATACCAATTCATGAAAATAGCATTACCCGCAATAAGAGAAATAGCTGTTCCAAGCGCTGCGCCAGCCGGTCCCATAATTTTGATTAGCGGAATGCTAATAAATACATTCGCAATTGCAATCGCCAAATATACAACAGCTCTTGCTTTATGCATATTTTTCGCTCTTTGAATCTCAATTCCTAAGTTCTGGATAAGTGGAACTGTAACTGGGACAATCAACAAAAGCGCAACTATATATGAGGCTCCATATTCAGGTCTAGCCCATATTTTTACAAAAGGAACGCCAAAAAATACAAATCCCGATAGGATTAGTCCTAAAACCATAAACTGAATACGGCCAACCTTAGTAAAAAGTCTTGTCAGCTGTGTATCATCATTTGATTCCGCAACAATCCGGTTAACTTTTGGGACAAACACATTCGAAACCGAAGACGAGAACTGAAGGTATAATGTATTTATTTGCCCACCTACTCCATAAACCGCTACAGCTGTAGTACCTGCAAATCTGCCAAGAAGAAATTTATCAACACTCCAATTGATTTGATCGATAATCTGATTCAAAAAAATTAAGAAAGTAAACACCCACATTTCTTTCAATAATCCAATCTGAAGCCCATGAAATTCAAATCTAATACGTAATTTCTTAAAACAATAAAAAATATTAGACAACAATACCGCAAACGTCAGAAACGTTGTAACAAAAACCATTCCTCTTGATCCATATCCCATAATGAGTAATGGTAGCGTAAGGAACGGACTGAACAGATTTTGCAGTAAAATCAACAACTTTTGGAAAAGAAACTTTTCATGAGCAGTAATTGAGCAGTTAAACACACTGTTTGGGAACGTCATTGCAAGATTAATAACAAGCAATCCCATCAAAACTTTTGCGGTTTCATATTCACTATCCGTAAGACCAGCACCAAAAATACCCCGGATGTTCCCAATCATCACAATTCCGCAAAGGATACAGATCACAGATATTGAACAAAATATTATCATGAACATTCCATTCAATTTCGCAACTCCATCTTCATCTTTCTGGGCTTTATACCTTGAATAAAAACGAAGATAGGAACTTCCAAACCCAAGACTAAGCAAACTTAAGTAAGAAACTACAGAATATACAAGTTGGTACAGCCCATACTCACTTTGTCCCAAAAGGCGAAGCATGATTGGAGTGTATATCAAATTAACTAATATTTTAACTACCTCGCCTGCGTACGATAATATCACACCAGCTTTTCTTTGATTGATATGCAAGTCATTTCCTCCCAGATTAATCTTGACCCTTATTCACCAGATTCATATGTTAGATTATATTTATGTGCCAGCTTGTTCTCAGTTAAATAGTCGACATAATTCTTACAAAGGTCGTAATAATTCTTTCTTAATTCAGTATAATCACAGTATTCCAGCAGTTCATCAAGACACTTTATTGTCGAAAACTCTTTAATAGTAATTTTAGGCAAATGAAGAAAATCTGTTAATTCTGCTGTACGGCTATCATGAGTAATCCATAGCGCCGGAACACCATTACGTAGAGCCTCCATATTCCCATGAAATCTAGTGCCAAATGCAAATTTTATATTCTCTCTTTTATAAAATTCGTTCCATGTATTTAAGTCCCAGAAAACATGAGACATTTTCTTGTTATACTCCTGAAGTTCATGTTCTTTCAATACTACTGAGGGAGCATTCTTTAAAATCCATTTCATTGAAAGCATCTCATGCCCAAACACATCAACTGTTCTAGGATATTCCCCCATTTCTTGAATAACCCAGGAGCAATTGTATTTCATCCCCAGTAAAAGAACTTTTGATCGCTCAAATCCACCTGGGGTAAAAGTCATCTGTACCCCCCCCTTAGCGAAGGTTGATCTATGATTGGGTATTTTCCATCCAAATACTTATAAAAGGATGGGCATCCAATCACACGCACATTATGAATCCCAAGTAACGATAAACACTCTGCTGTAAACTCCCCCCGCACTCCAATTGAAGTTGCCTTTTCTGACATCCTTTTAAAAAACTTCTTTTGAATCGGATGAAGAGCGTTCACAAGCTTTTGAGGAGTATTTAACGTTTTCGTGCTTTGTGCTCCTAACCCGCAAAAAGTGATTTGATTGTCAATTTTGTTGAAAAAGTCTATATATTTCTCGTAAAAGCTCGAATTGCCACCTTTACAGATGAAATTTGATGACGGAACAACAATTGATGCGTCCTTAGGAATATTATCAACAGGTGTATTCAGAGTAATTATATCTGAATAATCTAATTCTTCCTTCATTGATTCAAGAAATAACATATTTCCAGGATTACCGCCAACCTTAATGAAGGCATCTTTTATAGTAGTTCCCTCTATTCCAATAGGGAGAGGATTAAGTATAATTGTTTTCATTGGTATTATCCTTTCAAATTCTCATTGCTTTGCTGCCTTCTTATCAATACATTTGATAAAGAATGCTTCAAACTTCTTTCTCTCTTTATCAATTCTACTGTTAACATGTTCCTGATCAATACTAGCATATATTGACATATCAGTTTCTTTATCCAACTCTATATTAAGCTTTCTAAATAAAGTGTCAAAACGGCTATTCATATCAATACAAGCCCCCTTACGCTTACAGAGAACGAACGGCTTGTTAAAAATAATGGAGAATATTGTTCCGTGATATGAATCAGTATAAACTTTATCCGCATTATGTATTAAGTAAATAAATTCAGAAGGACCACACGAAATATAGCTTTTATCATTTAGAATATCGACCACGCTCAATCCTTCCCTATTGCACTCATTATAGATATCCATCATTTGTCCAGGTTCCCCAAGAAAATAACACAGTGCATATTTGTTACTGGCACTAATTCTCGGCTTCTTCTCGTATTTTTTCCAAAACTCAATGTCAAACATTAATGTGGGATCAATCAAAGTTTCAGCCTTATTCCCTGTTAATTCAAATACCAAGTCAGAACCAGTGTACTCTCTTGTAGATATAAATTCGAATCCATTCAAGTAGCTTTTGAATTCAGCCTTTTTCCCCTCTGGAATGGAATCTGCTGATAGACTCGGTGACAATGCTATTCTTTTAGACGGAGCAGTAAATGTCAAGAAGAATGTGCTGTTAACATCATCCGAATACGGTGACCATATCTGATCACTACCACACACAAAATAGTCAAAACCCTCTTCGGGAAAACTTTTTAGATTATTCTCATCAATAGGCCAATCATAAAAGTTCAGGTATTCATTATTAAATACTTTAAAGTTTTCTTTCCTTCTTTCCTGTGCGCTATAGCTTCCGTTTAATATTCTTTTTGCAAATATTTTCGCTTGTCTAATTAATCCTATTTTTTTTTCCGTCTGTCGAATAGTATATACGTTTTCAAAATATTTCTTTAAATATTCTTGCATTGCAAGATTTTGCAAACGTTGGCCAAAGTTGTCACCATAAGTAAATGTCAATATTCCAACATTATGAAGCTTCACTTCTGATATCTTCTTATCCACTATTTCTGCACCTCCCATTCCGAACACCCCAAAAGTGTCGTAAAAACAAGAAAAAGCCAAGAGCACGTTAACGAAAGTACAGTTAAAAGCTGTGTGTATATTAGTATGATTAACGTTAGTACCAAAAAGGTGTAACATATAGCACTGTCTTTAAATACTCTGCGATATACTGATATAAAAAACAAAACCATTAATACAATAAATGGAACTCCACCTAAACATAGAAAAGTACCAAAATCACTAATTCCGAAATGTGCAAACCCTAATCCATACGCCTCCTGCCACAAATGAGAAGCAATTCCTGCGCCATGCCACAAGATATCAGACCTATTTAAAGCATAAACAATCATTCCTAACCGTTCCGCGCTTCCTAACGCTGCATCTGCATTGTTCCAACCCGATAATGATTTGTCAAATATATCTTGTATAAAATCCATCGTTCCCAATAGTGGCTGCGTGGCATAAGCAAGGAGAGCAAAAATCAGCACTCCTCCCAAAACATTACGTAATAAGATTGATATTTTGCGTATTGCATTCCTATAAAAACTCATTTGAAAAACAACAAGATAGATAATAAAGAATAATGGCACAAGAACAAAAAGTGTTTTATTATCACTATTGGCAGCTACATATAAGACAATGCAGAAAAGTAAAATATTGTACACAATGAAAATCTGTTTTTGTCTAATAACGTCCTTCTTATACAACACGAAATTAAATAAAAGCAAAAAACAGAAATACATTGTTAGCAAACCCGTTCCATTATAGCCAAACAGACCTGATACTAAATCTGCATTAAATGTATTTGTCATGGATGCCTGATGTCTTCCTGCCAATTCAGTATGTCCGGACAATTGTAGGAACAGAATTGGGACATTGATTGCCATATATATGTTAAAAATGTATTTGTTTTTTTTTAAGAAGTCCATCATAAACTGTCTTTTATAACTGCTCATAAATGACATATAAATAAAAACCGATGTTGTAACTGCAATTGCATTAATGTTCTCAGTGATATAATCCTGATTTCCTCCATAACAAAAATAATTCCACAATGGATAAGCTAGGCAGAACAGCAAACCAAGATACAGAGATGGTAGACGCAATGTGCGTTTAAGATCTGTAAATAGTCTTACTGTAATTAAGATTATAAGTATTCTCGCACCTTGCGACAAATAGGCAAGCCAGCTTATAATGAAAACATATATAATCATCCAATATAGGATAACATAGTCTAAAATATTAGATTTCTTTATTTTCATCTGTTCGTACTCCTTAGGAATTTATACATAAGGCTTATCAGAAAATGAGGTCTTTTCCCCTTTCTATCGCCAATGTGCTCGCCCATCAAACCCACTGGATTGAAATCATCTGTGTTACGATTTGTTGTAACATTTTCTATTCTAAGAGCATCTATTTCTCCATGCAATTCTTTTAAAAAAGCCACACATTCCTCCACCTTGTCAAAGCAGAAGCCATTTTTATTTTTCAAAACCTGGTCAGTTATATTACCGCTGTGATCAGATGTTACTATCATACAACCCGCTTCAAATGCTTCATAATATGTGTAGCTATAGGTTTCTTGACAGTTTGACCATAGGAACGCGATATCTATTTTATTATTTTTTAGTTGTTCTACCATTCCCAATGAATCAGGACGATTAAAATCTACCACTACACCCTTAGCACCATCAGACTCCGCCTCTTCGATTGCACTACCAAAGTAGAAAAATTCAAACCGGCTCTTTCCCAAACACCGCATCAAATTTTTCCATTCCGAATATCCTTTGATGTCTGATACAAACCCCAGGTAACCTACTCTAATTTTATCTTTTAATTTTCTCCTATAAGAACAGATATTATAATTTAGATGTGGTCTAACTACACTATTATCAATTAAATACGGGAAAACTCTTAACCAGTTATTTTTTGCTGAAGCCGAAGGAAAAACGACTTTAATAATTATATTTCTAATTGAAGTAAAGAAGCCATTAATCTCTTCAAAATACTCTATTGCCAATTGTTTGTATTTACATTTTTCGCAGTGTTCCTCGCTTGGTCTCTCAATCGAATTTCCACACCAAAGTGCATTGCTGTCCGATAGCATCATAAAAGGACAAACCATCATGTAATCATGCACTACAACTATAATTGGTAAATTTAATTTTCTAAGTGCAAATGATAATTTTTCTAATTTCCATCCATGCAGTTGGTTTATTATTACTCGATCGCATTGATAATTATATTTATTTTTTATATACTCAATAGCAGATAATATATCTTCTATTGAATATGCTCCAATGAATTTACCATCACAATTAACACCTATGTAGAAGGCACTCGGGTTAATTCTATTTAGCTTGTTATTAAAACCAACCAGTGGAAAAATTTGAACCGAATGGACTCCCTCATCGTTAAATGTATCAATAAGACCCCCCATAAATTTCTCGGTTCCTGCACTAACTAATTTATAATTAGTTGATGATATATATAATATACACTTTTCACTCATTAACCTCACCTTTCATCCTCTAAAGAGCACAGTCTCCCCCTTGTCAGTGAAAGTGCAGAGCCGACCACTTTCATTTTTAATCGTTCAAATCGTTCTACACTGTGTGAAACAGCCCAATCAATATGATTATATTCTCTTTTTAATGCTTTATTGTAGTTAGCTGAGCATCGTTTTCCAAATCTATTCATTTCACTATCTGAAAAAATATTTAGTTTATCTAATATTTGATAAAGTTCCAAATCGGATTTATATCCTGTTATCCTGTTTCCAGATGTGTTTTCACCAGTTGTTATATGCTCATACAGAACTCTATTAACGTATCTAGCATTATGCCCTTTCGCCATTAAAAGCCACAAGAAATAATCATCTGCACAGTTTGTTTTCATAATATTCTCTGTCCATTGAACAGGGATGCAACTTTTTCTAATAAGACATTGACCAGGAGATGCAAGTAAATTCCCTACATTCAAAAGTGTTTTATAGTTTTTTACGCCATAAACCTTACCAAACGAATTTAAAATCAGCTTACTGTTTCCATTTTCGTCTTCAAACACTCCATTTGCAAAAGTAAATGCAACAGAATAATCTTCATCTAGTACAGGTGCCATTTCTGAGAAGAATTTTTCGTTAATCTTGTCATCTTGGTCTAAAAAAAGAATATACTCTCCTGAAGACTTATCCAATCCAGTAACACGAGCTTGATGGATTCCCTGATTTTGTGAGTGATTAACCAATACCAAATCATATTTGTCCGATTTAATATTCTTATAAATCACCTGATCATTTGGGCTATCATTAACTAAAACCACTTCAACTTCATCAGGATAATTAGAGCAAGCTGCATCAAGAGACATTTTTAATGTGTCCAAATACTTGTTTCCTTTGTAATAAGGAACTATTACAGATATTTTACTCATTTTCATTCCTCACCAGCGTGTTCCAGATAATAGTTTTCAAGCCATCTCGAAACGCTCAGGACATCATATCCTTTATCAGCAATAACATGAGCACTGTCTACTCGCTGAAATTTCTTATACTTAAGCACTTCATTTGCCCAAACGTCTGCAGGTTCATTCAAAGCCAAAAACTTCGTACTATCCGTTAATGCCACTTCTCTTGTAATGTTTTCAGACATTACACAGGGAAGTCCGGAACATTGTGCCTCTATAGCAGCAACAGGTAATCCTTCATAAAGCGATGGCATTATATAGCAATCTGCTGCTGAAAGGTAATCCTGTACATTGTCTTTTACTCCAAGAAAGAATACATCTGACTTTATGCCTAACGATTCCGCTTTTTTTTCTATTTCTCTCAATAGGTCCCCTGTCCCTAAAAACACCATTTTTGACTTTGGACATTTCTGTTTTATTGCTTTGAATATATCCAATACAAAGCTCTGATTTTTTTGATCAATAAACCTTCCCGTGTGAATCAAGACAAAATTATCAGATAACCCCAACTCTGTTCGTATTCTTTTTCGAATTTCCTCATTATACTTAAATCTATTTGTGTCAATTCCATTATATACAATTTTAACTTCATTATTATTTACATACTCTTGAGGAAAAATCCATTCGGCAGCAGCTATGGAACAAGCGAACCAGTCTGTCCCCCATTTGATTATTTTACTGCGATAGTATTTGTATACTGCCATCTTAACTTTGGATTTTCCTGAGACTGCAGCACTATGTGCGTGATATATTCTTGTACTGACGCCAGCCCGCTTTGCCGCAAGCAAATATGGTGCTCGTAAAGGTGTCGTATAATGAATATGGACAATGTCATAATGATGTTCTTTCAGAAATTTTTCAATTTGATTTGCCTCGTCCAAAATACGCACCCATGTATTACTTATATTGGAATGAACGTAGTATTTTCTTCCCCCAAGGTTACTTATTTCTTCATCATAAAACTCCTTTTGATTTCTTAGAACCAGAAAATCAAATTGAACTTTGTCTTTATCAATATTTCTGTACATATTCATGATAAAGGATTCAATTCCTGCTGCCGAAAGCATTTCTGTAATATGTAAAACTCGTATTGGCGGCTTGCTCATATCTAATCTCCTTGCAGTTTTTATTACTATCTTAACTTCTCTTTTCTTTCCATTGTTTGCCACGAATAATCAGTATAATAGGAGTATAATAATTCAACTTTCCAAACACAACTAACAACTTTCTTGAACTAGGCACCCTTATACTGTCTATATGATCATATAAATCATGGATATGAGTAATGCCTTTCAAGTCGTTGATTTTTCTTTTTTTCTGTGAGAAATTCAAATTTTCATCCAGGCAAATCCCATTTTGACAAATCAGCAGGAAAGCAATTGCGGCAAATGAATAATACGCAACCTTTTTTTCGTTATTGTTCCCTTGACACCATTCTGCTAAACAATCTAAAACCGGCAGAATTTTCTTTTCGATATTTGGATCATATCCGTGAATTGCTGACTTTTCTAAGATTCTATAGTGTAATAGTGGCTCTTGGATATAAACTGCTCTTCTAACTTTTTCATAAATTCTGTAATTAAAGTCGACATCTTCAGCCGTTTTAAATGCTTCATTATACTGGCATTTATCTATTATTTCACGCCGATATATTTTACCCCACGCAGTGATAGTACGCATATCATATATAAAAAACTCTTTTTTGTCATTTATATCATATTTCAGTTGTTTTTCTTTGTAAGTTCTCATTCGAACAGATTTATCTTTGTACTCTTTATAGTATTCAAAAAAAACAATATCTGCATCTTCTTTTTGAATCTTATGAATCACAGTTTCACAACACACTGGTTCAAGCCAATCATCTGAATCCAAGAACATTATGTACTCGCCTTGTGCATATCTCATTCCTGTATTCCTAGCATTTGGCAATCCTCCATTTTCCTGATGAATTACATGAACTCGCTCATCTCTTTCAGCATAGCTGTCCGCAATTTTTCCAGTTTTATCTTTTGACCCATCATTCACAACAATTATATCCAATGCTTTATATGTCTGTTCAATTACAGACTGTAAACAAGCTGCAATGTAGTTTTCCACGTTGTAAGCAGGGATGATAATGCTAATCACATTATTTCGCACAATAACTCCTCCTATTTAAAAACCTCTTCATACTGTCCGCAGATTTTATCCCATGTGTACTCTTCAGCTACACGCTTCTTGGCCTTCTGTCCCATCTCTGCGATTTCTTCATCGCTCATCTTATCTGCACGGTCAATCAATCTGGCAAGACTTCCCGGCTTGCGACTCCAGTACAAAGCACAGTCTTCGGCAACCTCTTTGTTAAACCCGACATCCACAAGTAAGTTCAAATCTGTGCTGCCAAGTGCCTCAATTAACGAAGGATTTGTACCGCCAACAGTGTGGCCATGGAAATACGCATACGCATTCTCACGGATCTTCTTCAAAAGCTCCTGATCATAAACGGTTCCTACAAACTTGATTCGCTTGTCGCTCTTGAAATGGAGTTTTTCTTCCAGCTCGTTCAAGAATTTATCATTTACATTCGTAATGAGCGCAAAATCTTTTTTGCTACCACTCTTCATGAACTCACGAATCATGACTTCAAAAGAGTTTTCTGGGACAAAACGTCCAACCACAAGATAATACCCTTTCTTCGTCAGGCCTTTTTCATGATACCAGTCAACCAGCTTTTTATCACCATCATCTAATTTGCTCAGTGTCAGATCAGCACCGTAGGCAATGAATGTGGTTTTCGGATTTTTCCCCTTGATTCCTTTTCCGTCATAGCATTCATGAATATATTTCTCGATATTCACTGAATCGCAGATAGCAAGATCACAGTACTTGACCATCATCTGCTCAGAAATCTTCCAGTATTTACGAATCGGAGCAGACCACTTAGCTCTCATCCACTCATGCCCATCCGGATTCAAATAGACTGTTCCGCCTAGTTTATGAATTTCCTGATAGAAATGACCTGCAAATGGTCCAATGCGACAAGCCATAATATAAACAATCGGATGCGGAATCTGATGCTTTTTAATGTACTCACAGCATGCCTTTAATGCTGCAACATCATAATAAATTGCTTGTGCCGGTCCAATCTGTGGAATATCAATCTTAAAACAGTGTGCATTGTGGAACTCAAACTCGTGATCATTGATTCTGGTCACGCCTTCCGCTTTTGTTTCATCCATGCAGCCGTCACCGTTAGCTTTACACGCCACATGATATTTAATATTTTTCTTATCCTGATGGTATTCTGTTAGCTTATACA
>JAHZAV010000040.1:13445-17646 GCA_019423745.1 Lachnospiraceae bacterium
TAGGCTCCTAAGCTCTTAGCTCCCACCAGAAATACGTGTTGTACTTCGTTTTCCCGCTGCATCCTTCTACCCCTGTGTTCTCAAAACTTAAAAGTATCTTTCAATCCCAGCCACCTCTGATCCTTGTCGCTCAGATTCAGTGCTGTACCATCTTCCAGCGCATAGCCTTCCGCACTTGCGCTGCCCTTGTATTCACCCTGCACTTTCGGCCACTCAATGCCGATTTCCGGGTCATTCCAAGCCATGCCACCTTCGTCATTCGGATGCCAGAAGTCGTTGACTTTATAGCAGAACTCAGCCTCATCGCTCAGCACCAGAAATCCGTGTGCAAAGCCTTCCGGGATAAGGAACTGCTTCTTATTTTCAGCAGAGAGTGTTACACCATACCATTTGCCGTAGGTTTCCGAATTGCTTCTCAGGTCAACAGCAACATCAAACACAGCGCCGCGCACAGCACGAACCAGTTTGCACTGCGGATACTGCTTCTGGAAATGCAGACCGCGCAGCACGCCCTTTGCGGACATAGACTGATTATCCTGAACAAAGTGAACGTCAATGCCTGCTTCCTTCATATCCTTTTCGTTATAGGTTTCCATAAAATAGCCACGCGCATCGCCATGAACCGCAGGCTCGATTACACAAAGCCCTTCGATGCCGCCTACATTTTTCTCAACTTTAATCTGTCCCATTTTCTTTACTCCTCGATTTCTTTCAGGTAACGGCTCAGTGCATCCTGCCAGGTCGGAAGTGGAGTAAATCCAGCTTCCACCAGCTTGCTCTTGTCCAAACGGCTGTTGAACGGGCGAGCTGCCTTGCTCAGACCGTACTCTGCTGTAGTGACAGGAAGCACTTCCGTCTTATATCCAGCCTGACGATAGATTTCCTTCGTGAAATCGTACCAGCTGATATAGCCGCCCTCGTTTGTTGCATGGTAATAGCCGTATTTTTCGGTTTCGTTCATATCGACCAACAACCGAGCCAAATCATATGTATAAGTAGGCGTACCGATCTGGTCATTGACCACACGAACAGTGTCGTGAGTTTTTCCTACATTCAGCATCGTCTTAATAAAGTTCTTGCCGTTCAGACCAAATACCCATGCGATACGGACAATAAAATACTTTTCCAGTGTCTGGCTGACAGCCAACTCACCTTCCAGTTTGGTCTGGCCATATACATTCAAAGGCTTATAATCCTTGCAATCTGGCTCCCATAGTTCCGTCCCCTGACCATCGAACACATAATCCGTGCTGATATAAGTCATCTTGCAGTCCAGCTTCTTGCAGACATCCGCGATATTCTGTGTGCCGCCTGCATTGATGGCACGGACTTTCGCTACTTTATCGTCATCCTCTGCCATATCCACAGCAGTCCATGCCGCACAGTGGATTACTGCGTCCGGATTCACTTCCGTAATGACTTTCTCAACTGCATCCTTATTCGTAATATCCAGTGAAACATACGGTGCTTTTGTTACCGCAGAACCGTCCGACACACCACTGTAATTCACCTGAATATCAGAGCCTACTCCTTCATGTCCGCGCTTCAGCAGCTCGTTCATCACATCATGTCCCAACTGACCGCCAACGCCTGTTACAAAAAATTTCATACCGATTTCCTCCCCAGGCTTTTAGCGATTGCTGTACATTTTCTCGTAGTAGTTCTGGTATTCACCGGAAATAATGGTTTCCCACCACTCACGGTTATCGAGATACCACTGGATAGTTTTCTTGATGCCGTCTTCAAATTTGGTCTCCGGCAGCCAGCCCAGTTCGTTGTGGATCTTGGTCGGATCGATTGCGTAACGCATATCATGACCCTTACGATCACCAACATGGGTAATCAGACTTTCCGGCTTGCCCAGCTCCTTGCAGATGATCTTTACGATTTCGATGTTCTGCTTTTCGTTGTGACCGCCGACATTGTAGACTTCGCCTACACGCCCCTTGTGAATAATCAGGTCAATGGCCTTGCAGTGATCTTCCACATACAGCCAGTCACGGACATTCAGACCTTCGCCATAAACAGGCAGCGGCTTGTCTGCCAGTGCATTTGCGATCATCAGCGGAATCAACTTCTCCGGGAAGTGATACGGGCCGTAGTTGTTGGAGCAACGAGAGATCGTCACGGGCAGACCATAGGTACGGTGGTAAGCCAGAACCAACAGGTCAGCAGCAGCCTTGGAACTGCTGTACGGAGAACTGGTATGAATCGGGGTTTCTTCGGTAAAGAACAGGTCAGGACGATCCAGCGGAAGGTCACCATAAACCTCGTCGGTAGAAACCTGATGATAACGCTGGATACCGTACTTGCGGCAGGCATCCATCAGAACAGAAGTACCGATGATATTGGTCTGAAGGAAAATGCCCGGATCTTCAATAGAACGGTCAACATGAGATTCTGCCGCAAAGTTGACCACAATATCCGGATGTTCTTCCTCGAACAGCTTATTGACTGCTTCGCGGTCGCAGATGTCTGCTTTCACAAAGCGGAAATTCGGGTTATCCATAACAGGTGCCAGCGTGGACAGGTTTCCTGCGTAGGTCAGTTTATCCAGACAGATGATCCGGTAATCCGGATACTTCTTCAGCATGTGGAACACAAAGTTGCTGCCAATAAATCCAGCACCGCCAGTTACAATAATATTCATGATTGATCTCCTCTACTTATGTGTGTTCTAATGTTTTCTCTATCTCTTAGTACAGATGTTCCTGATACTTGCCGTCCATGACATCCTTCAGATACTGACCATACTGGTTCTTCTTCATGACCTTATAGACTTCCATCAGTTCATCCTTACTGATCCAACCATTCAGGTACGCAATCTCCTCCAAGCAGGCAATCTTGCGATGCTGATGCTGCTCCACGGTCTTCACGAAATTGGTGGCATCCACCAAGCTCTCATGTGTACCAGTATCCAGCCAAGTAAAGCCCTGACCCAGCAGTTCTACATTCATGGAACCATCTTCCAGATAAATGCGATTCAAATCGGTAATCTCCAGTTCACCACGGGCGGACGGCTTCAGATTCTTTGCAAACTCAACTACACGATTGTCATAGAAGTACAGACCAGTCACGCAGTAGTTGCTCTTCGGATTCTCCGGCTTTTCCTCGATAGAAATAGCCTTTCCGTTCTTGTCAAACTCAACAATTCCAAAGCGCTCCGGATCATCCACGTAGTAGCCAAACACGGTTGCACCCTTGCCGGTTTCGGCATTCTGAACTGCCGCCTGTAAACGCTTTTTCAGTCCATGACCGGCAAAAATATTATCGCCCAGCACCATCGCCACAGAATCATCACCGATAAAATCGGCACCAATGATAAAGGCCTGTGCCAGTCCATCCGGAGAAGGCTGAACAGCATAGGTCAGGTTCACACCAAACTGGTGTCCATCACCCAGCAGGTTCTCAAAGCGAGGAGTATCCTGCGGTGTGGAAATAATCAAAATATCGCGGATGCCAGCATTCATCAGTACGGACATCGGATAATAAATCATCGGTTTATCAAAAATCGGTAAAAGCTGCTTGCTGGTAACTTTTGTTAATGGATACAGACGAGTGCCTGATCCTCCTGCTAAAATAATACCCTTCATAACTGTTCCCTCACTTTTTGTTTATTGTCTCAATCTATCTACACATCCAAATTCAGGATGATATCAGCGTGTTTTATGGTGTTCGTTCGCCCAAGTCTTTTTCCTTACTGTCGTACCCTTTCGGCGCAGCAATCATATTTCTACTTTTCTCCGGTTTATTGAGTACACCTGTCTTGCTTTTGCAATCATCGAAGTGTTGTTTTATACTATCGAACCCCGTCCATGCTCATACCCCATTTTTGCGAAGTGTCGGTTTATACACTCAAAGGGCGTAGGCGCGTATATGTTGTTGAAACTGTATATATCATCTACCACTCACTCCCCCTACACAGTCGTTATGAACAAATCATGCGGATTTTTCACCCTCGACACCCCGTCTTTATGTACCTATCATCTCCACGACAGGTCTACTCAACAGAAAAGTTGCGGAGTAGAAATCGCCATTTCTCCTGATATTTTCATGACTCAATAAACCGCAGCAAAGTAGCCCTCATATTTACCGGCGATAGTGTACTCAATAGAACATTAGCAGAGTAGGTGATAAGCTCATGGATTTTTGATGAATTTATCATCTGCGCCACCATTTTTCTCATTCCACCCACATCCGC
>JAHZAV010000041.1 GCA_019423745.1 Lachnospiraceae bacterium
CCGGGGTGGTAGCGGTACCTTGAACCTGCAATCCGCTATAGCAGGGGTGATATTGCGCAGAGGGCGAAAGCTGGCAGGGCTGCCCTTGGTAAGTGACGTTGATATCCGGGTCTTACGCGACGGAAATCCGTGAACCGTGTCAGGTCGGGAACGAAGCAGCACTAAGCGGAACCTTCCGGGTGCCGTAAGGGTGCCTGGGTTGAGTAAACTGCCAAGGTAACGCCTGTTGGCCTAGCTCGAAGCGCAATGCACATAATAATCTGACATTGTGTATATAAAAAGGAGGGTGCTTTTTTACTGAGCTCCCCCCTTCTTTTTTTTCTCCCTTAATTCTCTAAAAAATGATTTCATCAGTTCTGAACATTCTTCTTCTAACACGCCTCTTGTCACATCTGCCTGATGATTAAACTTGTCTATCTGAAGAAGATTTAAAATAGATCCTGCGCAACCCGCTTTCGGATTCATACAGCCAATCACCACCCTGTCCATACGCGACTGAATAATTGCACCCGCACACATTTGACATGGTTCCAGTGTCACATATAACGTACAGCCTTCCAGCCTCCAATCTCCTAATTTTTTACTGGCTTTCCGGATTGCAGAAATCTCCGCATGCGCCAGAGGGTTCTTGTCCGTATTTCTGCGGTTATATCCTCTGCTGATAATTTTGCCTTCATACACCACCACACATCCTATCGGCGTTTCTTGCAACGCATAAGCCTTTTTTGCTTGCTTTATCGCTTCCTTCATATATTTTTCATCTATATTTGTCATTTTTGCACACCACTTTCTCCATTTTTACACACCGATTGTTGCAGGTGGGGACGTAACAAAGTTTAACTTTGTTACGTCCCCACCTGCATTACCTTTTCACCAGTCGACACCAGTACCCAAAGTTTTCTTCCTCATTTTTCTCATTTGCATCCAATTGTACTGCACCTTCATCAACAGTTCGAAACTGGGGAAAACCAAAAGCTTCTGCCGCCCTTGCTTCTTTCTCATGATATACGCCAGGAACTCCCAGCAAACATTGCTCTCCCTCTTCGATTAAAATGAGATGATGATAATTATAATACCCATGCAGTAAGAAACTATTATTTGCAAGACGCCATTCACATCGCTTCAAACTGGCAAGATCCTGACGATGAATCTTCCTATACATTACGTCTGCCGGAGTAGATTGATCCGGTTCTTCTTCAGATTCCACCCCTATTTCTGCCTCTTTCTCTTCTCTTTCATCTTCGCCATCACTATCGATCCAGTCATCTTCTTCCTGCTCCTCTTCTGCCTTCTTCTCTACCATCTGGACAATATCTGGTTCCGGTTCCTCTTTCCATGGCTGCATCTGCTCCACAGCTGCCGGCGTATCGTCCCATACTGCGGCAAATCGCCGTTTATTTTCATTCTCCAGAATAACGCCTTCAATCCGAGAATAATTTTCTCTTTTTCCTGTATCATCAGGCGTAAACAGGAGCCGATAATTAACCGCCGGATTGGCATTCTCAATGTCTCCCTGCCAGATTCCGATACATTGTCCTCCTTTTAAATAGAAAATATACACTTTCAGTGTTTTATCTTCAGTAAGGTGCAATCCTTTTCCATGAATATGTACAATTGTATTTTCATCCTGTTGTTCTACTTTGACGAATCCTACATTTCGAATTCTCTGCCCATTTCGGTATTCATATAAATAGCGAATAAACCGTTTCAAACCTCCACTTCCATTCTTTCTTCTGGTTATCACAATCTATTCGCCATCCCCACGGAAAATACCTGTTCTTTACAGAATTGCTTTCAGCTCCTGATAAAGCCGCTTCGCATAACTGTCCGTCATACCACAGATATAGTCCGTAACAAGCAGCAATCTAAGATAAAGTTTTTCCCTATCCGTTTTCCCATTTGCATGATAATGATAAGCATTTTTATAATTGCTGGAAATAAAAGAAACCATTCTTTCGTCTATGGAATCCAGCTCCTCTTTCGGATCATCGTATTTAATGATTGGTCTCACAAAACGATCCATAAGATAATCTATCATAACCGCTTCGGCTACTTCCATACGATAAATAGGTTTTGAAGTAAAAACCTGACAGTAAGCCATTGTTCCCAGCATTTCCATAAGGTCTTCAGCAAAAGTCCCGTAAAACAAATCGTGTTTATAAGAACCTTCCATAATTTGTTTATAATTGGAAGTAAAACCGAACGTAGCACACGAAATCAGAAAACCCTGTACTCTCACAATCCAATTTTTAACAGCATATTCTTCTGCATTTCTTACCTTCTTTTCCAATCCTCGGTCATATAATTCCATCAATTTCTGCGCTGGCTTAAAAGACACTTTTTCATTTCTATTGTTCTTCTCAAGTTTTTTCAATTCATGCAGAAGATCATAATAAGAAATAAATCCTTTTATAAATGCATCCTCAATATCCGCCGTTTTATAAGCAATATCATCTGCCGCTTCCAAAATAAATGTCAACGGATGTCTATTACCATTTGTTCCTGTTTCCTGCTGTATTTCACGAAACATATCTTCATCCGCATAGTAATATCCCATTTTCTTTTCTTTGATGTCTTCAGAATCATCTCGAATCCCCAGAGATGATACTGGATATTTCACAATCGTATTCAAAAGTGCATATGTCAGATTCATACCATTTTCATCTACCAGAAAATGAAGCTTGGTTACCAGACGAAGGGCCTGCGCATTTCCTTCAAAATGATAAAAATCTTCCTTCATCTGTTCTGTCAGCACATTTTCTAGCTTCTCACCGTGAAAAGTTAATTTTGATAAATTCCTCTGAAACCATTCTCTTATAGCCGTTTCACCAAAATGACCAAACGGAGGATTCCCAATGTCATGAATGAGGCCGGCACACTGAAGAATACTACAGATATCTTCTTTCATCTGAGGAGTAAAATCTGTATCTCTCTTATACGCAAGAATATTTTCTCCAATATTTTGTCCCAGCGATTTCGCAAGGGATGATACTTCCAGAGAATGCGTCAGCCGAGTTCTTATAAAATCACTTTTATCCAAAGGGAATACCTGCGTCTTATCCTGCAGTCTTCTGAAAGATGCACTGCCTATTATACGATGATAGTCTTTTTCAAACTCGCTCCGCAAATCAGTTGATTTTGTATGTATTCCACTGCTCTCTCTGCTTCTTTTTGGCGACAAAAGCTGTTCCCATTTCATTGCATACTGCACCGCCTTTCCTGTCCCCGAAAAGAGCAACTCTTAATCGATACTCTTTTGATCAGTCTAAATAAATCGGGGGTTCATAATCATTTCCAAGTAAAGCTTTCTTTCTTTCCTGATATCCGAGAAAGGCCCACTCCGTCATATCCGTCCACTGATGATTGCTCCTGTCATAAACCTGTACATATCCTATACGCTTAGGATGCATACGTACTGTATTTGTTTCATATTCATGACCAGTGTAAGGATTGATATCCCCTCGCTCCAAATCCTCTTCTTCCGGATCCTCCAACAGTTCCTCTTCTACTTGAGTTCTGTCTTCGATTTCCTCCTCCGCAGAAAAATTCGGTTCTTCTGTCTCCGGCTCATTTTCTTCCGACACTGCCACTGTTTCTTCTAAATCTTCCTGCACTGTTTCTTCTACCGGCTCTGGTGCTGTTTCCTCTTTTTTCACTCTTCTCTGGAAGAAATCTCTCCAACTTCCTCTTGCCTTTTTCGCCGGCTTTTTGCTGTCTTGCGGCTGTAACATTTGCGCTTCTTCATGTATTTCTTCTTCCGCTTCTGCCTGAACGTTTTCCAAAGATTCCTCTTCTGTCAATTCCTCAAACTCTTCTAAAATTGCCACATCTTCTCTGTCGTCTCCCGCTTCTTCTATTTCTTCCATAATGCTGCCCTCTTCTTCGGTTTCTTCCGTAGTTTCCACCGGACGTGTTTCCTGTACCAGCTCTTCCGACATTTCAGTTTCTGTTTCCACTTCTTCTGTTTCCACCGGTACTTCTTCAACCATTTCCGTCAAATCTTCCTGGCAAGTTTCCTGAAGCGCATCCAAACTCTGATGGATATCCATTAACTCGCCGATCGTAATATCTCTTTCCGTCGGCATTTTTTTCTTCTTCCTTTTTTTGGCAAGCAAAGTAAGCTCCGCCTCTGTTGGCGCAGCTTGTCTGTTCTCTCTTTCCTCCTCTGTTCTGGTCTCACCTAAAATGCTAAGATGAAATGGACATTCCAGAATTTCAGCAATCATGCGCATATCCTGTTCCTGAAAATTATCCCTCCCCAGTCTCTGAGTCAGATTCTGCCGGGACATCTTCTTCCCGGTCCGCTCTTCAATTATCTCTGCGAGTTCTTTGATTGTCATGCCTTTTCGGCTTAAGATAATTTTGACCTGTTCTCCGAATGTAAGATCTAACATGATATTCCTCCTTATTCAATTAAAATATACTCTCCCTAAAGGTCTATAAGTTGTCTTTTGTAAACTTTTTTATTTCTTCATAAACCTATGTTTTTCCCATAAATATTTTATCAAAACATAATATATCCGTCAATCCGAGATTTCAGTTTCCAGATTGTCCACTTTTATCTCTGCAAACTCATTAGATGTACTGCATACCGCAATTTTAGCATTTACACCATCTACTTCATATTCTTTATAAAAAAACGCTTCTGGAAATTCCTGCGGTTTCTTTACCAGCAAAGGACGATTTTCCATATCAAATTCTATCTCAAAACTTCTTGTATCAAGCTTCATTCCCAAACGTACTGCTTTCATAAAACTTTCTTTCAATACCCAGTATCTAAAGAAAGCATCGTTCCTCTTTTTATCACTGTCCATTTGCTCAATGTACTTCTGCTCACTCTGGCAGAAAAACCTCTTTGCTATTTTCATTCTTGCTTCTTTCATCGTCTCTATATCGCATCCTACTTTTTCTCCAATCTTATCAGACGCGCTGCAAAGAACATAGCATCCTGAATGCGACAGGTTAAACGTCTCTTTTCCTGTCCAGTCATAATATCGTTTCATCTTCTCCCATAAAATCCAGGCCCCCACACTTTGAGCCCGGTCTATAGGAAAACGAAGCCTATCCGCTTTCCGTTTTCGTTCTTCAGGAACAAGCTTATAGAACTTCTCAAAACATGGATCCTCTGTCAATCCAGATATATCTGCAAACCACGTATAAATCATATTCCTGTCTCCCTCAACTGTTTTCTCCGAACCTTCCAGTCCGGAAGAAATTTTGTCATATAATTTTGAAAACGCTGATTATGACTAGGTTCAATTAAATGACACAATTCATGCACCAGTACATATTCAAGACACTCTTCAGGACAGAAAATCAGTTTTGTATTCAATCGAATCTTTCTCGTCCTAGGCGTACAGCTCCCCCATCTGGTCTTCATCCACCTAAGGTTCCATCCGGAAGCATGTACTCCCATTATCGGCTCCCACTTGTTTGCATAGTCAAATACCCTTTTTTTCATTTTCTCAATCTGTTTTTTCGTGGGAGGTCCTATCTCTTTCTTTTCCATCTGTCCACTCATATACTCGTGATGAAGTCTGATCCATTTTTCCTTTGAATCAATAAATTTTCTAATACGCCCCACCGGTGTCCCCTTGGGAGCTGTTACAAGTACATCTCCAGCAGGCGGTTTGATATACAGATTAATATTCTTAATCCTACGGTACTCAACTCTTACAGGAATACCGTGCAAATCATATATCATACTGGTTATTCCACTCCTTCAAAACTTCCTCATCTATTTTCAACACTTCTCTATCATAAGTATAAATACCATTTACTTCTTCTTCCACATCAGAAAGCTGCGTATAAATTGTTACAGATAATCCTTCTTTCAGCCTGGGAATAATTTGTCTTTGCATCAACATCGAATACCCTTTTGTCAATTGCCTTTTACTTCCATAGATCCGGTATCCATATACTCTACTGTACATACTGTGCTGTCTTATTCTCCAACAGTAACCCCCAAACTCAGTCAATGCCACAATCCGTTTATCCGGTCTGATTTTTAACTGAAAGAAATAATTATGAATACTTCGGAAATCTCCGCCGCTCTGGTCAAACCATCCACTAGCCTGATCCACCAGACGAGTTCCATCGATTTTTTGGGCAAGAGCAGTCATTTCCTTTGCATCAAACTGTCCCCATCCTTCATTAAAAAGAACCCACGTAACAATACAAGGATGGTTCCCTAAAACCCGAATGGTTTCTTTTATTTCTTCTGCAAAAATTTCCCGTCCTTTTAATTCCTTTCTGCCCAGAAGTCCATATGTACGATCCGTAACACGGAAATTTATCTTTTCAAATGCATTGGCCATGTAAGTCACATACCAATGTTTGTAAGGATCCCCTCCACAGACCATGTCCTGCCACACTAACATTCCAAGGCGATCACAATGATAATACCAGCGATCTGGTTCAATTTTTATGTGCTTGCGAAGCATATTAAATCCTAAGCGCTTCATTTCCTTAATATCAAACTCCAATGCTTCATCTGTAGGCGCAGTATAGAGTCCATCTGGCCAGTACCCCTGATCCAGCACACCTTTTTGCAAATATGGCTGATTGTTTAAAAAGGGTCTTAAAATGCCTTTCTCATCTTTTTCCGCCGATATTTTACGCATGGCGAAATAACTATCTACTGTATCCTCACCAAGTGTAATTGTCATCTGATACAAAAATGGATCTTCCGGGCTCCAGGGATGCATTTGATATACAGGAATATACAGAGGAACTCCCACTTCTCCCTTTGCCTCGATAGGCTGCATCTCTTCTGAAGAAATTTCCACCCCAAATCTTCCCCCTCTTTCGGACCGTACAATTACTTGAACCATTTTTTCATCAAACAAAGGAGTAATCTTTAATTCATGAATATAACGATCAGGAACCAGCTCCATCCATACTGTCTGCCAAATTCCGCTCTGAGCTGTGTAAAACATTCCGCCCTTTGCAAGCTTTTGTTTTCCCCTGCTGTAATAACAATGATCCGTAAAATCCCTGACTGCCACTAAAAGTTCATTATCCCCATCTTTTAGTGCATCTGTCACATCTGCCGTAAACGGAAGATATCCGCCAAGATGTTTTGCTACCAAAATTTTATTTACATATACAGCAGCAAACTGATCCACCGCGCCAAAATTAAGAAGCCATCTTTTTCCGCTCTCTTTTTTTACATTCTTCGGCAGCATTCTTTTATACCATAAAACCTGTTTTGGATGCAGCTTTCTTCCAACTCCAGAAAGAGGCGCCTCCGGAGAAAAAGGTACCAAAATTTTACCATTAAACTGATGTGGTATTTTCTTAGTTCCCATAATTACATAATCCCAAAATCCATTCAGGTTGAGATAACTGTCCCTCTTCATAAATGGACGCGGATACTCCTGCAGCACTTGACTTGGATTCGCTTTAACCTGATCTGTCCACCTGGTCTTTAACTCTTTCATGTGCCGCCTCCTTATAACTGTTTATTTTCCTTATTATAACGGATATGCATAGATGCCACAAGTAAGACTACCAACAAAGAAAATATGAAAAAACGGGCAGAATCTCTTTGTCTATACAAATAAAACAAAATGATTCTGCCCTTTTTTACTTTTCACATGACTTGTCGCCATTAGATATTCCAATGTTTATGTTTCGACGTTGTGAGACGGGTCATAGCTCTTGCCAGGGATGCCTGAGAAAGATAATATTCCTGAAGGCTTTGTTTATGGCGAAGCCGTTCTTCTGCTCTCTGCTTTGCTTCTTCTGCCCTCTTAACATCAATTTCTTCCGGTCGTTCCGCCGCATTAACAAGAACAGCTACCCGGTTATTGATGATTTCTGCAAATCCTTTCGAAACTGCTGCCGTAATCCATTCTCCTTCAGGAGTTTTCAAATGCAGTTCACCGATTTCCACTGCCACTACCATGTTTTCATGATGAGCCAGTACACTAAACTGTCCATCCTCAATAGGCAATATCAGATTCTCACAAGGTCCTTCATAAAAAACTTTGTCACTGGAAATAATTCTTAGATGAAATGTTTTCATAAACACCTACTCCTTAGCTTCCGCCTTTGCCTTTTCAATAACCTCGTCAATCGTTCCTACATTGAAAAATGCATTCTCTGGATATTCATCCATTTCTCCGTTTATAATTGCTTTAAATCCGCGGATTGTTTCTTTCAAAGGCACATATTTGCCTGGAATTCCTGTAAATGTTTCTGCTACAGAAAATGGCTGGGAAAGGAATCTTTGAATCTTTCTTGCACGATTTACTGTCATTTTATCTTCCTCGGATAATTCCTCCATACCAAGAATCGCAATAATATCCTGAAGTTCTTTATACTTCTGAAGGATTTCCTGTACACGCCGGGCTACCGTATAATGCTCTTCCCCTACTACATCTGCTTCCAAAATACGAGAGGTAGATTCCAACGGATCTACCGCCGGATAAATGCCTTGCTCTACAATCTTACGAGACAGAACTGTTGTTGCATCCAAGTGAGAAAATGTAGTAGCCGGAGCCGGGTCTGTCAAGTCATCTGCCGGAACATAAACTGCCTGCACAGAAGTAACAGATCCGTTCTTTGTAGATGTAATACGCTCCTGAAGAGCCCCCATCTCATTTGCCAATGTTGGCTGATAACCTACGGCGGAAGGCATACGGCCTAAAAGTGCAGACACCTCAGATCCCGCCTGAACAAAACGGAAAATATTATCAATGAAAAGCAGCACATTCTGGTGCTCCTGATCCCGGAAATATTCTGCCATAGTAAGTCCTGTTTCGGCCACACGCATACGCGCTCCAGGTGGCTCATTCATCTGCCCAAATACCAAAGCTGTTTTATTCAAAACACCCGATTCGCTCATTTCACTCCAAAGATCATTCCCCTCACGAGAACGTTCTCCAACACCAGTGAAAATGGAATATCCTCCATGCTCCGTAGCAATATTATGAATCAATTCCTGAATAAGAACCGTCTTTCCAACTCCTGCTCCTCCAAAAAGACCGATCTTTCCTCCCTTTGCATAAGGAGTAAGAAGATCAATAACCTTGATTCCCGTTTCCAGCACTTCTACTGCCGGACTTTGTTCTTCAAAACTGGGCGCCTTTCTATGAATTACCCAATGCTCCGTATCCTCACCGATTTTTTCCTTATCATCAATGGTTTCACCAAGCACATTAAAAAGACGGCCAAGCGTCTGTTCACCTACCGGTACTTTAATTCCGGCTCCAGTTGCAGTTACTTCCATACCTTTGCAAAGTCCATCACTGGAAGCCAGCATAATACAGCGCGCTGTATTGTTTCCCACATGCTGGGCAACCTCCATTACGCATCGTTTTCCGCCATTATCTACTTCCAGAGCATCCTTAATAAAGGGAAGGTCTTCTATACTATCAAATTCTACATCTACAACAGGTCCCATAACCTGTATAATTCTTCCTTTTGTCATAATGCCTTGTCTCACTTCCTTTTCTGTGCATTGGCACCGCCAATTACCTCTGTAAGCTCCTGGGTAATATCTGCCTGCCTCACACGATTATAGGTTATATTCAATTCAGCCAGCATATCCGCCGCACTGTCTGTCGCATTCTGCATCGCCTGCATACGTGAATTTTGTTCACTGCAGTAGGACTCCACCAGACATCCATAAATGGTTCCTACTAAATAATTAGGAACTATACTATCCATTACTTTGTGTGCAGAAGGATACAATGTAATAGATTCCTGATATGTTCCGGCTTGTGCAAGCATCTCTTCTGAAGAAAAGTTAACTTTTTGCAAAGGAAGAAGCTTTAATTCTTCTGCCTCCGCCTGAAGGGCATTTTTCATTCGGGTATAAATGATATATATATCATCTACCTTTCCTTCTTCAAAAAGTTCAATCATACTTGATGCAATCTTTCTTGCACGGTATAAGTTTGGATCCTGTACCGTATAGCGGAACTCAGAATCCAATTCTGCTTCCCTTTTAGAGAAATAATGTCTTCCTACTTCTCCCAGTACAAACACCTTGTGTTTTCCCGGTTTTGCAAGCAGCTCCTCCGCTTTCTTTAATACATTATGATTGTAAGCTCCTGCCAGTCCTTTATCTGCTGTAATTACAATACATCCTATGGTCCTTTCTTCCTCCGGAATCTTTTCCCTGCGATCAAAAAAATGGCTGTGCATATCCGGTACATGGCGGAGAATTCTCGCAATCTCTCCTTGCATGGCATAAAAGAAAGGTTCTGTTTCTGCCAGCTTTTTTCTGGCCTGCTTCATTTTAGAGGATGAAATCAGGTACATGGCATTGGTAATTTTCTTCGTTTCCTGGATGCTGGCCATCCGTTCCTTTAATTCTCTTGCATTTGCCATAATCACACCTGCTTATCTTTTCTCTTTAAATTCCTTTACAACGTCCAGAATCTTTTGCACCAGCTCATCATTCAGCATTTTCTTCTCTTCAATCTCATCACAGATATCTGCATGCTCTCTTTCAAAGTAATCCAGCATTTCCAGCTGTATCTCTTTTACTTTCTTTGTCTCTACATCCAGCAGCATTTTGTGAGTTGCCGCACATAAAGTTATGACCTGCTCATGAAGACTTAGTGGATTTCCAAGCGGCTGTTTCAAAAGTTCTGTCAGGCAGCTTCCATATTTCAACTGCATTTTTGTAGCATCATCCAGATCAGAACTAAACTGGGTAAACGATTCCAGCTCCCTTGCCTGGGCCAAATCAATACGCACACTTCCCGATGCTTTCTTCATAGCCTTGGTTTGCGCTGCACCACCCACACGGGAAACAGAAAGCCCTACATTTACCGCTGGTCTCATACCTGCATTAAACAAATCACTTTCAAGGAAAATCTGTCCATCTGTAATCGATATAACGTTAGTGGGGATATATGCCGATACATCTCCTGCTTGTGTTTCAATGATAGGAAGAGATGTAATAGAGCCTCCTCCTGCCTGTTCACTTAAACGGCTGCTACGCTCCAGCAGTCTGGAGTGTAAATAAAACACATCCCCCGGATATGCTTCACGTCCTGGAGAACGTCCCAGCAAAAGGGAAATAGCACGGTAAGCCACCGCATGTTTGGACAAATCATCATATACGATCAGCACATCTTTTCCCTGATACATAAAATATTCTGCCAGTGCTGTGGCAGAGTAAGGTACAATATACTGCATCGGTGCACATTCACTAGCTGTAGAACAAAATACTGTTGTATACTCCATGGCGCCGTGAGAACGCAGTGTATTTACAAGCTGAGCTACTGTAGAGGCCTTCTGTCCGATGGCAACGTAAATGCAGATTACGTCTTTCCCCTTCTGATTCAAGATCGTATCCAGTGCTATAGAAGTTTTCCCGGTCTGACGGTCACCGATAATTAATTCTCGCTGTCCCCGTCCAATAGGAAACATGGAATCAATGGAAAGAATTCCTGTCTCCAGTGGTACACTTACAGATTTACGTTCTACAATACCTGGCGCTTCCTGTTCTACCGGACGGTAGTCTGTTGCTTCAATGTCCCCTTTTCCATCAATAGGAGAACCAAGCGCATCTACAATTCTTCCAATATATGCTTCTCCGACAGGAATTCCGGCCATTTTACCAGTTCTTGCTACTTTTGTTCCTTCTTTTATATCGGAATCATCTCCAAACAGGATACAGCTGATCTCATTTTGCTTAATATCCTGCACCATACCTTTCAGTCCTGTTTCCAACGTGACAATCTCACCGTACATGGCATGGTCTATTCCATAAATGGAGGCGATTCCATCTCCAACAGAAACCACATATCCAACTTCCTGATCTCTGCTTATCACATCATAATTTTCTATCTCTTCTTTTATAATAGAGATAATCTCATTTGAGTTGATTGTACTCAAGCTTTTCACCTCCAGGTCAATTTTTGTTCTAATCTTTTTAAACGTCCCTGTATGCTATAATCATACTCTCTGCCATTTACATGCAGAAGGAATCCACCAATCAGTTCCGGACGCTTTTCCATTTTCCATTCCACACCTGTAGCATGGAATCTATCACATATCAGCCTTTCCATTTTGACCTTCTGCTCCTGTGTAGGAGCTGTCACATAGGCAAGAAATGCTGTCACAATACCCGACATCTCATTTTTCTTCTGATGATACGCCGTAAATATTTCAGAAATATCCCCAGCTTTTCCGTGATCTGTAACTACTTTAAGAAAATTGCGGATCTGAGGATCAAAAATCCTGTCAATCAGATTATGTTTTTTCTTTAATGTCACCACAGGATTCTGAAGAATCTGGACAAGCTCCTGCGATTCTTCAAAGATTTTTTCCGTTGCTGCAATCACTTGTTCCGAAATCTCCAGATCAAACAGAACTTTTGCATACCGTATCGATGCTATAGCACAGTAGGATTCTTTACTCTTCGCTGTTTTCATGGAGATCACCTGCTTCTTTCAGAAATTGATCATATACTGCCTGACTATTTTCTTCACTGCAATTTTCCGTAAGAATTTTTCTTGCGGCATCTACAGCAAGTCCTGCAACCTCTGTTTTCATTTCTCTTAATGTCTGCTCTCTTTCCAGATCAATGGTTTCCCTGGCTGTCTTTATAATCTTTTCTGCTTCTTCTCCAGCGTCATCCAGGATGCGGTCATATTCTTTCTTTGCATCCGCCCTTGCCTGGTCGATCATCTGACGTGACTGATCTTTCGCACCACTTAAAGCTTCTTCATACTTTGTTTTAAGTTCAAGTGCCTGCGCCTGCTGATCACTGGCATTTTGAAGGCCTTCTTCGATCATGGCCTTTCTCTTTTCCATAATATCTGTCAGCGGTCTGATCAGAAATTTTCGAAGCAGAAGGAAGAGAACTACCAGGTTTATCATTTCCAGGACAAAGTTAAAGTCTAAACTTAACATTTCCCAGTACCTGCCTTTCTATATATTCCTTCTTCCCTTTCCGGTCTTTCATTCCTACTGAAGGAAGAAAATAACAAGAAGGCCGATAATGAAACCATAAATAGCCGTTGCCTCTGCAAGAGCACATCCAAGAATCAAAGTCTTACTGATTTTGCTTTCTGCCTCCGGCTGTCTTGCAATAGCCTCTGCTGCTTTTCCTGTAGCGATACCAATACCAACACCTGCTCCAATACCTGTAAATACTGCGATTGCTGCTCCGATTGCAATAATTGTTCCTGTCATGTTTCTAATCTCCTTTTCTTCTTTCTATTCCATTTCTTCATTCATAAATAGTGCAGTCAAAAATACAAAAACATATGCCTGCAAAAGTCCGTCGAATATGTCAAAATAAAAACTCAACGGAATAGGTACAAAAAGTGGCACGACCTGCTTTACAAGTTCCATAACCACAAATCCGCCCAACATATTACCGAAAAGCCGCATACAAAGCGACAAGGGACGGATAAATACTTCCATCACCATAATCGGCGCTACAATAGGAACCGGCTTGGCAAAATGTCCAACCCAGTGTTTCAAGCCATTTCTATGTATGCCCGAATACTCAATCACAAGCATACTCATGATGGCAAGAGCCGCCGTTACATTAAGATCCTTTGTCGGCGGTTTAAATCCTGTAAGGCCAATAACATTTGATACTGCAAGATAGAGTGCTATTGTAATCAAATAGGGAATATAGCGTCTGTTTTCTTTGCCGATAATGCCTTCAAAGAAATCTTGCGCCCATCCTATAGCTGATTCCAATGCAAGCTGAACTTTTCCGGGATTCTCTATTTTCAAATTTCTCACAAGCAAAATCGAGAGAATCGTAAGTACCGCCATTATGATCCAAGTAACAACAATGGATTCATTTACAGCAATACCGCCGAAGATCGGAATTTTAAATACTGGTTGGCAGTTCAGTTCTTCCAGCAGCTTTTCCGTTAATTCTTCCGTACTATCCCCTTCCTTCCTCTATTTTTATTTTGCAATATTACTGCTATCTTTTGGGTTTGTCAATCAATTTCAACCGCCTGTTGTGGAGTAAAATCTTTCCTCTTTTTTATGAAAAATTTCTTCTTTTTTTTCACCTTTTTTTCCAAAATTATATGTTTTTCCCTTTTATTCTTTTACCTTTTTCATTTACAAATTTTTTCAAGATTATTTTTGCATAATAATTATTTATTTTTTTTTATTTTTTGTAGCTTATTAAAATCTTCTGTATATTAGCAGATCTGTCTTTATATTATATGTACAACCCCCGGTCTCTTTTTTCTCTGTTTTCGTCGTTTTTACTTTTTTCTCTATTCCACTTTGTGCATCTTATTCCCCTTTCCAGTTAAGATGTTTTTAATAAATTTTTATTTTCTTTTAGATTCTGAAAACATTTTGGACACATTTTCCCTTTATAATAAAAGTCAGATAGTTGAAAATATATCAACTATCTCCCCCCTCATAAAGTAAATGCATCGAAGGGTCCGCCCTTCGATGCAAACTTTACTCTCATTCCTTTTAATAACTATAACGACAAATCTCCCTTCACAGAGCATTCTATGAAGGGAGATTTTATTTTATTATTACAAACATGTACCTACATTATCTTTTTTCTATTCCTGCCTTTTCCAACATTTTATCATCTAAATCCGTAAAAGGAATCACATCTCCCGGCTCTTTATCGTGTTCCCCGATCATCTTTTCCATCCATATCATATGATACCATCTGCCAAATTTAAAACCGCTGTTATGAAATTTCCCCACCAAACTGTAACCTAAATGCTCATGAAAGGAAGCACTGTTCTTTGTCAGGTATTCATCTTCTAATTCCGGATATCCGATACATGCATTAAGATTTCGAATATTTCTCATTCTCGAAACATCTTCCAGCGCCTGATACAGCCGTTTCCCTATCCCTGATTTTCTTCGATTCTCTTTTATATAGATTGTGGTCTCTGCTGACCAGCTATATGCCTTTCTCCCCACAAAATTTCCCGTATATGCATAACCGATAATCTCTCCATTATCTTCTGCCACAAGGTAGGGATGTTCTTTGAGAGTTTTTCTCATTCGTTCTTTAAATTCCTCCAAATCAGGCACTTCATACTCAAAGGTAATTGCTGTTTTTTCCACATACGGCCTGTAAATTTCCAATATCTCTGAAGCATCCTCTAAACATGCCGTACGGATGATTACTGAATCGTACATTTTATTTCTCCTTGTTGTTTATTAATTCAAAGCGGCAAATCTCGCTTATCAAAGCCTATTACTGAAATTCCAAGAAAACAAACCGCCAAAATGAATAATATACCACCTCCTGCAAGCGCCTCTGTATCATACTGTACAATCTTCTCCGGCATAAACAAACTCAAAGGAGTGAAGTATTTTAGAAAGTCCGCCTTATCATTTACCTGTGACAGCATTTGTATCAGTACAAAAATAAGACCAAGTCCGGCACCAGCGCCAATCGAATATTTCAACTCATTAAACATACATGCAAACAAAAAACCAAGTGCCGCCAAAAAAAACTCCAAACACAGCAGCCCCAGATTTAAAACTAAAAACTTGCTTACATCCAGTTTTTCCTCATACATAAAAGAACTGGATATAATAATCAAAAGAGAAGCATACACAACCAGCAGCATAACGCCTGACAGCAGCACAATTCCCTGAGTAACCACAATTCTTTTTCTACTGTAATAGGAATTTAGCAAATACGCCAAAGAACCATTATCTATATATTTTGCCAGCAATTTATAGCACATAACAATTATAAATACATATGGAATAATGTTCAAAATAAAACCATACAGATAATTAATAATAAAATCCATCAAAGTAGCTCCTGGATTCTCCATTCCAAATGCAGCAAAAAGTTCTGGCATACTCTTGGCCATGGCATTCATTCCCTCACCAAGTTTCGGATCATACATTGCCGTGATGACTCCTGCATACAATGTTATGATACCCATAAACAGTATCAACATCTTTACATTCGCTTTCATCTCCGTTTTTAACAGTGGCATACTCATACTTGTTCCCCTCCATAATACCGTAAAAAAACTTCTTCCAAAGTCTGATGTCTGGCATTGATATCTTCCACCTCATATTGATTCAATTCATGCAAAAGTTGCATCGTATTTCCCTTCAACAGGAAGCATACCGTATTTTCCATTCTTTGGCTGTTGGGATATTTGTTCTGAAACATCTTTGCATTCTTCTCATCTGAAAAAGTAATTTCATAACGCTTACTTCTTCCTGTCTTAATTGTATCCATGCTTTCATCGGCAACAATCTTCCCATTTTTTATCATCACAATTCTGGAGCAAGTACTTTCAATTTCTTCGAAAATATGAGAAGACATCAAAATTGTCTTGCCTTTCTTTTGCTCTTGCTTAATCAAGTCTACAAACTTATTCTGCATAAGTGGATCCAGCCCGCTTGTAGGTTCGTCCAGCAGCAAAACAGGTGCATCTTGCATAAAGGCAACCACTAACGCAATCTTTTGTTTCATCCCTTTAGACATTTTTTTAATTTTCACTTTTGGGTCAAATTCCAGGTAATCTATGAGTGTCCGTGCATAGCTTAGGTCTCTGATGTTCTTCATTTCTGCCATAAAGCGTATAAACTCCATGCCTGACATATGATCCATAAACGCAATCTCACCAGGGAGATATCCTATTATTTTCTGAACATCAAGCGCCTGCCGAAAACAGTCCATATTAAAAATTTCTGCTTTTCCCATTTGTGGTCTGATAAATCCCATCAAATGTCTAATAGTCGTAGTTTTTCCAGCTCCGTTAGCCCCCAAAAAACCCACAGTTTCTCCTTCATTAACACCAAAAGAAATATCAAAAATTCCTTTTTGTCCGCCATAATCCTTCGTTAGATTCTCAACAGCAATCACACTCATAAATACTCCTCCGCTGCACCTTCACAGGATAATTTTCCTTTCTGTTCTCACCCCATTTTAATTCATTGACTATTTTTTTCAACCCTTTCTGTAATCTTATTACTTTTTATCTGTACAAATTTTTCATCAAATAAGACACCATTCAGAAAATCTTAACCCCCACTTAAGAATATTTCTTTTTCTTTTATTTTCTACTCATACTTTTGACATATTTACCCTTTATAATATAAATCAGATAGTTGATAAACACATCAGCTATCTCCCCCTCATAAAGTAAAGCGTCAGGATTCGCAATCTCCCGACGCCGCACTTTACTCTCTCATTCCTTTTAGATAACTATAACAACAACGAAACCCGTTAGCTGAGAAGTTAACGGGTTTTCGCTATCTATCTCCTAATACTTTCTTAATGTAGAGTTAAGAAATTTTCGTTTTCTTTTAGGATTTTATCATACTTTTGACACATTTATTCTTTATACTTTAAGTCAGATAGTTGATAAACAACTATCTTTCCCCCTCACAAAGTAAAGCGTCAAGGTTCGCAACTCTTGACGTCACACTTTACTCTCATTCCTTTAGATAACTATAACAACAACGAAGGGGGCGTTGCAAAATAGATGAGTGATTCATCTATGGAGCAACGCTCCTTTTT
>JAHZAV010000042.1:0-13611 GCA_019423745.1 Lachnospiraceae bacterium
CCCTGCTATAGCGGATTGCAGGTTCAAGGTACCGCTACCACCCCGGCTGCACGATTCATTATTTTACCGTGTTTCCGGTAAAATGTCAATGAATTGTAGGTAAATTCTCTAAATACAAATCTTTGGAATTTGTCGATTTGGATTGGAGACATAATTGCTTTTCGCAAATTCTAAAACAGAAACGTTTGTTGTAAATCTCCAGGGAATATAGTAGAATAACAGGCATGATGAAGAAAATAGTATTAGCAGCCATAAACGCAAAATATATTCATTCCAATTTGGCTGTGTATAGTTTGAAAAGCTATGCACAGTCTTGTTTTGCAGCGCACAGAAACCAAAATGGTTCTGCCGGTGAGCCTTGCATTGAAATTGCAGAATATACCATCAATCAGCAGGAAGATGATATTTTGGCAGACATCTATAAGAGGAAGCCGGATATGCTCTGCTTTTCTTGTTATATTTGGAATATTTCTGTAGTGGAAGACCTGATAAGGGAAACTGCAAAGGTTTTGCCGGCGACAGAAATCTGGCTGGGAGGGCCGGAGGTATCCTTTGATGCACCTGCTATGCTGGAAAGATTTCCAGAGGTAAAAGGAATTATGAAAGGGGAGGGCGAAAAAACGTTTTCTGCTCTTGCAGCAGGGGAAGAGCGAAGTGAACTTAGGGGAATTACCTGGAGGAATGAATACGGAGTGATTGAAGATCATCCCTGGAGGGAAATTATGGATTTAAATGATGTTCCTTTTGTCTACAGGGATATGAAAGATTTTGAGCATAAGATTATATATTATGAAAGCAGCAGGGGATGTCCGTTTTCCTGCAGTTACTGTTTGTCATCTGTGGATAAAAAACTTCGTTTTCGCAGTCTGGAATTGGTAAAAAGAGAGCTGCAGTTTTTTCTGGATCATAAAGTTCCACAGGTAAAATTTGTTGATCGTACATTCAACTGCAGTTCCAAACATGCCACAGAAATCTGGAATTATATTCAGGAGCATGATAATGGGATTACGAATTTTCATTTTGAAATATCCGCGGATCTTTTAACGGATGAAGAAATTGAACTGATCGGTTCAATGCGGCCGGGGCTGATTCAATTAGAGATCGGAGTGCAATCTACCAATCCAGATACAATTAAAGAAATCCGCCGCACTATGCAGTTTCATAAGGTGGCAGAGAAAGTAGAGAAAATCAGAAGAAACCGTAACATACATCAGCATCTGGATCTGATAGCCGGCCTTCCATATGAAGACCTGGAAAGTTTTGCTCATTCATTTGATGATGTGTACTGTTTAAAGCCTGATCAGCTGCAGCTTGGGTTTTTAAAAGTACTTAAAGGCTCCCTTATGGGAACCAATCAAAAAGAGTATAACCTTGTCTATAAAATGCGGCCGCCGTATGAAGTTTTATCCACAAAATGGCTATCCTATGCTGATGTACTTGTTTTAAAAGGTGTGGAAGAAATGGTAGAAGTATATTACAACAGCGGACAGTTTCCTACTTCCATACAATTTTTGGAGAAAAAAATAAAATCACCTTTTGAGATATACAAAAGTGTGGCAGAATATTATGAAAGAGAAAAACTGACTGCGCTTCAGCATTCCAGACCCGCAAGATACCAGATCCTTCTGTCGTATATGGAGGAAATGTTTCCGCAGGACACAGAAAAGTTCAGGGAATGTCTTATCTTTGATTACTATTTGAGAGAGAATGCTAAAAGCCGCCCTGCCTTTGCGGGAGAATATCAAGTGGAGAAAAAGAAAGTACACCTCTTTTATGAGAGGGAGGAAAAGGAACGAAAATATTTGTCTCATTACACAGATTATGACAAAAATCAAATGAGGAGAATGACGCATTTGGAATATTTTCCGTTAGAATGTCGATACATTTTGTTTGATTACAGCAGGAGAAATCCCCTGACTAATGATGCATGCTGGATGGAAGTAAAAGTACCGGATTAGGATGGCCGGGAAACATATGGCAGGTTGCAAAAAAAATACAAAGAGTTTAAAATGTAAGCAGCAGATTCGAAAGAAGAGAGGATCATTAAAAAATGAATTTTAATAATAAAAAGACAAGAAGGATCATTGCCATTGTAATTATGGTTATTATTGTCGCTATGGTAGCAACATCTGTGATTCCTTCGATTATGGTTTAGAAGCAATTTGATGCAGGAAAGAAGCATAAGGTGGAAAGAGAATAAAGAGGTGGAAGCATGACGTCAGAAAGCAGGCGCCGCAAAGTCACAAGAAGAATGAGCCTGAAAAGGAAAAGAAGGATGACAGTTTTGTTTTTTATAGCTGTTTTTTTGATCCTTCTTGTTTTTGCAGGCTCTTATCTTGCACTTAGAAAATATGTAAATACAGTAGAAGACGATATTATTGCAGATAATATTAGCATTGGAGCTGTGGATGTATCGGGAATGACAAAGGCAGAGGCGAAAAAGCTGCTTAAACAGCATCTGGAAGAGGATCAGTCTTTAAAGGTTTCTCTGAAAACAGAAAACGGAAGTGCAGATGCAACTTTGGAAGAGCTGGGACTTTCATCCGAGGATCTGGATGAGCTTGTTCAGGAAGCTGTAGATTATGGAAAAAAAGGAAGTATTTGGACCAGATATCGGAAAATGAAACGGCTGGAATCAGATGGCTTTGTAATTCGTGAAAAATTTACGTTAGATGAGGATCTGGCAGAAAATATCTTAAGCGAAAGGGCGGTCCCTCTGATAAAAGGTGCACAGGATGCGGCCATTGAAAAAACTTCTACTGGTTTTAAAATTACACCGGAACAAGAGGGCGAGACAATAGACATAGATGCAACGGTTGAAAGTATAATCAAGCATTTGAACCAGGAATGGAAGCATGATGATTTTTCGGTACAGGTTTCTACAAAAAAAGAGGAGCCTGAAATTACAGAAGAAGATCTTTCGGAAATTGAGGATGAACTGGGAAGTTTCTGGACAGACGCCGGTGGTGGAGAAAGATGGAACAATTTAAAAACCGGTACAGAAAGGCTGAACGGAAAAATTCTTATGCCGGGGGAAACGTTGTCTGTAGGACAGACTACAGGTCCTTATACAGCGGAAAATGGTTATGTGGAAGCGGGTGCTTATGAAAATGGGCAGGTGGTTTCAGATTACGGCGGAGGAATATGTCAGGTATCGACAACATTGTATAATGCAGTGATTTATGCAGAGCTGGAAGTGGTAGAGCGCTCTCCCCATTCTATGACAGTGGGATATGTAAAACCTTCCAGAGATGCAGCGATTGCCGGAGATTATCTGGATTTTAAATTTAAAAACTCCTATGATACGCCAATTTATATTTATGGGGAAATCAACAGTAATAATCAGCTTCAGTTTGTTATATATGGCAAAGATACCCGATCTAAAGACAGAACAGTGGAGTATGAAAGCGAAACAGTCAGTACAACAGAGCATGGAACCACATATAAAGAAAATGCAGAGGCAGCGTTTGGAACAATGACAAGTACTGGAAGCCCTCATGATGGTGTTGAAGCAAGACTCTGGAAAATTGTTTATGAGAATGGCGAGGAGATTAGCCGGGAAATTTTTAATACAAGCAGTTATTCCGCATCGGATGAGATTATTGAAGTTGGAACGGCCGGTGGCAGTGCAGAAGCAGTGGCGGCTCTGCAGACAGCGATTGCTTCTCAGGACGCTTCTAAGATATCAGAAGCTATCAGTAAGGGGGGCGGACAGGCAAAGGATCAACAAGAGGAGGCTCAAGAGGAACAGTCAGAGGAACAGCCAGAAACGTAGGCTCGGAGACCAGAATATGAAAAGTAAATCTATGGATAAAGTGAACACATATGAAGCAGTAGCAGAGACATCCGTTTTACATGGGAATGACGATGATTTGGCAGTGGTGGCGTTTTACCATGGTTTATACGCTATGGAAGCTGCCGGGGCCGTTGATCTTAAAGTCAAAGCCCGAATTCAGGTGCCTTCTGCAGGTGAAAAGACCTATATGGCACGTCTGAAGCAAAACCTGCGAGAGAAAAGCAAAAAAGAAGGAATTGCCAAGGTGGAAATAGAGACCGCAGTAAATGAAGCCATTTTGGTCTCGCAAGCAATTGTTACAGTCAGTGGAATCAGGGAAAAAAGAAATATAGATTCCAAAGAATCAGAGAAAAAAGAAATCATTATGACAAAATGGGCCGGGATGGAAGGAATGCTTAGAATTTTGTCAGAAAAGAAGGAAGAGTTATCTGCTCATTTCGCCCCGGCTTTTTTAAGAGAAGCACAGAATTTTGATATACGCCCTAAGAAGATAAAGGAAATAGAAGCAGTCAGGGAAGCGGGAGCGGATTTGGTACTGCATCTGGGCAGCGGAGGAATACTTGGAGCATTGTGGCGGCTGGCAGAATGCAACGGTACCGGTATGGAAGTAGAGATGAAACAGATTCCTGTGCTTCAGCAAACGATAGAAATATGTGAATATTTCCGCCTTAACCCTTATCAATTAACTTCGGCCGGATGTTTTCTTTTTACAGTGGACGATGGAGAACAGGCAGTTAAGAGTCTGGAAGAAAAAGGAATACCAGCGAGAAGAATAGGAAGAACCATACAGGGAAAAGGCAAAATAATTCGCAATGGAGAAGAGATTCGTTATCTGGACCGACCAGCCCCAGATGAGATTTATAAAATATTTGATCAGACAGATAAAGGACATCATTGAAGAAGAGAAGTGATCGGAGACTTTAGAGATCCTCTCTGATGAGTACAAAAAAGGAGAAAAGAATATATGCTGAATATCGTACTGCATGAACCGGAGATTCCGGCCAATACAGGAAATATTGGAAGAACATGTGTGGCTGCCGGGGCCAGGCTTCATCTGATTGAACCGCTGGGGTTCCGGTTAGATGAAAAGAGTTTGAAACGGGCCGGAATGGATTACTGGAAGGATCTTGATGTGAAAACCTACATTGATTATGAAGATTTTCTGGAAAAAAATCCGGGAGCAAAAATTTATATGGCAACCACAAAAGCTGAAAAAACATACACAGAGGTAACCTACGAACCGGACTGTTATATTATGTTCGGAAAGGAAAGTGCAGGAATACCGGAGGAGATTTTGGTAAAACATAAAGAGGAAAGTATACGAATCCCGATGGTAGGAGACATCCGTTCGTTAAATCTGGGAAACTCTGTTGCAATTGTTCTGTATGAAGCACTTCGGCAAAATGGTTTTGCAGGAATGTGCAAAGAAGGGCATTTACACCGTCTGGAATGGGAGTAAATGCCCTTCTTTTATTGAGCCAATTGCTATTTTTTTACAAGACTGATTAAAAGAGAAATTGTTTGAATTGAGTGATTATTGCGGGCTGTGATTTAAAAGTTGAGACTTTAAACTGGACTTTTCTATTAATCCATAGTAAAATCGTAACTACAAGAGAGGTGGTGAACACATGGTAGAGGAAACCATTAAGTCCATAAAGGAGACAGAAAGACAGGCGGAAGAGCTTGTAAAACAGGCAGAAGAAAAATGCCGGGGGATCCTTGAACATGCATCGGTGGAAGCGAAGGAGATGAAAGATAAAACGCTCGAGGATGCAAAATCTAAAGCTAAGGCAGAAATGGAAGCTGCCCGCGCCGAGGGAGACGAGACAGCAAAAAAAGCGCTTGAAGAGGTAAATGAACAAGTTGCTGCGCTCAAAGAAGAAGCGGGGAAAAAGATGGATGAAGCGATTCATGCCGTCATTAACAATCTCGTCTGATGTGGGAATGATCATCACAAAAACGGAAAAAGGAGGGATGAGTCTATGGCAGTATTGCAGATGCAAAGAGTCAGTATCTGTGCGCTGAAGAAGAACCGAAAATCGATTCTGGAGAAGCTGCAGTCCATGGGAGTCCTAGAAATCAGCCAGATAGCCGATGAGGATGAATCGTTTTCCAGGATGGATACCATGAATGCCCGGATCAGTTTTGAAAAGAAAGCCAATACTGCGGATCAGGCGTTGGATGTACTGGATGGATATGCTCCAGAGTCAAAGTCAATGTTTGCTTCGCTGGAAGGCAAAAAGCTGATTGGCAGTGAACGGTTCCAATCAGCGGTTGCCGACAAAGATAAGATCATGGATGCGGCTGCAGATCTGATCCAAAGCAGCAAGATTATTACAGAGAAAAAAGCGGCTATCTTAAAGCTTGAAAATCAAATTGAGAGCTTGACCCCGTATCTTTCTCTGGAAGTTCCAATGAACTATTCCGGAACAAAAAAAGTCGCCATGTTTATAGGAACAATGGCGGCAGAAACACAACTTCAGGACATTTACAATACGCTGGCAGAGCAGCTTCCGGAAGTGGATGCTCTTGATGTGCAAATCATATCATCTGATCAGGACGCAGTATATCTGGCAGTTCTTTGTATGAGAGAAGATGCTGCAAAGGTAGAGGAGGTTCTAAGATCCAATGGATTTGCACGACCGGCACAGATGGCAGAAGAGGTGCCGGCTGTTAAGACTCAGGAACTGAAAGCGTGTATAGAACAACTGAATAAAGAAATCAAAGAGCAGGAAGATAAAATAAAAGGTTATGCCAGTGAGAGAGAAAATCTGCGATATATTTCGGATTATTTCCGTATGAGGGCTGATAAATATGAAGTACTAGGCACTCTGCCACAGTCTCAGCGGACTTTTGTGATCAGTGGATATACAGCAAAGAAATTTGTGCCTGCTTTAGAGAAAGCTATTGGTGAAAACTATGATTGTGTCATCGATATAGAAGATGTGGGAGAGGAAGAAGAGGTTCCTACGATTCTTCAGAATAACAGTTTTTCTGCAAGCTGGGAAGGGATCGTGGAATCTTACGGACTTCCTAAAAGAGGGGAATTCGATCCTACGACAATCATGTCATTTTTCTATGTGTTTTTCTTTGGCATGATGTTATCAGATGCGGCATATGGAGCAATTCTCACAATCGCTTGCTTTGTGCTGCTAAAGAAATTTCCGCGTATGAGCCCGGGAATGCATCAGTCAATTAAATTATTCATGTTCTGTGGCATTTCAACGGTTGTCTGGGGCGTTCTGTTTGGCGGATATTTTGGAAATATTGTGGATGTTGTATCAGCAAAATTTTTCGGTACCACAATTACACCAGCGGCATTGTGGTTCATTCCATTGAATGATCCTATGAAATTGCTTGTATACTCTATGTTATTTGGAGTAATTCACCTTTTTGTGGGATTGGGAATCAAAGGGTATATGTGTATTAAAGACCACAGATATCTGGATTTCTTCTGTGATGTAGTATTGTGGTTCTGTCTGGTTGTGGGATTGATTTTAATGCTGCTTCCAAGCAGTTTGTTCGCATCTATTGCGCAGACACAGATTGTTTTTCCGGATGCACTTAATATGCTGGCAAAAATTTTGGCTATTGTGGGAGCTGTCGGTATCGTTTTGATGTCAGGAAGAGGAACAAAAAACCCTGGTATCAGAATTGCGCTTGGAGCATATGATCTCTACAATATTACCGGCTGGTTAAGTGATGTGCTGTCATATTCCCGTCTTCTTGCATTAGGACTTGCAACGGGAGTTATTGCTTCTGTTATCAACCAGATGGGAAGCATGGTACCGAATAATATTTTTGGAATTATTGCATTTATTATTATTTTTATCGTGGGTCATGCGCTGAATCTGGCTATTAATCTGCTGGGAGCATATGTACACACAAATCGTCTGCAGTTTGTAGAATTTTTCGGTAAGTTTTATGAAGGCGGCGGGAAACCATTTGAGCCGTTTTGTGCGGATACAAAATATGTAGATATTAAGGAGGAAACGTAGGTTATGAATATTTTGGAAAATTTAGGAATTGTATATGCATTGCTTGGTGCAGCGGTAGCAGTATTATTTGCAGGATGTGGTTCAGCACTTGGTGTAGGAATTGCCGGACAGGCAGCAGCCGGAGTTGTAACAGAGGATCCCAGTAAATTTGCGAAAGTTCTTGTTATACAGCTTCTGCCTGGTACGCAGGGACTTTACGGACTGTTGGTAGGATTTATTACACTGTCCAAAATTGGTATTCTTGGCGGTGGAATTGTAGATGTCAGTGTACAGACAGGTCTTCTGATTCTTGCAGCTTGCCTGCCGATTGGAATTGTTGGTTTGATTTCCGGTAAGGCACAGGGACAGGCAGCAGCTGCATCAATTGGAATTGTGGCAAAAAAACCAGATCAGTTCGGTAAAGCGATGCTGTTCCCGGCAATGGTTGAGACATATGCGATCCTTTCTCTTCTGATTTCTTTCCTGGCAGTTAACGGAATCCAGGTATAGTTGAAATGAAGAAAAATTAAGGGAGAAAAAGGAGAGCTGAAAATGACAGGATTAGAAAAAATGAAAAGCCAGATCCTGGACGAAGCCAAGGCGACAGCTAACAGCAAGATTCAGGAGGCTGAAAACCAGGCGAAAGAGATCCTGGAGACGGCCAGCCAGGAAGCGGCAAAAGTTGCAGACAGTATCTCCCAGAAATCAGCGGCAGAAATTGCAAATTTTAAAGAACGTGTAGAATCTTCTATTGATCTTAAGAAACGAACAGAAATTCTTAAAGCAAAACAGGAAGTTATTGCGCAGGTTCTTGAGAAGGCTTATAAGGCAGTGTGTGAAATGGATACCCAGTCCTATTTTGCCCTGCTTGAGAAAATGCTTGATAAATATGCACTTGCCCAGGATGGAGAGATTTATTTATCTGCAGCGGACCGGGAAAGAATGCCAGCCGATTTTGTCAGCAAAATCGAGGCGGCGGCGAAAGCTAAGGGCGGAAGTCTGAAGCTGGGAGAAGTGGATAAAAAAGTAACAGACGGATTTATCCTTGTGTACGGTGGAGTGGAAGAAAATTGTACATTAAAGGCGATGTTCGATGCGAAAAAAGATGAATTATCAGACTGTGTTTATCAGCTGTTATTTTTATAAGCCTGGCAAAAGCGTAAGGAGGAGCTTAAATGAGTGAAATGTATACCTACGCGGTTGCGCGCATACGGGCTTTGGAAGTTTCTCTTTTTTCCAATGCTGTGATCGAGCAGCTGATTGCCTGCCAGAATTATGAGCAATGTATTCAGTTTCTGGCAGAGCGTGGATGGGGAGACAATGATACGTCTGCAGATGCAGAAAGGATGTTAAAAAGAGAGGAAGAGAAGATATGGGAAGTTATGAAGGAACTTTCCATAGATATGAAGAAATTTGACGTTCTCTCTTATCCGAAGCTTTTTCATAATCTGAAAGCAGCCATCAAGGAAGTGTGTACGGAAGACACAGGACGTGACATTTTTTATGATGATGCTGCAATACCGGGGAAGGAAATGCTGGAGATCGTTCGGGAGAAGGAGTTTGGACGGCTTCCAGATACTATGAGCTCTGTAGCGGCAGAAGCTTATGACACATTGCTTCATACCCGGGATGGACAGCTGTGTGATATTATGATTGACCGGGCTGCCCTGGATGCAATTTATAAAGCAGGAATGGAAGCAAAGGATAAAATCATCCGAGATTATGCAGAATCAGCTGTAGCAGTTGCAGATATCAAAATTGCCGTACGTTCACAGAAAACCGCGAAATCAATAGAATTCATGAGACGGGCTATGGCAGAGTGTCGGAGCATCAGTGTGGATCAGTTGTCCAGAGCTGCCCTGAATGGGCCGGAAGCGATCCGGGATTATCTGGCAGGTACGGAGTATGCAGGGGGCGCTGAAGCACTTGCAGAGTCTCCATCTGCATTTGAACGGTGGTGTGACAACCGTATTATACAGACAATCAGTCCGCAGAAATATGAATCATTTAGCATAGGACCAGTGGTAGCCTATGTACTTGCAAGGCAGAATGAAATAAAAACGGTACGAATCATACTTTCCGGCAAACGAAGCGAATTACCGGACGATTCAATCCGGGAAAGGGTAAGGGAGATGTATGTATAAGATAGCAGTAATGGGCGACTATGACAGTGTTTATGGCTTCGCTGCACTTGGGCTTGATATATTTCCCATTACATCCCAGGAGGAGGCCGAAGCAAGATTACATCAGCTGGCAGCAAAAGAATATGCCGTAATTTATATTACAGAAGCGCTTGCAGCTGAACTAAAACATGAAATTGCAAGATATCAGGACCAGATCATTCCGGCAATTATAGAGATTCCAGGAGTGTCCGGAAATACAGGAAATGGCGTACGTGGGGTGAAAAAGTCTGTGGAACAGGCTGTAGGTTCCGATATCTTATTCAGTAACTAAGAAAGTAGAGGTGATTCGTCCGTTATGAGTACAGGTACGATTAAAAAAGTAGCAGGACCCCTTGTCATCGCATCCGGTATGCGTGATGCAAACATGTCAGACGTTGTCCGTGTAAGTAAACAGCGTCTGATTGGAGAAATCATCGAGATGCACGGTGATGAGGCGTCCATTCAGGTATATGAGGAGACATCCGGACTGGGACCGGGAGAGCCGGTAGAGTCTACAGGAGCTCCTATGGCGGTTGAGCTTGGACCAGGTCTGATTGCAAGCATTTATGACGGAATTCAAAGACCGCTTGATGATATTATGAAAATTTCAGGGAACAACCTTCAAAGAGGTGTCGAGGTTGCTGCACTGAAAAGAGATAAAAAATGGGAATTTGTTCCGGTTGCGAAAGTTGGAGATGAAGTAGAAGCAGGTGATGTTCTGGGAACGGTTCAGGAGACGGAGATCGTACAGCAGAAAATCATGGTTCCTTATGGAATCGAAGGAAAAATCAAAGACATCAAAGCTGGCGAATTTACAGTGGAAGAAACCGTTGCAGTTGTAGAGACAAAAGATGGGGACAAAGAACTGACCATGATGCAGAAATGGCCGGTAAGACGTGGACGTCCGTATGTAAAGAAGCTTCCTCTGGATGTCCCTCTTGTGACAGGGCAGCGTGTGGTTGATACATTTTTCCCAATTGCCAAAGGTGGTGTTGCTGCAGTTCCGGGACCGTTCGGAAGCGGTAAGACAGTCATTCAGCATCAGCTGGCAAAATGGGCAGAGGCAGATATTGTAGTATATATTGGATGTGGAGAGCGCGGAAATGAGATGACAGACGTTCTAAATGAGTTCCCAGAGTTGAAGGATCCGAAAACGGGACGTTCTTTGATGGAGAGAACGGTTCTGATCGCTAATACGTCAGATATGCCGTTTGCAGCCCGCGAGGCATCTATTTATACAGGGATTACAATTGCAGAATATTTCCGTGATATGGGATATTCGGTGGCACTTATGGCAGATTCTACTTCTCGTTGGGCAGAAGCACTTCGTGAAATGTCAGGTCGTTTGGAAGAGATGCCTGGTGAAGAAGGTTATCCGGCATATTTGGGTTCCCGTCTGGCAGAATTTTACGAAAGAGCTGGTCATGTGATTTCTCTTGGAAAAGAAGGAAGAGAAGGATCCCTTTCTGTTATTGGAGCAGTATCACCTCCGGGAGGCGATACATCGGAGCCGGTATCACAGGCTACCTTACGTATTGTAAAAGTATTCTGGGGACTGGATTCCAACCTGGCTTACAAGAGGCATTTCCCGGCTATTAACTGGCTGACAAGTTATTCCCTGTACCTGGATAATGTCAGTGATTGGTTTAACAATACAGTGGCTCCCGACTGGATGGAAGATCGTCAGAAGATGATGAGTCTTCTGCAGGAAGAGGCGGAGTTGGAAGAAATTGTACAGATGGTAGGTATGGATGCACTTTCTCCGATAGACCGGCTGAAAATGGAAGCAGCCCGATCTATCCGTGAGGACTTCCTGCATCAGAATTCCTTCCATGAAGTCGATACTTATACCCCTCTTAGAAAACAATATCTGATGATGAAACTGGTGTTGGCATTTTATGAACAATCTCTGGAAGCTTTGAATAAAGGCGCATCAATGAATGCACTGCTTAGTATGGCTGTCAGAGAAAAGATTGGTCGTTACAAATATACGACACCGGAAAATGTAGAAACAGAATATGAGAAAATATTAGAAGAATTAAATAAAGAGATCGCGGGTGCGTTCGGAAAGGAGGACTTCTAAACTATGCCAAAAGAATATAGAACTATACAAGAAGTTGCCGGACCACTTATGATGGTAAAAGGTGTAGAGGGAGTCACATATGATGAACTCGGAGAAATTGAACTGGTAAACGGAGAGAAACGCCGCTGTAAGGTTTTGGAAGTAGACGGAAGTAATGTAGTTGTACAGCTCTATGAAAATGCCGCTGGTATTAACTTAAGTAATAGTAAAGTACGCTTCCTTGGACGCAGCATGGAGCTTGGTGTATCCGGAGATATGCTTGGCCGTGTTTTTGATGGCCTGGGGAGACCTATTGACGATGGCCCGGAGATATTGCCCGATGAAAGAAGAGATATTAACGGTTTGCCTATGAATCCGGCAGCCCGCGTATATCCAGAAGAGTTTATTCAGACAGGTGTATCTGCAATTGATGGATTGAATACCCTTGTTCGTGGTCAGAAACTTCCGATTTTCTCCTGTTCCGGTTTGCCCCATTCCCAATTGGCGGCTCAGATTGCAAGACAGGCAAAAGTACGGGGAACAGATGAGAATTTTGCTGTTGTATTTGCGGCAATGGGTATTACATTTGAAGAATCTAACTTCTTTGTGGAATCCTTTAAGGAAACGGGCGCTATTGACAGGACAGTTCTGTTTGTTAACTTGGCAAATGACCCGGCCGTAGAGCGTATTTCTACTCCTCGTATGGCGTTGACAGCGGCAGAATATCTTGCCTTTGAAAAGGATATGCATGTTCTTGTTATTTTAACAGATATTACTAACTATGCAGATGCTCTTCGTGAGATTTCCGCAGCGAAAAAAGAGGTTCCGGGACGTCGCGGTTATCCTGGTTATATGTACACAGACCTTGCGCAGATGTATGAACGTGCAGGACGTCAGAGAGGAAAAGCAGGAAGTATTACAATGATTCCGATTCTGACCATGCCGGAAGATGACAAGACTCATCCGATTCCGGACCTTACCGGTTATATTACTGAGGGACAGGTGATTTTGAGTCGTGATTTGTATCGTAAGGGTGTTCAGCCGCCTATCGATGTACTCCCTTCACTGTCACGTTTGAAAGATAAAGGAATTGGTGAAGGCAAGACAAGAGCGGACCACTCTAATACAATGAATCAGCTCTTTGCAGCATATTCACGCGGAAAAGACGCAAAAGAATTGATGACCATTCTTGGAGAGGCGGCTTTGACAGAAATTGATTTGATCTATGCAAAATTTGCAGATGAGTTTGAAAAAGAATATGTATCTCAAGGATACAATACAGACAGATCCATTGAAGAAACGTTGGAAATCGGTTGGAAACTATTGTCCATACTCCCAAGATCCGAGCTCAAACGAATCGACGACAAATATCTCGATCTGTATTATGGAAAGCAATAAGCCATGCGCAGATGGACGATGCAGTCATACAGGCTTGCCTGTTGGTGACTGCATCTGGACATCTGCATAGGGCGCAAGCCCGGCAGCGAGTAGGAGCGAAGCGGAAACGAGCTGGGAGCATGGCGGGAAGCCGATAGGGCGCAAGCCCGGCAGCGAGTAGAAGCGAAGCGGAAACGAGCTGGGAGCATGGCGGGAAGCCGATAGGGCGCAAGCCCG
>JAHZAV010000042.1:13711-17407 GCA_019423745.1 Lachnospiraceae bacterium
GAAGCGAAGCGGAAACGAGCTGGGAGCATGGCGGGAAGCCGATAGGGCGCAAGCCTGGTGGCGGAGGAAGCGAAAAGCGACCTCTTGCCTGCGATAAAATCAAAGGAGGCAGAAAAATGGCATCTACACAGATCACTCCAACCCGTATGGAGCTGACCAGAACAAAGAAAAAACTTGCCACGGCCCGAAGAGGACACAAGCTTTTGAAGGATAAACGTGATGAGTTAATGCGGCAGTTTCTGGATCTGGCGAGGGAAAATATGGAGCTTCGTCAGAAGGTGGAAGCCGGAATCCTCTCTGCAAATAAAAATTTTGTTATAGCAAGGGCCGGAATGGATGCGGCCACATTAAATACAGCTTTAATGGCGCCTAAACAGGAGGTAAGCCTGGAAGTTAGCCAAAAAAATGTTATGAGCGTTAATATTCCGGTGTTTGAGTCAAAGACAAGGACAGCGGATGCCAATGACATTTATTCTTATGGCTTTGCTTTTACTTCCAGCGACCTGGATGGAGCGGTAAAATCACTGGCAGACATTTTGCCGGATATGCTGAAGCTTGCGGAGACGGAAAAAGCATGCCAGCTTATGGCGGCTGAAATTGAAAAGACAAGACGCCGTGTAAATGCTTTGGAGCATGTAATTATTCCGGAAGCACAGGAAACGATAAAATACATTACAATGAAGTTGGACGAGAATGAAAGAAGTTCACAGATTCGTTTGATGAAAGTAAAAGATATGATGTTGGAAGACGCTCATCATTATAGTGAGCGAGCATAAAAAATTCCCCGGGAACCTGAATATCTTATGGGTCCGGGGAATTTTTGCGCCAGCGCAGAAAGAGGATGATCGTAGTGGTATGTAACAAACTGGCGATTTTGGAATATACTATTTTCAGATAACTCTTTTTGGCAGGAGGGCGCAAGACGAATGGAAAGGAAATTACCGTATTATATGGCATATCCCATGCCGCTTTTGTATGATGATGAAAGGCTGGAGAGAAGAGATTTTGAATACATGAAGAGCATGTATCCGGGAACAGCAAAAAGAGCGCTTCCTTTTGTGGAGGAAGAGTGCGACCGGATGGAATACGATGGCAGCATGCTTTATGATGAATACCCGGATAAATTACAGCTTCGGCTGATGTGCAGCCATATCTATGAAAAAATGGAAGACCAGGAGGAAAATCCAGGAGAATGGCTTCGCGAACTTTTGGAAGTGATGCTGTACCAGGAAATCTATAAAAGACGCTGCGATCATAGAAAAAATAAAAGGAAATTTTATTAGTTCTGTAAAAAATATGTAAATGGACAAACAAATGCAATATGTGATACAATAGCAAAAAATAGTGCTGATTTGGAAGAGGGCTTTGTTTGTAAATCGGCAAGGTGAGATGGGGAGAACAAAAGAGAAAAGGAGAAGGAGTATGAATAATGTTATTTTTATTGGTATGCCGGCTTCCGGAAAAAGTACAATAGGGGTTGTTGCTGCAAAACGCTTAGGGTACGGGTTTATCGATCCGGATATCCTGATACAGGAACAGGAGAAACGTTTGCTGCATGAGATTATTGAACAAGAAGGGCTGGATAGATTCCAGGAGATAGAAGATGAGGTAAATGCCGGGATTGAGGCAGAGAACACGGTGATTTCGCCGGGGGGAAGTATTGTATACTGTCAGAATGCGATGGAGCATTTCAAAAAGATCGGAAAAATCGTTTATCTTCAAGTATCCTATGAAACGATAGAGAATAGGATTGGCGATCCTCATAAACGGGGTGTTACTCTTCGGGACGGACAGACGCTTTGGGATCTTTATGTAGAGAGAAAAGCCCTGTTTGAGAAATATGCGGATATTATAATCAGCGAAGATGGGTTGACATTGGAGCAGACTATTGGTAAAGTTTTAGAAGCATTAGAAAATTAACATTTTTTTACTTGTAAAAATGTTAAAATGTTACAGAATTTTTACGCAAGTATAAAAAATGTTTTACAACCTGCTGATATATGATATAATGTCATCGGACATTGTATGTGTGCACGTCGTGTTTATTGCGGTCAGCTAAGAGGCGGGCATTAAAATCTGTCTGAGATATTATACTCGAAAAGATTTGGGACGGCAGGATATCAATGCCATGAATTTTGAGGAAAATTTACGATATAATAATGATTATAAACGTGCAAAAAAGTTTCAAGATCTGCCAAGGGTTGGCGGAGAATGAGAGTGTGATCGAGGTGCAGTATGGAACAATATATTATTAAAGGTGGCAATCCACTTGTCGGCGAAGTGGAGATAGGCGGAGCAAAAAATGCAGCTCTTGCTATTCTTGCAGCTGCAATTATGAGTGATGAAACAGTTATGATTGATAATCTTCCAGATGTCAATGATATTAATGTACTTCTGGACGCTATTGCTGGGATTGGTGCATCCGTGCATCGTGTGGACCGTCATACCGTGAAAATTAACGGACGAGGCGTAACCAGTTTTGATATTGAATATGATTATATTAAAAAGATAAGAGCGTCCTATTACCTGCTGGGAGCTCTCCTTGGAAAATATAAAAGAGCAGAAGTCGCACTCCCGGGAGGATGCAATATCGGAAGTCGTCCTATTGATCAGCATTTGAAAGGATTCCGTGCATTAGGAGCAGATGTGGACATAGAGCATGGAAAAATTATAGCTGAGGCAACAAGGCTGGTAGGAAAACACATTTATTTTGATGTTGTCAGCGTGGGAGCTACCATTAATGTTATGATGGCAGCAGCCATGGCAGAAGGGCTTACGATTCTTGAAAATGTTGCGAAAGAACCTCACGTTGTAGATGTTGCCAATTTCCTGAATAGTATGGGTGCTAATATCAGAGGGGCAGGAACTGATGTTATTAAAATAAGGGGCGTTTCCCGTCTTCATCGCACAGAATATTCTGTAATTCCGGATCAGATTGAAGCGGGCACCTTTATGTTTGCGGCAGCTGCTACAAGAGGAGATGTAACGGTTCTCAATGTAATTCCAAAACATTTGGAAGCTACCATTGCAAAATTAGTGGAAATAGGATGTGAAGTGGAGGAATTTGATGATGCCGTTCGTGTTGTGTCTAAGGGAAGCCTTAGCTGTACTCATGTAAAAACACTTCCTTATCCGGGATTCCCTACAGATATGCAGCCGCAGATCGGTGTGACGCTTGCTCTTTGCAAAGGGACAAGTATTATTACGGAGAGCATTTTTGAGAATAGATTTAAATATCTGGATGAGCTGGCACGTATGGGGGCTAATGTGAAGGTAGAGGGAAATTCTGCAACTATTGAAGGTGTGGAAGGCTTCTCTGGCGCCCGGGTGAGTGCACCGGATCTTCGTGCGGGGGCAGCACTTTGCATTGCTGGCTTAGCAGCAGATGGCATTACGATTGTGGATGATATTGTTTATATCCAGAGAGGATATGAGCGCTTTGAAGAGAAACTGAGGAGCCTTGGGGCAGTGATCGAGAGAGTTTCCACTGAAAAAGAGATCCGGAAGTTTATGTTGAAAGTGGGCTAAATGGGCTCATGATAGAAAGTTTAATATTTTTCTATTGACTTATTCAGAAAAAGTATATAAAGTATTATTTGTATCATAATGATACAGATCGAACTCAATAATAGAATGGTATATTTCTCTTATTCAGAGCAGTGGAGGTACAAAGGACCTGTGAAGCTGCGGCAACCC
>JAHZAV010000043.1 GCA_019423745.1 Lachnospiraceae bacterium
TTTATAGATTTTTCTTGCCCTTGTATTTGCCCTTATCAGAGTTCGTAAACACTGACGGGACGATATAACACAAGGGAAACAATAAGGGAAAGCTCACCTGCGATAAATCCAGTGTTTTCAAGGGTTTGCGGAGAACTTAATAACAAGATATAACAGTTATTAAATCTCTTAAAACAGGTGAAATCTCAATCGGAATTTGACGATTTGGTGAATCCCGATAGATTAATTTTATGGGGGACATAAACGTTGAAGTTGCAGAATTGTTAACTTTATATTTTATGAGCTAAGGATGGTTGTGAGGATATGCTTCGTTTGCATCGTCTTTTGTTCTATTAATTTGAGCCCTTAATCAGCAGAATGATGTTGATTAAGGGCTTATAATGATTTTAAGAACTAAATGACAGATATTAAGCTGACTGGTTGAACGAATAACTTATTCATGTATTGACATTGACAATAGTACGAAAACGTATTATTATAAAATACGAAATCGTATTATAAGGGAGCGAGTTATGAATTCAAGAAGTTTTTTCTATGATTTTGGGAGAGCACTTTATCATGTTGATTCGTTTTATGATGAATTTGCAAAGCAAAGCAATGTTTCTTCTGCATTATTATGGGTTTTGTATGCATTGAATGATGGAAATTCACACACACAGATTGAAATCAGTAATGATTGGGAATTGCCAAAAACAACTGTTAATACGGTGATTAAAGAGATTCAGAAGAATGGCTATGTTGATCTTATTCCAATCAAAGGGAAAAGGCGCGAGATGTCGATTGTCCTTACAGAGAACGGGAAGAAGTATGCAGATAGGGTTCTTGCTGATCTTTATAAAAAAGAGGCGGAAGTATATAAAGCTCTTAGCTCAGATGAATATGCAATAGTGGCTGTATTGGAAAAGATAGCGAAAAAATTGAAGGGAGTTGAATAAGAGTGGAATATGTGAATTTAGGAAAATCTGATTTAAAGGTTTCACGCATATGTATGGGTTGCATGGGCTTTGGAAATGCAGCAACAGGTCAGCATAGCTGGACAGTTGATGAAGAAATATCCAAATCTATTATTAAAAGAGGCCTGGAACTGGGAATCAATTTTTATGATACAGCAATTGCATATCAGGCCGGTACAAGCGAGGAATATCTTGGAAAGGCAATCAGAGAATATGCAAAAAGGGATGAAGTAGTCATTGCTACAAAGTTCCTTCCAAGATCACAGGAGGAAATCGCAAATGGAATTTCCGGAAAGGAACATGTGCGCAGCAGTTTGGATGCAAGCCTTTCCCATTTGGGAATGGATTATGTAGATTTATATATCTATCATATGTGGGATTGGAATACTCCTGTAGAGGACTATCTTGCCGGTATGGCAGAAGGAGTAAAGGTCGGGAAAATCAGACAGATTGGCATCGCAAATTGTTTTGCATGGCAGTTGGCAGAGGCTAACGCAATTGCAAAAGAAAATGGATGGCCGGAATTTGTTTCCGCTCAGAATCACTACAATCTTATTATGCGTGAAGAAGAGCGGGAAATGAATGTATATGCAGCTGAAAGAAATATAGCACTCACGCCATATAGTGCCCTTGCAGCAGGTCGCTTATCTAAAAGACCGGGTGAGATATCAAAGCGCTTAGAGCAGGATGCATATGCAAAGCTAAAATATGATGCAACTTCTGATAAAGATGCAAAGGTAATTGCAAGAGTTTGTGAAATTGCGGATGTGCATGGTGTTTCCATGACAGAGGTTTCCTTGGCATGGCTGCTTACAAAAGTATCATCTCCTGTTGTAGGAGCGACAAAGATCAGCCATGTGGAAGGAGCTGCAAAAGCTGTGGAATTGAAACTATCTGATGATGAAATAAATGCGTTAGAAGAACTCTATGAACCACATTTCCTGTCAGGTGTCATGGCACAAAATACACCAGCGGCAAGAAATATTGAACAGGTATGGATTAAGAATGGAAAATACAGAAAGTAGTGAGGCGACAGAATGAAAATAGTACAGACAGCAGGCAGGGCTGCTCTTGGCGAATTTGCACCGGAGTTTGCTCATTTTAATGATGATGTTTTATTTGGTGAGAACTGGAACAATCAGGATATTGATGTAAAGACAAGAAGTATTATTACAGTAGTGGCACTCATGTCATCAGGAATTACAGATTCATCCCTTAAGTATCACTTACAGAATGCAAAAGCTCATGGTGTTACGCAGAAGGAAATTGCAGCAATCATTACACATGTTGCATTTTATGCAGGTTGGCCAAAGGGATGGGCAGTGTTTAACCTGGCCAAAGAGGTATGGGAGGCTGACGAAGGAGAACTTCCTTACAAAGACGAAGCAATGAAGGTGCATGCAAAGAAAATGGTATTTCCAATCGGAGAACCAAATAATGCCTATGCAAAGTATTTTGTTGGACAGTCATATCTTGCACAGGTATCTACAAATCAGGTGGGCATTTTTAATGTGACTTTTGAGCCGGGATGCAGAAATAACTGGCATATTCATCATGCCGATAAAGGTGGTGGACAGATTCTTGTCTGTGTTGCAGGAAGAGGATATTACCAGGAAGAAGGAAAAGAAGCTGTAGAAATGAAACCAGGGGACTGTATCAATATTCCGGCCGGCGTAAAACATTGGCATGGAGCAGCACCAGATAGCTGGTTTTCTCATCTTGCGATAGAAGTGCCGGGTGAAAATTGCTCAAATGAATGGCTGGAAGCAGTATGTGATGATGAATATGGAAAATTAGAATAGGCAGGTGGATGAAATGTTAGATAAATATATTGTTTTAAATAATGGCGTAAAGATTCCATAGTTTGGACTTGGGACTTGGTTTATTGATGATGATAAGGCAGCTGACGCAGTAAAAGCTGCAGCAGAGATGGGTTATAGACATATTGATACAGCACAGGCTTATGGGAACGAACGTGGAGTTGGAGAAGGCGTAAGGAATTGTGGGATTCCAAGAGAAGAAATGTTTGTTGTATCGAAGGTTGCTGCTGAGCATAAAACATATGAAGAAGCAATGGAAGGTATCAATGAAACACTTGAGAAGATGGGGCTTGATTATCTTGATATGATGATAATTCACAGTCCACAGCCTTGGGTTAAGGTGAATCAGTCTGAGGACAGATATGTAGAAGGAAACAGGGCAGCGTGGAAAGCACTTGAGGATGCATATAAAGCAGGCAAGCTTAAGGCAATCGGTGTATCAAATTTCCAGATAGGAGATATTGAAAGCCTTCTTGAGACCGCTGAAATTAAGCCAATGGTAAATCAGATTCTTCTGCATATTAGTAATACACCTATGGAACTTGTAGAGTACTGTCAGAAGAATGGTATAGCAGTAGAAGCGTATTCTCCGATTGCACATGGCGAGATTCTTAATCAGCCTGAAATTAAGGCGATGGCTGATAAATATGGTGTGACTGTTCCTCAGCTTTGCATTAGATATACACTTCAACTTGGAACGATTACACTTCCTAAGACAGGTAATCCTGATCATATGAAGAGCAATGCAGAAGTTGATTTTGAAATCAATGCAGAAGATATGGAGATACTTAAGAATTTTAAGAAAATAGAGAGCTATGGTGAAAGTGGAATTTTTCCGGTATATGGCGGAAAGATGTAGGAGGTAATTAAAATGTCAAAAATATTAGTAGCGTATTTTAGTGCAAGTGGAGTAACAAAAAAGGTAGCAGAAAAACTGGCAGCTCTAGTAAATGCAGATATTCATGAGATAAAACCGAAAGTCCCATACACGAAAGCAGATCTCAACTGGATGGATAAGAAATCCAGAAGCAGCGTAGAGATGAATGATAAGACTTTTCGCCCGGAGATTGTAAAAGAAGATTTGAATCTATCTTCATATGATACTATTCTGCTTGGTTTTCCAATTTGGTGGTATGTGGCACCTACAATTATCAATACTTTTCTTGAAAACTATGATTTTTCAGGTAAGAGAATTGTTCTCTTTGCCACATCGGGCGGTAGTGGTTTTGGTAATACAATCAAAGAGCTTAAACCTTCCGCAGCAGATGCAGAAATTGTAGAGGGAAAGATTTTAAACAGAGCATCCGATGATCAGCTTAAAGAATGGATTGCAGGTTTATAGGGGGGAAAACATGAAAAAGACAAGTATTCTTATAATTAGTGTGTTCATTATGGCTATACTAACAGCTTGTGGTTCATCTGCAGATAATTCACAAAAGCAGGAAACGATAGTAAAACAGCCTGAAGCAACAAGTATGACTGTGGAATCAGACGAAAATGTATCGGAAACAAATGATACAGCAGAAGATACTAAAATTGTAAATAATGAAACTGATAGTGTGAAAATAGCAGTTGTTTACTTTTCTGGCACAGGAAATACAAAGACTATTGCAGAGATGATCGCCGAGGAAACAGGAGCTGATATTTTTGAGATTATTCCTACCCAGGCTTATACAGAAGAAGATTTGAACTATAATGATGACAACTGTCGTACTAATAAGGAACAGAATGATGATACAGCTAGACCAGAGATTAGCAATGATCTAAGTGCAACTACTGAATATGATATTGTATATTTAGGACATCCAATTTGGTGGGGAACAGTTCCACGTATTATTCAGACTTATCTGGAAACTTACGACTTGAGCAATGCGACTATCTATACTTTCTGTACTTCAGGTGGAAGTAGCATTGACAGAAGTCTTTCTGATTTAAGAGCATGGTATCCTACACTAAATATTGTAGATGGAAAGAGATTAAATGATGCTAGTAAAAGTGAGATAGCTGGTTTTTGCTATCGTTAAAAAAAATTAATATTTTATCGTAACAAAGGCAACAACAACTTTCAGTTTGTCTGACTCACAACAATTTAATATCAAACTAATACAAGCACTTTAGCCAATATGGTTAAGGTGCTTTTTTTGTGCCTTGAAAGGAGGTGGTTGAAGCATACCACATCGGGGAAAGAATAACGAAAGGTGCTAATGTATATACTATTCTAATTATTAACTCAGATGGGATTGATGAAGATGCCCGTATATATGCTGATGATATATATTATGTGAATAGAAAAGAGTATGTTGATTGGGCAATTAAAGCACTTACAGTCGTTCGAAGCGTATGGTGCACGTTTTCAGGTGAAGGAGAGAGCGAATGGAGAGAATTCGTTCATAAAGAATTTATAAAAGCAGGAATAACTCCTAAAGATTATTTGGATTTTGTATGTAGTAAGAATCTTAAGGATAAGTAGTATTTTACACATAAGCAGAAAAATAAAAATAATTCTTCTGGATGGGACAGTCCAGGAGGCGGAGATATTAGATTTTCTTTATATGAGTTATGATTTGACGGATGGGCGAATCGAGGAAAGTATTGACTGATATTTAAAAACGATAAAATCCTCTTGTGAAGAAAGTTGCATAAAAGCTAAGTATGTTTTCAATAAAGTTGTGGAATTTGTTTCTCATGGAAGTTCATCTCCTTTCTGTTTACGCTGTCATTATAAAACACAAAGAGGGATATTACTTGCCAAAATAAAAAAATAAATAGACAAAAATTGCAACGGCAGAGAGTATGTAAATATTCTCTGTCCGTTGCAGTTTATTATATATTTTTGCGGTATTCTGAGGGAGATATGCCTTTTATCTTTTTGAACATGCGGCTGAAATATAAAGAATTATCATAGCCAACAATTTGTGCAATTTCGTTTATGTTATATTCTGTATTCAAGAGCAGGGCTTCTGCATTGCAAATGCGTTTTTGTAAAATGAATTGCATTGGTGTAGAACCAACATAAAGTTTGAAATTGCGTATAAACCAGCTTGTACTTACATGTGTTTTTTTAGCGTATTCTTCAATGCTGATTGATTCATTGTAATGTTCATTGAAATAGGCAATAGCCATGTCAATAGCTTCTGTAGCACGGGAATTATCTATCCTTATGCTGTTATTAAAGTATCGCTGCAGTTTTATAAAAATTTGTCTTAAATACATTTCAAGCATTTCCTGATAACTATCATTACACATCTGTAATTCATTTATCATTGCACGAAAAAGATTCTGATAGGAGGGACCAGAACCACAGTAAAATACCTTTTTGCTATCGGTCAATCCATAAGAGCGTAATATATTTGTTACATCGCTACCTGTAAAATGAACCCAGTAGACTTCTGTCTGATCTTCGGCATAATATTCATATTTTTGAGCCTCCTTTGGACGATATAAAACCATATGTCCGGCATGAACAATAGTTTCTTCTTCACTATTAGGACCAAAATGAAAATGGGCTTTTCCGGCAGCAATATAAATCAACTGGAAATCAAGTCTGCCTCGAGGTCTCCAGGTAGGTAGTTTAGGGCGTGTGTAGAGCTTATATGTTCCACACATAGTTACAACAAGCGGCTTGGATTTATCTTTTCTATCAATCGTTGAGTGATTGAGATATGCATTATTTGTGTACATGTGTGCCTCCTTGTATTGAAATATAAAAAAACATATGTTAAAAATGACTAAAAATCTATCCAATATAATACTTATGTTCATTAATTTTATCATTTTGTGCATATTTTGTCCAATTTATGATATGTCATTTTTGGCTTATTTTTTATATACTGACCATAATAAAGTTGTGGGACAAAACGAGGCAAAAGAATAGGTATTTGTGGAAGGAGAAATTCTCATGGAAGAAAAAACATACCTGAAATGGTATAACAAAGTAGGTTACGGAACGGGAGATATTGCAGGAAATGTAGTATATGCTTTTCTATCATCATTTGTCATGATTTACCTGACAAATACAGTTGGGTTAAATTCGGGCATAGTAGGTACATTGATAGCGGTATCAAAATTATTTGATGGAGTTACGGATATATTTTTCGGTACAATGATAGACCATACAAAGAGTAAGATGGGGAAAGCAAGACCGTGGATGTTCTATGGATTTTTTGGCTGTGCCATCACGTTGTTTGGTGTATTTGCAATTCCGACAAGTCTTGGAAAAACAGCTCAGTATGCATGGTTTTTTATAGCATATACATTGCTTAATGCTGTATTTTATACTGCTAATAATATTGCGTATGCAGCGTTGACATCACTGGTAACAAAAAACAGTAAAGAGCGTGTTCAGATGGGTTCTTTCCGTTTCATGTTCTCATTTGGTACAAATCTAGTCATCCAGTCTGTTACTGTTGGTGCAGTAGAAATGTTTGGTGGCGGTGCAACTGCATGGAGAACTATCGCATTTATTTACTGTATTATAGGTATTATTACCAATACACTTGCTGTATTTTCAGTAAAAGAACTGTCAGATGAAGAATTAAAAGATGATAGTGTGGCAGGAGAGGAAGATGACAAACTTTCTTTTAAGCAGATAATAAAACTTCTCTTTAGTAATAAATATTTTTCAATGATTTGCGTGATTTACATTCTTCAGCAGCTTCGTGCTTCTATGGTGAATGTAGGAATCTTTTTTATGACATATGTATTACTGAATACGAATTTGTTTGGTGTATTTTCATGGGCGAATAATATTCCATTGATCATTGCACTTGCCATTACACCTACACTTGTTTCAAAAATGAAAGGAATGTATAAGTTAAACAAGTATAGTTATATGCTTGCTACAGTATGTCGTCTGATGGTTGCAGTGGCAGGTTATCTGGGAAGTGTTCCGTTGATGCTGTTATTTACAGTTCTTACATCCCTTGGAGAAGGACCTTGGCAGGGAGACATGAGTGCAGTAATTGCACAATGTTCAGAACATACTTATTTAAAGAGTGGAAAGCGAATTGACGGTTCCATGTTCTCTTGTACTTCATTAGGCGTAAAACTCGGTGGAGGTATTGGTGTTGCACTTTCAGGCTGGATGCTAGATATAAGTGGATATATTAACATTGACAACGCGGTTCAGCCAGATAGCTGTATTAATATGATGTATTTTATGTATTTGTGGCTTCCGTTCATATTTGACATAATTATTACAGTTATTCTTTCATTCCTTAATGTAGAGAGTGCAAATATGAAATTAAAAGAAAATATGCAGAATCAGTAATGAAAATAGCCCCTGAAGTTTGTCTTTATGGGCTGTATAGAAAATAAGAAAAAAGGAGAATTATTATGAATGCTGATATGAAATGGTTAGATGATCCGGAAGTGTTCCGTGTAAACCAGTTGGACGCACACAGCGACCATTGCTACTATATAGATTATGCAGATATGGAAAAATCGGAGAATCCATTGATGCAGTCATTAAATGGACAATGGGAGTTTGCTTTTAGCAAAAATGTAATGGATAGACCGGAAAATTTTTATGAGGAAAATTTTGATGCATCTTCATTTGCTAAGATTATGGTTCCGGGGCATATCGAACTGGCAGGCTATGACAAAATACGCTATATCAATACGATGTATCCGTGGGAGGGAAAAGAATATCACAGGGGTGCGTATAGTATGGAGAGTACCGGGGACGAGGCAGGAATGTTTTCCGAGGCAGAGTATAATCCTGTCGGATCTTATATCAAACGATTTGATTTGAGTGAGCAAATGCGTGAAAAGAAAATCTGTATCTGTTTTGAAGGTGTGGAAGAAGCAATGTATCTGTGGCTGAATGGTCAATTTGTAGGATATGCGGAGGATAGTTTTACACCGTCAGAATTTGACCTGACACCATTTATCAGAGAAAAAGGAAATGTGCTGGCAGTTCAGGTCCACAAAATGAGTACGGCAGCATTTTTGGAGGATCAGGATTTTTTCCGCTTTTTTGGAATTTTCAGAAATGTAACTTTAAAAGCAGTGCCAGAGGTGCATTTGGAAGATGTATGGTTACAGCCGACACTAAACAAGGATAATGTAAGCGGCAGGGTATTGGTAAAGATGAAAGTAACTGCTCCAGAAGGAAAGAAAGTAGCTGCCCATTTTGTTTTAAAAGACCGAGAAAATAATCAGGTGGCAGGGGGCAATATCACCTTAGAGGAAAAGGATGGAAGTCGTTTAGGAGTGATTGATACTGAGGTTGGAAGTGTTAAGGCATGGGATAATCACTGCCCATATTTGTATCACGCATATGTAGAGCTTAGAAGCGAAGATGGAGAAATATTAGAGATAATTCCATATGACATAGGTTTTAGAAGACTTGAAATGATTGACAAGGTGATCTATTTAAATGGTAAACGTCTTGTCATTACGGGAGTGAACCGTCATGAGTGGAGTGCAAAGACAGGAAGAAGCATTAGTATGGATGAAATGACAGCAGACATTGATTGTATGATTAGAAATAATATCAATGCAGTACGCACCTGTCATTATCCGGATCAGATACCGTGGTATTACCTGTGTGATAAAGCTGGCATTTATGTAATGGCAGAAACGAATATGGAAAGTCATGGAACATTCCAGAAACTTGGTGCGATTGAACCATCGTGCAGCGTACCTTGTTCTATTCCGCAATGGCGGGAGGCTGTTGTTGACAGGGCTAGGAGTAATTTTGAAACTTTTAAAAACCATACAGCAATTCTTTTCTGGTCTTTAGGAAATGAATCTTATGCGGGTGATGATATAGAAGCAATGAATACTTACTTCAAGGAAAAGCAGGATGGCAGATTTGTTCATTATGAAAGCTCTTTCTATGACCGTAATTATGAGGAAACCATATCAGATGTAGAGAGCAGAATGTATGCAAAGCCTTATGAAGTGGAGGAATATTTAAATAACAATCCAAAGAAACCTTATATTTTGTGTGAGTATATGCATGATATGGGTAATTCGATGGGAGGACTTGGTACTTATATGAAGTTAATAGATAAGTATGAGATGTACCACGGTGGATTTATCTGGGATTTCATTGATCAGGCACTTCTCGTGAAAGATGAAGTGACAGGAAAAGAAGTTTTGCGTTATGGCGGAGACTTTGATGATAAGCCTTCTGATTATGAGTTTTCAGGAAATGGAATCGTATTTGCAGACCGTAAGGAAAAACCAGCTATGCAGGAAGTGAGGTATTACTATGGCTTATACAGATAAGAATAAATTGAGAGTCGTATATGGAGATTATACACTTGGTGTACATGGAGAAGGGTTTGACTATATATTCTCTTATTCACAGGGCGGTCTGGAGTCTATAGTAAAAAAAGGTTATGAATGGCTGTATCGTTGTCCAAAGCCTACTTTTTGGAGAGCATTAACAGATAATGACAGAGGCAGCAGGTTTCATATTAAAAGTGGAAGCTGGCTCGCATCGGATATGTTCATTGACTGTAAAAAAACGGAAGTTATTATGGACGGTGAACTGCAAAAGCAGTATGCTCCGGACAATAACAGCTATGGCGGTGATGTGGCTGCCGGGGAAATAATTGTGAAATATACCTATGAGACTGTCGGCAATCCAGTAACAACAGTCATTGTATCTTATACAATTGATGTAATTGGAAATATCAAGGTGGATGTGGATTACACAGGAGTAAAGGGACTGCCAGAACTTCCGGTATTCGGAATGAGGTTTATTATGCCGACACTTGCAGATAAATATATGTACAAGGGATTATCGGGGGAAACCTATCCGGACAGAAAGGCAGGGGCAGAAAAAGGAGTTTATGAGGTATCAGATTTGAGACTGACACCATATCTGGTTCCACAGGAATGTGGTATGAGAATGGATACAGAGTGGCTGGAGATTACAAGACATACAAGTCTTGATAATAGCAGAACGGATAGTTCAGCAAAGACATTAAGAATAGAGAAAAACGACAAGGCATTTGCTTTTTCATGCCTACCTTATACAGCATCAGAGATTGAAAACGCAACACACCATGAGGAACTGCCACCAGCAAGAAGAACAGTCCTTTGTGTCTATGGTGCAGTAAGAGGAGTTGGTGGAATTGATAGCTGGGGAAGTGATGTGGAAGATGATTATCGGATTAATGCAGAAAAAGACATTCACTATTCTTTCATTATCCGCTAAGTTTTGTTTGAAGTGAGGTGTTTGAGATGCAGATAGAGATATTGATTCGTAGTTTTTTGGATGGTGCATATGATGAAAGACTCTTAGACATTTATGCTGATGAGACAAAGATTTCTTACCAGAGGGAACGCTATATCAATGCAATAAAGAAATTTGAGCAGTGCTATAAGCCGGGAGATGTGGAATTGTTCAGTGCTCCGGGAAGAAGTGAGATTGGCGGCAACCATACGGATCATCAGAACGGAGAGGTTTTGGCAGCCTCAGTTAATCTTGATACTATTGGGATCGTAAAAAAGACGGATGATAATGTAATCAGATTAGTTTCTGATAACTACGATGAAATCATTATCCGGCTTGATGATGTATCTGTAAAGGAAAAAGAAAAGGAAACAACAAAGGCTTTGATAAAAGGTGTGGTTTCTGGATTCCTTGAGAGAAAATATGCAGTTGGAGGTTTTCAGGCATATATAACAAGTGATGTGTTGATTGGTGCGGGACTTTCATCTTCGGCAGCATTTGAAACACTGATAGGAACGATTTTGTCTGGACTTTATAATTGTGGAAAAGTTTCAGCGACAGAGATAGCCATTATTGGACAGTATGCTGAAAATGTTTATTTCGGAAAGCCTTGTGGTCTGATGGATCAGATGGCAAGTTCTACGGGAAATCTTGTTCATATTGATTTTGCTAACCCGGAAAATCCACAGGTTGAAAAAATTGATTTTGATATGGAAAAGTATGGTTATAGACTATGTATTACGGATACAAAAGGCTCTCATGCTGATTTGACAGATGAATATGCGGCAGTTCCGAAGGAAATGAAACTTGTTGCAAAATATTTTGGAAAAGAAGTGCTGTGTGATGTATCTGCAAATGATGTACTGGAAAACATTCATAATTTAAGAGAAAAACTTGGGGATAGGTGTGTCCTTCGTGCACTACACTTTATTTGTGAGAATGAAAGAGTACGGAAAGAAGTAAGAGCATTGAAGTCAGGAAATATAGGAGCATTTTTGGAGAATGTGAAAGCCTCTGGTAATTCTTCTTTTAAATATTTGCAGAATGTTTATTCAAATCAAGATATAAAAAATCAGAATGTTTCCGTTGCACTGCTTGTAAGTGAAATGCTTTTAGGAGAAAACGGTGTATGCAGGGTGCATGGCGGTGGTTTTGCTGGAACAATACAGGCATTTGTGAAGAATGAATATGTAGAGTCTTATAAATCCGGAATGGATAATGTATTTGGTAACGGTTCCTGTAAAGATTTGAGAATAAGAAAATATGGCGGCATAAAAGTGTTATGAAATAGAAAGAAGGTTTTATTATGAGGATTTTGGTTTTAGGAGGGGCTGGCTATATTGGTTCACATACAGTATACAGATCTTGAGACCATTATTTCAACAGCTTGGAATTGGCATATAAATCATCATAAAGGTAACAAGTTAATGCCGGATTAGACAACTGACATTATAAATTAAAAGGAGTTGCTTGCGAGTGTTATTGGTATATGAGAACAAAACTGATGGAATAGCGGTTGAGTGGAAGAAAACAGTGCATTTTCCACCACATTTACACGAAGCAATAGAGGTAGTGTATGTAACTAATGGGAATATTGAGCTTGGAGTTGGACAAGAATTGTATCACATGGACGAGGGTGATTTTGCAATCGTGTTCCCAAATGTAATACATCATTATCAGGTGTTTGGGAAAAAAGAAAATAAGGTAATATACCTGTATCTTGATCCGACACTGTTTCCTTCCTATTATAAAGAGTTGCAGATATACAGCCCGAGGAACCCGGTTGTAAAAAAAGAGCGAGTGCATCCTGATGTAGTAAATGCCATAAAATATCTGGTAGGAATAACAGAGAGGAATTCCATGCTGATACAGGCATATGTACAGATGATTCTTGCCCATGTTTTCGCAGAAATGCCAATGGTTGATAAAAGTACAGTAGGGAGTGATGACTTGATTTATAATGCGGTAGAATATGTAGCCCAAAATTTTAGAGAGAAAGTCAGTCTTGAAAAAATGGCATACGATTTGTGTGTAAGCAAATATGTGTTATCAAGAATGTTTGCAAAAACCTTTCACTGTAATTTTAGTAAATATGTGAATGGAGTCCGGTTAAATTATGCAGTTGCGGCACTGGAAAACACAATGGATTCCATTACAAATATATGTCTTGATTGTGGGTTTGAAAGTCAAAGAACTTTTAACCGTGTTTTTAAGGATAGATACAAGATTACACCAAGAGAGTACAGAAAAAGAATGGAACACAATAATAAATGCTAATCGTATTATGTCTGTGAGTTTGTGCAAATGGAACGATACAGTCCTCATATGGAGCAGGGATTTCCGGGGAATTGATTACCTGGCATAAAAACACCTCCTTGTTTGATAACAAAATTATATACAAATTTTGTTATGGAATCAATGGATATACCATTAGTGTTAGCAGTATAAACATAAATATTCATATGTATTTGACAGTAAGATCGTGAGCAAGCCCGTTGGGTGATTGTTCCCGGCGGGACGGAGAAAAAGAGATTGGAGCGATCATAATGTTTATTTGGTTATTTCATTAATGAATGAACTTCTTTTATATGATTATTTATGCTATCATATATAAAGAAGTTTTTTGCATTATCGTGGAGTTTGGAGGTGCAATATGCCTAAATCATCAAATCAGAAATTGAAGCTTATATATCTTATGAAGATTTTTCTGGAGAGAACGGATGAAACTCACAGTATTACTATGCCGGAGATTATTGATGCACTCGCTGCGTATGATATAAGTGCGGAACGCAAAAGTTTGTATAATGATATTGAAAATCTCAGGGTGTATGGTCTGGATGTTATAGGAACGCAGGAAGACAGGCGGAGGCTATAATCTGGAAGGAAAGATTAGAGCAACTGGATTTATTCAGAAGAAAACTGGAGAATATAAAAAGCCACAAATGAAATCAGATCCAGTAATGAAACTACCAACAGCTTATGATATTGTCCTGACTCCGGCAAAAGAGGAAAGACTATCTCAGATTATTATAGAAATTAACAATAGAACTGGTAGAAACTATGATAACGATGTGGCAATCAAAGCAGCTCTTCAGATTAGAGATATTATGAAAAAATCAGAGGAATTAAAGACAAGTGCAAAGAACAATACTGAACAGGATTTTGAATTTGCATTCTTCGATCATGTAGATGATGCACTCATTGATGGTTTGGAACAGAATCAAGATTTCTTTACACTATTATTACAGAATGATGAAATAAAGAAAGAAGTTCTGGGTTTGTTTGTAGAGGACACATATCAGAGTTTAAGAGCAGTAAATGCGTAATGAATAAGATTGAGTGGTGTAATTATGGAGAAAATAGATGTTATTGAACAAGCAGCAAATAGGCTTCTGCAACATAATTTTGCAGAAGCAAGAATAGCGATAGAAACAGAATATCCATTTCATAAATTGACTGCACAAGGGCGTCATTATACAGATAAAGAGAAGATGGCTCAATTTGTACGGGATGGATTTATTGACAGATATAGTGGACAGAAACTTGTGAATCCAGGAATATTGAAGGTACTATCTTATTACATGCCTGAGACATTTCCATATCATGCTCATTGGAAAATGGAAGAATGTCATAATGCTTACTGGGAGTTTGTACCTACTGTAGATCACATATATCCTGTAGCATTAGGTGGGGCTGATTCTATGGATAATTGGGCGACAACGTCTATGCTACACAATTCAATTAAGAGTAATTGGACATTAGAACAACTTAATTGGAAACTGTATGATGCCGGTGATTTTGATAAATATGATGGATTAACAGGACTGTTTACTAAATTGGTGGAAGCAGACAAGAAATTGTTAAGTGATTCTTATATTAAACGATGGTACCGATTGTCGGTTGTTGTTGCAAGCAAATAGAGGAGGTGCTATAGATTTGCAATTCGTATCGAAAAAAGACGAAGGGACATTTTTACTCTTATTTAACAGATCTGGATATGTATTGGATTTTACGGATAATTCATTTGATGTATTTACTACTGCGAGTATTGGTGAGCCAATAAAAACTAAATATGGTCTATCGAAAGGAAAATCATTAGTTGCGTATCTGAATGAAGCTGATGATATACAAAGAACAAAGCTACTTATAGATTTATTCCATTATTATGAGGATAAAATGGAATATGAATATAACATTGATTATGAGGATTTGGAAAATTGGAGTAATACATCTAGGTATGATGAACATTATGCAAAGATATATGAAAAGTGTAAAGAAATAGTAGCACGTTTAAAAGGTGGCACAACAGTAATTGCAATGACAGCAGAGAACCTAAAAAATAAGTTTTCAAGTGAGTACCTTTCGCAACAGATTGATTTGATGGTAGAAATGCAGAATACGAATCCAACCAATGCAATCGGAATGGCAAAGGAATTGATTGAAAGTTGTTGTAAAACAATTCTTGAAGAAATGCAGATATCGTATTCGAAAGATGATGATGTACCGCAATTGGCAGATAAGACAATGAAAGCTTTAAATCTACTTCCATCCAATGTACAGCCTACAGATAGAGGGGCAGATGCAATTAAAGCAGTTCTTGGAAATCTTAGAGCTATTCCTACAAAACTTGCAGAAATTCGAAATCCATTCGGAAGTGGTCATGGTAAGAGTGCATCTTTTCAAGGACTTGAAGTTAGACATGCTAAGCTTGCTGTTGGGAGTAGTATTACTTTTGTTGATTTTATCTGGAGTACATATGAAAATCAGAATTTAGATAAATTGGAGGGATAAATGTGCAGATACACTATTTTCAAAGATATCATTCAAAGGAGAATGTAGATACATCTAATACTATGCTGATGTTATCTCGCTTATATAATTATAATGCGGATAAATTCTTTGCAATGTTGAATGCTTTAATACTGGAACAAGATGAGACACCTGAAATAACATTTGATCTTCAGGTAGTGGGAGACGAAAGCGTTCCAGATGCGATTATAAGCCAGAAAAGTTTTAAAATAGTAGTTGAGACAAAATTACATAATCAATTTCAACAGTCTCAGCTTGAAAAACATCTTACTCAGTTTGGAACAGAGGAGATAAAAGTGCTATTAACGTTAGATCCAAAACCTATGAAAGAGTCATTGATGGATAGTTTTGGCACAGTGTTGAAAAATTATAATACAGACAGGATTAATGAAATAAAAACGCCAATAAGGCATGTAAATATTACATTTGAGCAATTAGTTGCTGCAATGGAAGATATTGTAGATGAGAGAGATTCAGAGATAATGGCTGTGCTTGATGATTATAAGAAGTATTGTTTTGATGAAAAACTGATACCTGATGATGGAAAATGGATGAGAGCAATTGTTGCGGGAACAACATTTGAAGATAATTTGAAATATGATTTTTATTATGATCAAGCTTCAAGAGGCTATTCAGGTCATGGATACATTGGCTTATATAAAGGAAAGAGTATTAGAGCAATCGGAAAATTGAAAAAGACAGTTGTTGCAGAGTTAGTAAATGGAGAAGTGTCATATATTAATGAAAGCGGAGAAGCTGCTACAAAAGAGGAGATAGAAAAGATTAAAGAGGCTATTGTTCATGCAGAGTCAGAATATGGATACAATTTGAAAACAGTTAAGCATAGATATTTTATAGTTGAGCATTTTTATCCAACAGATTTTAAAAAAGCAAGTAAAAACCCGATTCAAAAAAGTAAATATTTTAATCTGGCAGAAATGTTCAAAAGTAAAACGTTGCCTAAAACAGATGAAATAGCATCAATACTGGATGGAAAAACATGGGAAGAGTTTCATTAAACAGTGGATTTTCATAAATATGAAGAAAATAATAATACTGTAATGGTGTTCATATAGAGGTGACGTGTGTATTATGGGAAACGAATCAGGTGAATGGATTATGCATGGCATGAAGAGTGACAACCCGGATTGCATCCATTCTGTAGATGAAGCAATCAAGTATATAAATGAA
>JAHZAV010000044.1 GCA_019423745.1 Lachnospiraceae bacterium
TGGAGCGCCGTGTGCGGTGAAAGTCGCATGCACGGTGTGGAGCGGGGGAAAATCTGGAGATAACTTCAAAGGATTACCTATCGCTATCTGGCGCTAAGAGCCAGGGAATCAAGCAGCTGATGAGCGGCGGCGGTGTAATCCTGATTGGAACTCAGCTGATCCCTCTGTTAAGCGGCTTATTTTAGGAGAAAGGAGTAGAAATCCATGTTCGACCAGATTTTTGATGCGATTGAAGAATGGATGAGGGAACTCCTGTCGGGGGTCATTCATTCCAATCTGGACCGTATGTTTACAGATGTAAACCAAAAAACAGGTGAAATTGCGGCCCAGGTTGGACAGACTCCCCAAGGCTGGAACAGCAGTATTTTCAGTATGATCGAGACACTATCCGACACAGTGATCCTGCCGATTGCCGGGATCATCATCACATTTGTCTTGTGCTACGAACTGATCACAATGATCACAGAGAAGAATAATATGCATGACATTGATACATGGATGTTTTTTAAGTATTTCGTAAAGATGTGGATTGCAGTGTATCTGGTGAGCAATACATTTACGATCACGATGGCTGTCTTCGATGTCGGACAGAGTGTGGTCAGTTCAGCCGCAGGACTGATCAGCGGAAGTACCGCTATTGATATTAGTTCGGTCCTGACAGATTTGGATGCGACTTTAGAATCCATGGAAATTGGAGAACTGGTCGTACTGGTGTTGGAAACCTTGATCGTCAGCTTCGGTATGAAAATCATGAGTGTTCTCATAACGGTCATTCTGTATGGCCGTATGATTGAGATCTATCTTTATACTTCAGTCGCTCCGATTCCATTTGCCACCATGACGAACCGTGAATGGGGGCAGATCGGAACAAACTATTTCAGAGGATTGTTTGCCCTTGCATTCCAGGCATTCTTGATGATGGTATGCGTGGCAATCTATTCCGTACTGGTAGCGGGCATCCAGTATTCGGATAATTTAAGCTCCTCATTGTTTGGAGTCATGGCTTATACAGTGGTCCTGTGTTTCAGCCTGTTTAAGACAGGGACTCTCAGCAAGTCAATTTTTAATGCCCACTAATCTTAGAGAAAGGAGAAATGGGAAATGGCATATGTCAGTATTCCAAAAGACCTGACAAAAGTAAAAAACAAAGTAGCTTTTAATCTTACCAAAAGACAGCTCATCTGTATCGGTGTCGGTGCAGCTATAGGAATTCCGGTGTATTTTCTGACAAGAGGAGTCCTGGGAAACAGCACTGCAGCTACGATCATGATACTGCTCATGCTGCCGGCCTTCTTATTTGCTATGTATGAGAAAGACGGCATGCATCTGGAAGAAGTTCTGCTACATGTGATTCGAGTTCGCTGGCTGCGTCCGGCAATCCGAAAATATGAAACGGAAAATGCATATGAGATGGATCTGTCCGTTTCGGCAACAAAGGAGAAAAAACCAAAGGAGGTGAAGCCGTTTGGCAGAAAAAAAGAATAGAAAAAGATATCTGGAAAAAAGAATGAAGCGTAAGGCCAGAAAGGAAGCGGCGAAAGCATCCAAATTGGAGAAAAAGAAGGAAAAGAAAAAAACAGATACCAACAAGGAAAGAACTGTTTCAAAGCCGATCCGAAAGAAGGAGGAAAAAAGAATCAGCGCCCAGAAGACGATTGCTTATAAAGAAATGGCCAGAGATGGGATCTGCAGGGTAAAGGACCAATGTTATTCCAAAACAATCCGTTTTTCGGATATCAATTATCAGCTGGCACAGAATGAGGATAAGAGCGCAATCTTTGAAAACTGGTGCGATTTTCTGAATTATTTTGACAGCAGTATCCACTTTCAGTTGAGTTTTATCAACCATAAAAGTAATATGAAAGAATTTGAAAAAGTGATCCGGATCCGTCCTGCAAATGATGCTTTTGATGAGATCCGTATGGAATATGCCAGGATGCTGCGTCGGCAGTTAGCAAAAGGAAATAATGGATTGGTCAAGGATAAATATATCACCTTTTCCATTGAGGCAAAAAATATCCGGGAAGCAAGGCCAAAGCTTGAAAGGATCGAAACGGATATCCTGAATAATTTCAAAGTTCTTGGAGTGCCGGCAGTAAGTTTAAATGGGGAAGAACGGCTGAAGATCCTGTATGAGACATTCAATCCGGAAGAACTGTCAGATTTCCGGTTTGATTATGATTCTCTGATCTATAGCGGCCTGACGACAAAGGATTATGTAGCTCCTACCAGTTTTGTATTCCGGGAGGGAAAAACTTTTGAGATGGGAAATACCATAGGGGCAGTCTCCTACCTGCAGCTCCTGGCTCCGGAGATTACGGATAAGATGCTGGCTGATTTTCTGGATATGGATAAAAACCTTATCATCAATCTTCATATTCAGTCTGTAGATCAGATGAAAGCGATCAAGATGGTGAAAAGCAAACTGACGGATATTAACCGGATGAAGATCGAAGAACAGAAAAAAGCGGTAAGATCCGGCTATGATATGGATATCATCCCATCTGATTTGAATACTTACGGGGGAGGTGCAAAACATCTTTTAGAAGACTTGCAGTCCAGAAATGAAAGAATGTTCTTGGTTACGATCCTTGTCTTAAATACGGCAAAGACAAAACAGGAACTGAATAATGCGATCCTTCAGACTGCCGGAATTGCGCAGAAATATAACTGTATGCTTCGGAGACTGGACTATCAGCAGGAGGAGGGACTGATGAGCAGTGTTCCTTTGGGTGTAAACCATATCACGATCAACCGCGGACTGACTACGACCAGTACCGCTATTTTTGTACCCTTTACCACCCAGGAATTATTTATGGAAGGGGAATCCCTGTATTATGGCCTGAATGCACTTTCCAGCAATATGATCATGGTAGACAGGAAACGGTTAAAAAATCCGAACGGATTGATCCTCGGTACGCCGGGATCCGGAAAGTCTTTTGCTGCGAAAAGAGAGATCACCAACGCATTCTTTGTTACCCAGGATGATATCATCATTGGAGATCCGGAAGGGGAATATTATCCACTGGTCCATGCCCTGGGCGGCCAGGTAATACACATTTCTCCTACCAGCCATGATTATATCAATCCGATGGATATTAACATGGATTACTCGGAGGATGACAACCCTCTTGGTGTGAAATCTGATTTTGTCCTGTCTCTCTGTGAACTGATCATGGGAAGCAGAGATGGAATTGAAGCTGAAGAAAAATCAGTCATTGACCGTTGCCTTCCACTGGTGTATCAGAACTATTTTTCTGATCCGAAACCGGAAAACATGCCGGTCCTTGGAGACCTGTACGAATGTCTTAGACAGCAGAAAGAACCACAGGCACAGAGAATTGCTACTGCTCTTGAGATCTATGTCAATGGATCCTTAAAAGTATTCAACCATCAGACCAATGTGGAGTTGAATAACAGGATCGTATGCTTTGATATTAAAGAGCTGGGAAAGAATTTGAAGAAGCTTGGCATGTTGATCGTTCAGGATCAGGTATGGAACCGGGTTACGATCAACAGGGAAAGCCATAAAGCAACCAGATATTATATCGATGAGTTCCATTTGCTTTTGAAAGAAGAACAGACAGCAGCTTATAGTGTGGAAATTTGGAAGCGTTTTAGGAAGTGGGGAGGAATCCCAACCGGGATCACACAAAATATCAAGGATCTTCTGGCAAGCCGGGAAATTGAAAATATCTTTGAAAACAGTGATTTTATCCTGATGCTTAACCAGGCGGCCGGCGACAGGCAGATACTTGCAAAGCAGCTTAATATCTCACCGCATCAGCTGTCTTATGTCACAAATTCCGGAGAAGGGGAAGGTCTTCTTTTTTATGGAAGCACCATCATTCCTTTTAAAGACAAGTTTGATAAGACCTTGAGGCTTTATTCTCTGATGACGACCAAGCCGGAAGAGGTGGAAGAAAGAAAGGAAAAAGAATGATCAGATGAAACAATGGTTGAGACCGTCTCCTGTTAACAGTGGACGGTCTTTTTATTTGAAAGGAGACCGAATGGATGAAAGGAAGAAAAAAGACAGATAGAGAGGAAATGCACCGTCAGATCCGTTTGATGCTTGCGGAAGATAACTTACCGGAACAGGAACGGATCTTTTACGAAATGCTGGAAGATATACGAGAATGCGCAATGTGCGGCGCAGATGCCGGGAAGATTCTGGAGAAATGGGAACAGTGGTATCTTTCCAAAAGATAATCGCTTACAGAAAGGAAGGAGGTGAACAAGGTGGCCGGAAAAGAGTATAAAGCCAGAGATAAAGTTGTAAACAAAATGACAAAAGAAGGACTTACAGAAGTAAATCTTCGGGACGGCTCGGTACGGGAAATTGACGGAAGAAGCCGTGACCGCCCTCTTAAAAAAGATGGGATGGAAGAAAAAGAGTCTCACGGTTTGGAAAATGATGCAGAATCTGTCAATGCTGCAGCAAATAAGAAAATGAGAATCCGTAGATATTCTTCACTTCAACAGAAATCTCTGGAACAGAAAGAAAACGAGGAAATTCAGGATCCTGTTTCAGGGCAAGAATTTAGAGATGAGGATCCAATCCATTCAGAACGCACAGTATCAGCAAAGATAAAGTCTCGAAGATATCAGGATCGGTTGCGGGACCATGAAATGATTCCGGAAGGGGATGATCTGCAGAACGGGCAGTCATCCATGAAAAAGAAGCAGAAAAAAATCCAATTAACGAAGGAACAGGCAAAAGCCGGAAAACTTTCTTTTGATGATGAAGGAAATGGAATGATCCGTGGTTCCGGGCTGGGAATCAGAAAAAAGGGATCTGACATTGCGGGTACTGTAGTATCGGATTATATGAGAAATAAGGTGCAGGAAGACTGGGATGACAATGCAGCGGTAGAAGGAGCCGGTGCTTTAGAGCATTCTTCTGGACGAGCTGCTTTCGTATTCAGGCAGCTACATAACAGATATCGGCTTTCAAAAGACCGTTCGGGAAGAAAGGTATACCGGGAAGAGGAAATCCAGAAAGAAAGCCTTCGATTTACACCGGATCAGAAAGAACCTAATGTTTATCCCGATCAGAAAAAGAAGGAACGACAATCAATCCTGAACCGCTTCTTTCAAAGAAAACGATACAAGGAAGCTTACCGATCAGCCAGGACCGGCGCTCATGCAGCCGGAACGGCTCAGGGAACAGCTGCAGCTGGAGGCATCGAGAATGCGACAGTTAAGGCCAAGATTGCCCTAAAGGATATCATCCGAAAAAATCGTGCAGTATTTGCAGGACTGGGCATCTTTGGCCTGATTTTTTTACTCATCGCCGTATCCTTTGGAAGCTGCAGTGCTTCGATACAGGGAAGTGGATCTGTGATCGGCATTACCACTTATCCCAGTTCGGATGAAGATATTTATGCGGCAGAAAATGCTTATGCAGCACTGGAGAATGCCCTGAACAATCAGATCAATCAGATGGAATCTACGCATCCGGGATATGATGAATACCAATACAATCTTGGAGAAATCACACACAATCCGTATCATCTCATCTCCTATCTCACTGCAAAATACGGAGATTGGACCTATGAAGACGTGGAATCAGAAATCGACACTCTTTTTCGTAACCAATATGCCCTTCATACAGAAGGAAAAACGGAAACAGTGACAGAAACCAGGACGGTACGTGTGGGAGAATCTATCGGACAGGTCGTAACCAGTGGATATTGCAGCTGCAGCATTTGCTGCGGACAGTGGGCGGGAGGCCCGACAGCCAGCGGCGTTTATCCGACAGCCAATCATACATTGGCAGTGGATGCTTCGGATCCCATCGTACCGATTGGAACCAAGGTTGTGATGAATGGTGTGGAATATACCGTAGAGGATACCGGTGCATTTGCCCGTTACGGTGTTGATTTTGATGTCTATTACGCAGACCACGCTTCTGCTCTGGCACATGGACACCGGACCTGGGAATGTTATCTGGCAGATGATAACGGGGAGAATGAGGTAACTGTCACAAATACCACTACGAAAAGGATCCTTTATGTCACATTGACGAACAAAGGGCTGGATGCTGTCGTCAGAGAACTTCTGGATGAGGAACAGCTGATCCTTTATAACGCTTTGAACACAACTTATGGAAATCGGAATTATCTATGGGATACAGATACGATTTCCGGGGGATCGGGAGGCATGGACTATACAATCCCACCGGAGGCATTGGAAGATGAGGAATTTGCACGTATGATCCGGGAAGCAGAAAAATATCTGGGCGTGCCATATGTATGGGGCGGATATTCCCCATCCGGTTTTGACTGTTCCGGATTTGTATCCTATGTGATCAACCACTGTGGAAACGGATGGAATTATGGCCGGATGACAGCGGAAGGGCTTCGGGGCCAGTGTACTTATGTTTCACCTGCAGATGCAAAGCCGGGGGATCTTATTTTTTTCCAGGGAACTTATGCAACTTCCGGAGCGTCCCATATTGGAATCTATGTGGGAAACGGAATGATGATCCATTGCGGAGATCCGGTTCAATACGCAAATATTAACAGCAGTTACTGGCAGCAACATTTCATGTGCTTTGGAAGGCTGCCATAAGGGGGTGACAAATATGAATAAGCGCATCAAACGATATCTGGATGAAATTGAGAAGACGGAAGCAAAGATCGCAGAGCTTCAGAAATATCTGAAAGGGATGAAAACTGCCCTGAAAGAGGAAGAAGAAAATGAAATGATCCGAAGCATCCGTTCTTTAAAGATGGATCGAACAGATCTGTTGGCATTTCTTGATGGAATTCAGGATGGAAGTGTAACCTTCCGGGTGAATCAGGATCAAGTCAGCGATCACGAAGATATCAATGCAGAAAAAGAATCAAATACAGAAAGTGAGGATGAAACAAATGATCAGGAACAGAAAATGGAGTAAAAAGTTTGCGGCTGCAGTTCTTGCAGCTGCAATGATGGCCGGTACGTCAATGACGGCATTCGCATATGTAGATCCGGGAGCTGCAGAAACAGCTGCGGAAGCTGTTACGGAATCATCGACATCAGATACCGGGCAGGAACAGAATGCAGAGGAAGAAGCTGTTTTAAAAGAATCGTCAGATACTGCATTTTCTACCCCTGGTAATGCACAGCTTGAGGATGACATTACAGAAGATTCTACAAAGGAATTCCTGACGATTACGACAAAAAATAATAATACATTCTATCTGGTGATTGACCGGAGTGACAATACAGAGAATGTGTATATGTTGTCGCAGATTGACGAGAACGACCTGCAGGAATTTCTGGATAGTGAGGGGACAACTGAAAATCCGTCAAACCAGCCTTCTATCGTGTTAGAAGAAACAGAAAAGCAGACAAATGAAACTGTAGAGGAAACAAAGCCTGAGGAAAAAGGGACCGAAGAATCCAAACCATCACAAAATATGGCAGGATTATTTGGCATCCTGCTTCTAGCCGGAGCAGGTGCAGGTGCCTACTATTATCTAAAAATCCGAAAAAAGAAAGAACAGGAAGAAAACGATGATTCCGAAGGTCTGGAGCTGGGTGATGGATTGGAAACCGTAGATGAACGTGACGAGGAAGAAAACAGAAAAGAATAATTTGTTCTGATCCGGGAGAACTTTTACTATCTCCCGGATCGGGTGTCTTAAAGGAGGAATTTGATATGTATTTAGTTATTGCAGAGAAACCGAGTGTCTCAAGAACGATTGCACAGGTGATCGGAGCTACCAAAAGCCAGGAAGGATATCTGGAAGGGAATGAATGTATTGTCAGCTGGTGTCTGGGACATCTGGTGGAATTACTGCCGCCGGATGCATATGATGAAAAATACAAAAATTGGAACTATGAGGGCCTGCCTATTTTTCCGGCAGACTGGAAACTTACCGTTTCTGATGATAAAAAGGATCAGTTTTATATCCTGAAACGTCTGCTTAACCGCCCGGATATTCAGTATGTGATCAATGCCTGTGATGCCGGAAGGGAAGGGGAACTGATCTTTAAATGGGTCTATGACCTTTCAGGAAGTACAAAACCGGTAAAACGGTTATGGATCAGTTCGATGGAGGATTCCGCCATCCGTGAGGGAATGGAACAGCTGAAAAACGGTAATGAGTATTTTCATCTGGCAGAAGCTGCTGTCTGCCGGGCAAAAGCAGACTGGCTGGTTGGAATGAATGCCACTCGTGCATTTACCTCGAAGTATTATAAAAAACTGACCATTGGACGGGTGCAGACGCCTACTCTTGCCATGTTAGTAGAAAGGGCTGCGCAGATTTCCGCTTTCCAGAAGGAAAAGTATTTTAACGTGGAACTGGATTGTGACGGAATGAAAGCTGTCAAACAAAAGATTCAGGATGTAAAAGAAGCAGAAAGGATCAGAAATGACTGCGAGGGGAAAGATGCAGTTGTGGTATCTGTGGAAAGTACGGAGAAGACAGTAAAACCACCGAAGCTTTATGACCTGACAACACTCCAGAGGGAAGCAAACCGGATTTATGGAATGACTGCACAGCAGACACTGACGGCTACACAGAATTTATATGAGAAAAAACTGATCACTTATCCAAGGACAGACAGTTCTTATCTTACAGAAGATATGGAAGCGACAGCCAGAAAAATCGTCTGCCTGATCCATAAAAAATATCAGCCGCTCGGCCCTTTTGATCAGCCGGGAACACCGGATGTATCCCGTGTTTTGAACAGTAAAAAAGTTACTGATCACCATGCCATCATTCCAACTGCGGAATTGGAAACTGCAGATTTAAAAGAACTGCGGGATTCAGAACAGGATATTCTGTTCCTGATCTCCATCCATACGCTGGAGGCAATGGACAAGGATCATATTTATCAGGAAACTGTCGTAGAGACAGAATGTCAGGGAGAAGTCTTTACCGCAAAGGGAAAAACGGTGTTACAGCCAGGCTGGAAGATCTATGAGATCTGTTTTAAAAATAAAGAAGGAATCGCGATTGAAGATCCCAGGGAAGAGGAAAAAGAACGGATCCCTAACGTTCAGCAGGGTGATGTTTTCTATCATGTATCTGCAGAAAAAACGGAGCATTTCACTTCACCTCCTAAAAATTATACGGAGGATACTCTTCTTAAAGCAATGGAAACGGCAGGAAATAAGGAATTTGATGAGAACACAGAAAAGAAAGGACTTGGAACTCCTGCCACAAGAGCAGGGATCATTGAAAAACTGGTCCATTCCCAGTATGCGTTCCGAAAAGGAAAGCAGATCCTTCCTACGGAGGATGGTAAGATGCTGATCGAACTTCTTCCGGACTATTTGAAATCAGCCAGTATGACTGCTGAATGGGAAAATCAGTTATTGGAAATGGAAGACGGAAAGATCCCGCCAGAGAAGTTCCTTGTCGGAATCTGTGAAATGATCACGATGATGCTTAACGGCTGCGATCAGATCAGTGAGGAGGAATCCAGGAAGTTCCAGACGAGGGAAAGCATTGGCACCTGTCCTTTTTGCGGAAGTCTGGTATATGCAGGGAAACGAAATTATTATTGCAGCAACCGGGAATGCAGCTTTGTGCTCTGGAAAGAAACCAGGTATCTGCAGAATATGCGAAAAGTGATTGACAATAAAATGGCGGCGGAACTGCTGAAAAATGGAAGTACGCACGTCAAAGATCTGTATTCTTCCAAAACAGGAAGATATTTTGAAGCAGATCTGCTTATGAAGGGAGAAGACGGAAAGCTAGTCTTCTCTCTTTCTTTTCCAAAGAATAACAAGAAATCAAAGAAAAAATAGGAGGACATAGAGTATGAATTTTGAAGAATTTGTAAACAGAATAAAGGAATCTATCAGGGATTATCTTCCCAGAGAATATGAAAATGCAGAAGTGCTGGTACAGGAACAGCAGAAACTGAACAATCGATATACCGGGCTTCTGGTGCTGCGGGAAGGCGGAACTATGACTCCAACCGTTAATATGGAGCAGTTATTTGATTATTATAATGCTCATCCGGAAATGAGCATTTATGATGTCATGGAGAAGATTTCAGCCATCATCCAAAGAGATCAGCCTGGCTTAAATATAGGAAGTATCTTGCAGTATGACCTGGCAAAAGAAAAACTGTTTATGCGGGTATCCTCGGCTGAAAAGAATCAGGAGCTTTTACAGAATGTTCCTTATGAATTAAAAGAAGACCTTGCGATCACTTTCCATTTGGCGGTAGATCTTGGTGAAGAGGGACTGGCTTCCACTATGATCACCAACAACATCATGGAGCAGTACGGCATTACGAAAGAACAGCTATATCAGGATGCTCTTGTAAGCAGTCCTAAAGTGCTTCCAGCCACAGTAGAAAACATGGACAAACTGCTTCGACGTATGATGCTGGATGATATGAAAGCATCCGGTATGGGGGCTGAAGAACTGAAAGCAATGGAAGAAGAAATGGATCAGATGATTTCAGCTAACCCCAACCCTATGACGGTTGTTTCAAATGAACAAACCGTAGATGGGGCGTCTGCCCTCTTCTATCCCGGAATGCTGGATCAGATCGGTGAGTCCATGAAGGGAGATTATTTTATTCTTCCTTCTTCAATAAATGAAGTGATCGTTGTTCCGGATGACGGTTCTCTGGACCACAAGGAACTGAAAGAAATGGTCAATGAGATCAACCATACACAGGTTGCACCGGAAGAACGTTTGACAGATGAAGTATATCATTATGATACCAAAGAACGTGTTTTTGAAAAGGCGGACCGTTTCCAGCAGCGGAAGCTGGATCAGGCAATAGACGGTGTAAAAGATGCAGTCAAAGAACGTCTTCAGATGCCAAAACATAAAGCCACAGAAATATCACTGTAATTTAAGGGAAGCATATGGCCTCTCCCGTCACTTTCATTAGTGGCGGGCGGGGCTTTTTTAAGGAGGATAGGAATGAATACAGAACAGAAAAAAGATCCTGCAATTCAGCTGAATCAGGAAGATTTCATGGATATACAGGGAGCAGGAGCATTTACATTATCGTGTCTGAAAGAGGAACTAGGAAAAATGGAAGGAATAGAATTTGTGATGTTTATACCATTGGGAGGTGAAGCTTATGGCAGATAAACTGAATCAGGTTGCGATCCGCATGATCGAACAGCCGCCTTTATTAAGTAAAGAACCTATGGATAGTCCGGAAGCAGCGATTCGTGTTATGCAGGAATTTCTAAGCGAAATGGACCGAGAACTTTTCTGTATCGTAAATCTGCAGTCGGATTTAAAGCCCATCAACATGAATATCGTTTCTGTGGGGGCGTTGAATCAATCCCTCACACACCCCAGAGAAGTGTTTAAAAGCGCAATCTTATCCAATGCGGCAGGGATACTGATGATCCACAATCATCCGTCCGGGAATCTGGCTCCTTCCAAAGAGGATATTTACATTACGGATCGACTGCGGCAGGCAGGAGAACTCTTAGGAATCCAACTTTTTGATCATATCATTACAGGACGGGAAAAGGAGTATTTTTCTTTCCAGGAACGCCGTACCTTATCCGGAAATTCTCCCCATTTTGTGTCTGATTTGGAGGAATTACGGATACCCCGTATGGTGGCAGAAACAGATCGCGTCAGGGAGCAGATATCAGGATATGCCTCTGATCCGGTTTCCTCTTCTACCCGTGCACTTCCAATGCCTGGAAAAGATATGGACAGTATTCTGGAATCATTAAAAGCTGGTGTGGAAGAACTTTTTACCAGTGAAAGATATGCGGATTATCTGAAGACAATGGCAAAGTTTCATAATTACTCTTTTAATAATACCCTTCTGATCTCCATGCAGCGTCCGGATGCAACTTTAGTGACAGGATATAAAAACTGGCAGTCTATGGGACGTCAGGTGAAGAAGGGTGAAAAAGGGATCACGATTATTGCACCTGCCCCAGTAAAGAGTAAAAAACAAAGAAAGGTATTGGATCAGGAACATCGACCTGTATTTGATGAGCAGGGAAATCCTGTACTGGAGGAGGTTGAGGTAAAGATTCCAAGATTTAAAGCAATCACGGTGTTTGATATTGCACAGACGACAGGTGAACCGATTGAACTTCTGGCTCCCAAAGAATTACAGGAAGCAGTTAACGACTATGATCTTTTTATGAGAGCAATTACTGAAATTGCCACAGTCCCGATCCGATTCGATGAGATTTCTAGCGGAGCAAAGGGATATTATCATAACGTAGATAAGGAAATTGTGATCCAGCAGGGAATGAGTGAAAGCCAGACGATCAAAACGGCAATTCATGAATCCAGTCATGCGAGGCTGCATGATAAGGATCTTATGGAAAGTCGTGGAGAGGAAAAAGACCGCCTGACAAAAGAAGTAGAGGCAGAATCTGTTGCTTATTGTGTCTGCAGTGCATTAGGTCTGGATACATCCGAGTACAGTTTTCCATATATTGCCGGCTGGAGCTCCGGAAAGAATATGAAAGAGCTAAAAGCGTCTATGGATGTCATCCGGCAGACAGCAGGTGAGATGATCGATGAGCTGAATGATAAGATATTTGAACTTGTGGAAGAAAAACAGAAAGAAAAGCTTATTCCGGCAATGGAAGCAGCTGGATATCGCTTTGATGAACTGGAAAGTACCAAGGAACAGCTCCGTTTTATACCAGATGGAGTCCATCAGATATCCGGTGTCATGCTTGCTGGGTCCTGGGACGAAGTGCAGGAATGGCTGGATCAGGTTGTCATAGAGGATCCGTTTACTGCGGAACGGATTGAGAGAATTTTACATCCGGAACAGTATGAAAAAACTTCTGAAGAGATGATGTATGACAACGAAGGTGACCGGTTTGCTATTTATCAGATCAAAGAGCATTCGCAATCTGAACCATATCGATTTCTCGGAATGGATGATCTCAAACAGAAAGGGATTTCTGTTATTTCCTCGGATTATGAATGTGTTTACTCAGGACTACTTTTGCATTCCGATGATCTGAATACGATTTACAGTATGTTTAATGATGATCCGCCGGCAGATTTTAAAGCTCATTCTATGTCTGTTAGTGATGTAGTGGTCATGAACCGTAATCATGAATTGCATGCGTACTATGTGGATCGGTTTGGTTTTACCGAACTTCCGTCATTTGTATCGGAAAAACAGATGGAGCTTTTAGATAACTGGAATCCAAAGCCGTTTGATATTCTGGATGACAGCAGCTGTATCAGTTTTTATGCAGCAGAATGTTCAGAATTTCCGGTTTTAGGAGAGGTACACTACGATCTGACATTAACAGAAGCTTTTGAGGCATATGACAGAATTCCGGATAACCGCATGAATGGGATAAAGGAAATCGGTTTCAATCTGAAGGATGGAAGCGACTGGGAAGGTTTATTCCCGCTTGTTACAGGAGAAAAGATCGATAAGGAACTGATCAATTCTATTCCTGGATTCCGTGAAAATAAACTTGTCCAGGAAGCGGTGTCCAGAGCAGAGAAGATTTTAGAGAGAAGACATCAAGAAAAGACACGTTCTGATGCTTCAAAAACAGATATGAAGAAAGAAGAAAAAAAGCAAGCGAAAAAGGAGGATATGTGTTTATGAGATGTATATCGTTGAATCATGATGAGCTGATGATTATAGGGTGTTTTTATGAAGGAAGCAAAGAGGAAACCATTTTGCTGTTAGAAGATACCATGAATGTATTAAAAGAGGTCCGGATGGATGAATCTGATGATGAAATGATACAGCTGCTCGAAACAGCTATCGAAAAATTGAAGAAGATGGATGAAGCAACATTTGCTTCTCTTGATCTGCAGAAATATCTCAATGATCTGCAGGAGGATCAGAAAAATGACTGACCAGTATGCAATCTATCGTGTAAATCTGCTGACAGAAGGAAAGAACCTGTGGCAGAAAAGTTTTGAACAGGTACGAAAGGAACATCTTCCGGTAAGAATTGATCTTTACAGGCAGATACATATTAGTTTTTCTGAAAAAGACGAGTCTGTGATGGAAATCTGGAAGAAAACCAGAGATATTACCGAAGTCAGTGATGTGCTTGTGCTGAACCGTTCCAGAGAAATCTCCTGTTACTATGTGAATGAAGATGCTCCCCGGAGGATCACCGGATTTATCCGGCTTAATCCGTCAGGAACACTGGTTACACTGGATACCAGAGATTATAAGATCGAAGGGTATGAAGGAAACTGGATGGCTGCAGATGATATGATCATTGACGGAAGACAGTTTTTTCTGATGGAACATCAGGAATTTCATCGACAGGCAGCCATGATCGTATTAGACAGTTACGGAAGAAAGGTAGTAGAGGAATGTAAGGAAGGATTTAATCAGGAGGTAAAAGATAAAATCTATGCTTTTCTCCAATCTCAGGAAAAGAAACGGTATCCGAACAAAGAACTGAAACAGAGGTTAGAGTTCTGGCAGAAATTCTTTGAAAACGGACATTATGAAAGAAGCTGGGAATCCGGAATGGAGGTCAATTATGATGCGATTGACGGTTGTGTGAATCATCAGAAAGATGATCCTGGAAAGGCTTTAAAAGAACCAAAAGTTCAGCCAGCCAGACCACGAAAGAAAACTTCTGTGATCCGGAAACTTCATCAGAAACAGATCGCTATCGCAAAGAGATCCGGAAAGCCCATCCCACGATATCTGGAACAGCAAATGGTGAGGGAAAAAGTATAAAGTTTATGAGGAATGGAATCCGGATTTTGTATCGTTTCGGTACAATTTATGAGAAAAATGCTCTATCGCGATGGGCTTTTTTGTATGGAAATTTATCTGGATGATAGTTTCCCTATCCAAGACATCTTTTGTTACAAAATAAAGAAGGGAGGTAAAAATGCGACTGACAAAATTCGAGAAAGAAACGATAATCTTATTTAATGAGTCCGAAGATGAGGCGAGTATCTACACATATAACGCCGGTTTAAAAAACCGTTTGAAAAAGTTCAGCAGGCAATACCCACAGTTGTGTCATCTGAAAGAAAAAAATAAATATGGTGGTGTGGAGTATCTGATCGATAAATCCAGACTATCTATCCATTTTCAGTCGCCTTATAGTGAAGAACGTATAGAAATTGTAACCCAGAATTTGTTAAAAAGAATGGAGCATCCTGCTGAATAAACCATACCGGTTCTATAATATTAGGGGAGTCAATATCCTTAATGGATTATTGGCTCCTCTTTTTCGGTTAAAACACGTTATCATCTGGATAATGTGTCATAATATCTTCTACTTTGCATTCAAGAATATTGCAAAGCTTATCTATCGTATTTACTTCTACATTTTGATTATGCCGAAGTCTGTTTAACTGGGAACGGTTCATATGATACTTGGTATATAGATCATACTGGGTGATCCCTTTAGACTTCATGGTCTCCCACAAATTATCGTACTTTATCATATCCCAGTGGTTCACTTTCCTTAATCTTTTTATTGCCATATAACTATTATTATCGTAAAATATGTTCAATAATAGTATTCGTATACGAACACTATTCGGGGAGGGGTTTTTTGAAAAAACGAAATTGGACATGGGTGATACTTGTCGGTATTGTACTCCTCTTGGCATATTTGCAGTTTGGTCGTGATGTCAGGGTCATTTCCAGTATGCTTATGAGTTCAGATCAGTATTATGAACAGAAACTGACGATTGTTGCTAATAAGCTTTTTATTCTGGATAAAGATAAATTTGCAGAAGAAATGATAGAACGTTGCATGGATAATGATTTTCGTGAAATGAAGTTTTCGTATGACTTGCTGGGTTCTCCGGACAAAATTGAAATTACAGTGTATTTAAACGAAAGAGATAGAAGGTGTGCGCATCAATTTTTTGTTATTGAGTATGACAACATCTGTAGATTGTGGAAATAAAATATCGAATAACTAGATTAACGAAATATGGACAATCTTGAACGAATCCCTTTTTTATGATATATTATAAATGTATAATTTTAAGTATAAAGATATCTTGACTATAACAGTAATTAAGTAGAAAATGCGGATAATTAAAGTGTAACCATCCCTTTTTGTGTTGCTTGAGCGGTGACGCAAAAATTTTTTCTCACAGAATTTACTACTTAGTCAATCAAAATATTTTGGGGGAGGGGTGAATGATATTGCAAGAAAAAGGTATCCCGGAAAGACGTACAGAATTTTTGGAAACCTGTTTCGATACCTTTTGCAAGAGTGGACTGGAAAATACCAGCCTACAAAAGTTGGCGGAATCCTGTGGTGTGACCAACGGGGCGCTGCTGTACTATTTTGGCAGCAAGGATAATCTTGTCATCGAAGCCACCGCCCACTGTATGGCAAAGGTGGAAAATGACTTTATGGCACAGGCCCCCACCAGTTTTGCGGACATCGAACGATTTTTGCGGGAAATGCCTTATCTCACTGCAAAGCTCCACGGATCAAAATATCGCTTTATGTATCAGGTGTATGCAAGCCCAAAGTACCGGGAATACGGCAAGGAAT
>JAHZAV010000045.1 GCA_019423745.1 Lachnospiraceae bacterium
ATCAAGGTGAATCCTTGTTTGTATTTTGTTACCTATCTATTGTATCTCAACAAAAATTAAACTTTCTTCTCACTTGATTTTACCGCATTATCTGCTATAATTAGAATAAATATATATTAATTCGACTCATAGATTTACAGTTTATCGAAATTTTCTTAATTCTTAAGGTTGTTTTAAGAAAATTTCTTTTTCTTTTATAGATTTAACATACTTTAGACATATTTATAGCTTATACTATAACCAGATAGTTGAACAGGAGTCAACTATCTCCCCCCTCATAAAGTAAAACACCATGACTTATAGTCCTCTGGTGTTGCACTTTACTCTCATTCCTTTAGATAACTATAACAACAACGGAAACCCGTTAGCCGGAAGGTTAACGGGTTTTCGCTGTTTAGAAAATAAATAAAAATACCTTATCTTTCCTTCACATTCCCTTCCATCCAGCGGTATAAATCTCCATAAACTTCCGCTCGATTTTGTTCATTCAAAATTTCATGACGATCCTTTTCATATAACTTTATATCAACATTGCGTATTCCTGCTTTTACATAAGACTGATACACTTTCTCCACATCTTTTCCAAACCCGCCTACTGGATCATCCTCTCCGGAGACAAATAAAAGAGGCAGATTCTTTGGCATTTTTTTCATATTACTTTCTTTCGTCAGTTCTTTCATCCCTACAAACATCTGATAATATCCGTTAACAGTAAACACAAAACTGCAAAGGGGATCTGATTCATATTTGCTGCGTATTTCAGCATCTGATGTAACCCATTCACTCTTACTTTCGCAAGGTTCAAATTTTTTATTGTAACTTCCTATTCCAAGTGCATTTATTAAATTACTTCGAAACGACCAGCCTTTTAATGCTGCAACGATGCGGCACAGTCCCTGTCCTAAAGTCAGAAGTGCTGCACTTTTATATCCTGTTCCCATAATGATTGCACCCGAAAGTCCCTGCCCATAAGTAAACAAATACTGCCTTACCAAAAAAGATCCCATACTGTGACCCATTATAAAATAAGGAACGCCTGGATATTTATGTTCCGTGCGTTCCCTTAATGTGTGAATATCGGCAATCACGCAGTGATTTCCATCGGTTTCATGGAAAAATCCATATTTCTCTTCGGAAGAAATGGATTTTCCATGCCCCAAATGATCATTGCCGGTTACGTACCAACCTTTATCAGTAAGCCAGGAAGCAAATTCATCATATCTGTCTACATACTCTACCATGCCGTGACTAATCTGGAGTATCCCATGAATTTCCTTTTCCGGTATCCATTCCACTGCATGAATCTGCGTTTCGCCATCTGAAGAAAGATAATAAAACTCCTTTTTCATGAGTTTTCCTCCTGGAAATTAACTATTTTTTATCTGTCCTCTATTCTTACGTATTCTCTATGAGGAGCCAGCGCCTTATATGCCGGACGAATGATCTTATCTACATTTTTCAACTCTTCCAAACGATGTGCACTCCATCCTACAATACGAGCTGCCGCAAAGATTGGGGTATAAAGAGCACTCGGAAGTCCCAGCATGCTGTAAACAAGTCCGCTGTAAAAGTCTACATTGGCATTTACACCCTTATAAATCCGGCGTTTTTCTCCAATAATTTCCGGAGCCATATTCTCCACCGTTTCATAGAGAGCGTATTCTTTTTCGAATCCTTTCTCTACCGCCAGCTGTTTCACAAACTTTTTAAAGATATCCGCACGAGGATCCGAAATGGAATAAACTGCATGTCCCATTCCATAAATCAGACCTTTCTGATCAAATACTTTTTTATCCAGTAGATCGCACAGATATTGTCTGATCGCATCCTTATCTTCCCAATCAGTAACGGTCTTTTTCATATCCTCAAACATCTGCGTTACTTTAATGTTTGCTCCACCATGTTTCGGTCCCTTCAGAGATGCCATCGCGGCCGCGATAGTAGAATAGGTATCCGTTCCTGAAGAAGTTACGACATGTGTAGTAAACGTTGAGTTGTTACCACCGCCGTGATCCATATGGAGAACCAATGCCATATCCAGAATTTTTGCCTCCAGCTTTGTATATTTCCGGTCTTCTCTTAACATCATCAAAATATTCTCCGCAGTGGATAATTCTGGCTTTGGAGCATAAATAAACAAATCTTCACCCATGCGGTAATTATATGCATGATATCCGTATACCATCATCATCGGAAACTGGCTGATCAAATTCAGGCACTGCCTTAATACATTAGGTATCGATGTATCATCTGCCTTCGCATCGTAAGAATACATATTTAAAATAGACCGCGAAAGGCTGTTCATCATATCTCTGCTGGGTGCCTTCATAATGACATCTCTTACAAAATTTGGGGGAAGCGTTCTTCTCTCAACCAATGTATCATGGAATTTTTCCAACTCCTGATTTGTAGGAAGTTCTCCAAAAAGAAGAAGATATGTAATTTCCTCAAAACCAAAATGATCTTCCTCTAAAAATCCTTTCACCAAATCTTTGATATTATAGCCTCGATAGTAAAGATTTCCTTCACAGGGAACTTCCTCACCATTAACTATTTTCTTGGCACAAATATCAGAGACATTTGTAAGACCTGCCAGGACACCTTTTCCGTTTAAATCTCTAAGTCCTCTTTTCACTTCATATTTTGTGTAAAGATCTTTGTCAATCGCGTTTTTTTCTTCACATAATTCAGCCAGTTTTTCAATCTCTGGCGTAATTTCAAATAACGCTCTTGCTGCAGGATATCTTTTTTCCATGGGTGATTCTCCTTTCTCAATTCATAAATCTGCAAGTTACTTACTTTATCTTATGATAAATATTATTACTAAGCATCGCAAATTCTTCCAGCGTCAATGCTTCTCCTCGGATTCCCGAACCTTTACCAAGCTCCTCTATACATTCAGCAATTACTTCTCTGGAAAGATTCAGCTCTGCTGAGTTTTTCAATCCATTTGCCAACGTTTTTCTTCTCTGATTGAAAGATGCCCGGATAATTCTGAACATCAATTTCTCATCTTCTACATGTACGGGAGGCTCCCGATGCACGGTAAGCCGTATCACCGCAGATCCTACTTTGGGTCTTGGCATAAAACAGTTGGGTGGAACATTTGCCACAATATATGGTTTTGCATAATACTGTACTGCCAGTGATAATGCCCCATAATCTTTGGTACCAGGACCAACCTGCATTCGATCTGCCACCTCTTTTTGTACCATTACCGTTATACTCTCCAATGGAACATGCTTTTCAAACAGCCCCATAATAATAGGTGTCGTAATATAATACGGAAGATTGGCTACCACCTTAATAGGCTGCCCTCCGTTTCTTTGCTCTGCCAGAGCTTTCAAATCCAGTTTCAGAACATCTTCGTTAATAATCGTTACATTATTGTATTCTTTCAAAGTATCTTCAAGAACCGGTATCAGAGCCTTATCGATTTCTACCGCAACAACCTCTCTGGCAGATTCTGCAAGATACTGTGTCATAGTACCAATCCCAGGACCAATTTCCAACACAAAGTCATCCTTTGTAATTTCTGCTGCCGCTATAATTTTGTCAAGGACATGGGTATCGATAAGAAAATTCTGTCCATATTTTTTTTGAAACGAAAAATTGTACTTTTTTAATATGTCAATCGTATTCTGAGGGTTTCCAATAGTTGCTCCCAATATCTCCCCACCTCCTTTATTTCTTACAATCTATACAGATTTCTGGCATTTTTTTCCGTTTCTTCTATAACTTCATTGACTGAAATCCCTTTTATACTGGCAATTTCCTCCGCCACAAATGTCAGATTCATAGAATTATTTCTTTTTCCGCGATTCGGCACAGGTGCAAGATACGGACAGTCCGTTTCCAATACAATGGAAGAAAGAGGTACCGCCTTTGCAACCTCTTTCAGTTTTCTTCCATTTTTGAAAGTCACCACACCTCCGATGCCAATATAATATCCCATTTTCACATATTGCATAGCAATCTCCAGTGAATAGGAAAAACAATGGATTACACCACTAAGATCCTTTCCGTACTCTTTCATAATCTCTAATGTATCATATGCTGCATCTCGACTGTGAATAATAACCGGAAGGTTCATGTCTTTCGCCAGCTCCAACTGACGGATAAACCATTTTTTCTGAATTTCTTCTGATTCCTCTTTCCAATAATAATCTAATCCAATCTCACCTACTGCCAATGCCTTCTCATCCAGAAGAAGCTCCCGCATTTTAAGTACTTTTTCATCATCCAGCTCTCCCACATGATCGGGATGTACACCGATAGCCGCATATAGAAAAGGATATTGATGAGCCAAATCAAGTACCTTCCTGCAAGACTCAAAGGATGCACTTACATTCATAATTGTGCCCACTCCACCATCTTTCATGGACAAAAGCAGTTCTTCTCTGTCCGGGTTAAATTGTTCATCATCATAATGTGCATGTGTGTCAAAAATCATCTTTATTTCCCAATTTGTCGTCGCTCATATCCTGTTTACATGTCGACGATGCCTTTACTTTCTTAAAATAATTGCTCTAAAATAAGTAGAACAATTATACCATAAAATCACCTAAATTCATATTAAGGGAAAATTAAATTTTTATGAATGAAAAGCAGAAATAGTAATTAAGGGCGGGGTTTTAATCCCCACCCTTATTAAACTCTTAACTTAACAGATTTCTGCTCCTGCCGGCATTTCTTTTTCCGGTGTCATCAAAGCAAGATTACCGTCTGCATCTTCTGCACACAGCAACATTCCTTCTGATAATACTCCTGCTAATTTAGCCGGTTTGAGATTTACCAGTACCATAACTTTTTTTCCTACCATTTCTTCTGGTTTGTAATAAGCCTTGATTCCGGAAACAATCTGCTTAATTTCACTTCCGACTCTTACTTTAGAGCAAAGCAGCTTCTTTGATTTTGGCACTTCCTCACATTCCAGAATTTCACCTACCTGAAACTGCATTTTCCCAAATTCTTCAAATGTAATTTCTGGTTTTGCTTCAATATCAATTACATTTTCCGGCATCTTTTCCTCTTCTTTTACCGGAGGATGAAGCTCTTCTACTTTCTTCATAACTTCTTCCAGATCAAGTCTCTGGAACAGAATTTCCGGTTTATCAGTTACTTTTCGGTCTCCCAACTGTGCAAGAATCTTTTCTGAAGTCTCTGGCATAAATGGTTCTAACGCTTTTGCTCCTGCTTTAATGCTCTCCTGCAGGTTGTAAAGGACAGTTTCCAGGCGGTCTTTCTTTGCCTCTTCCTTTGCCAATGCCCAGGGCATTGTTTCGTCAATATATTTGTTGCAGCGTTTAAAGAGAGTAAATATCTCAGTAATAGCATCTGCCACTCTCAGATTATTCATTTTCTCTTCCACTGCCTTAGGCATATTGTCCCTGACTGCCTTCAGATCCTGATCCACTTCCTCTGCTACACCCTTATCAGATACTGTTCCGCCAAAATACTTATTTGTCATGGAAATGGTACGATTTACAAGATTTCCAAGTGTATTGGCAAGATCAGAGTTCATTCTCTCTACCATCAGTTCCCAGGAAATAACTCCATCATTTTCAAAAGGCATTTCATGAAGGACGAAATAGCGTACAGCATCCACTCCAAAGAAATCTACCAGTTCATCTGCATAAAGCACATTTCCTTTGGATTTACTCATTTTTCCATCTCCCTGGAGCAGCCATGGGTGTCCGAATATCTGCTTCGGCAAAGGCAGATCCAGTGCCATCAGGAAAATCGGCCAGTAAATCGTATGGAACCGGATAATATCTTTTCCGATCAGATGAAGATCCGCCGGCCAGTCTTTCTTAAACTGTTCTGTACAGTCTCCGTCACAGTCATATCCAATACCGGTAATATAGTTTGTCAATGCATCCAGCCATACATAAACCACATGATCCGGGTCAAAGTCTACGGGGATTCCCCATTTAAAAGACGTTCTGGATACGCAGAGATCCTGCAGTCCCGGAAGAAGGAAATTATTCATCATTTCATTTTTTCTGGAAACCGGCTGGATAAATTCTGGATGGCTATTGATATGTTCAATAAGACGATCCGCATATTTACTCATCTTAAAGAAATAAGCTTCCTCCTTCGCCGGCTGTACTTCACGCCCACAATCCGGACATTTTCCGTCTACAAGCTGTGACTCTGTAAAAAAAGATTCACAGGGTGTACAGTACATTCCTTCATAGTACCCCTTATAAATATCCCCTTTTTCATATAATTTCTTGAAAATTTTCTGGACCTGTTTTTCATGGTCTGCATCTGTTGTACGGATAAATTTATCATAAGAAGTATTCATAAGGTCCCAAATTCTTTTGATCTCTCCGGCTACATTGTCTACAAACTCTTTTGGAGTAACTCCTGCTTCCTCTGCTTTTAATTCAATCTTCTGTCCATGTTCATCTGTTCCCGTCTGGAAAAAGACATCATATCCCTGACTCCTTTTATATCTAGCGATTGCGTCAGCCAATACAATTTCATAGGTATTTCCAATATGTGGTTTTCCTGATGTATATGCAATTGCTGTTGTCATATAAAATTTCTGTTTTTCCATCTCAATATCTCTCCTTTTCCTCATTTTTACGGCTTTTGAAAATAAAAAAGTCTTCTTTGATTCTTTCATGAACCAAAGAAGACGAGCATAGCCGTGTTACCACTTCTTTTCATCCCTGCCTCACGGCAAAGACCTTATCAGGTGCCATAGCATGACATCTGTCCGCTGTAAAGGGCGGACCCATCGCAGCCTGCGCCAAACATATCTGTCTGACGGTCGGTGCGCCGCTCAGAAGCCATCTTCCTTCTGCTTTCGTTCATTCCCTCTCAGCTTTGTGAGAGATTTCTTCAGAAATCCAACTAAATTCCGAAATCTTTCACACGGGAATTTCTCTGTAAAACCGCCCCAGAAGTACTCTCTTCGTCCATGCGTTTTCCTTGTTAATCGTATTTAAAATCCTAGCATAGGTCTTTTCAAATGTCAAGGTTCAGACCTTGTTCACACCTGCTTAACTTGTTTCTTGCGTAAGTTCCGCAAACTCCGTTTTCTCAAATTCCATAATAGAAATACTTTGTTTATCGGGATTTGCATAAACAAAGGTTTTATCCACATTTTCCAGATAATTCTGAATTTTATCATTTGTTGCACTGATAATAGCCTGAAAACCAAGACCCCGGATTAATTCTATACAGGTAGCCACCTTTTCAGCATCCATTTTTGAAAACGCTTCATCAAGGATTACTAGACGAATCGTTGGATTTCTCCTTCCATGCCTTGTATCATCCAGACGATACATCTGGGCAAAGCTTGCAAGAAGCGCCACATAAAGTGGATTCTGTCCTTCTCCTCCTGAATTTTTCCGTATCATTTTCCCAAGTCCTATATGCATATCCTTCTCTCCTCGGATGATCTGCTGCATATCAAAAGAAAGATATGTCCGGTAATCCGAGTATTTTTTCATATTCCGCTTTGCTTCTTCCATCTCTTCAGGTGATGCATGTTCCGGCGGAATAAAAATCTGGATCAGTTCATTTACCATATCACCGAAACGATCTTCATGTTCCATGGTAAAAAGATCCATCTGACTATCCATTGCATCCGGCAGTTCCGCGGGGTTAATTTCCAATGAATCATCCATAAACATTTTATAATATGCCCCATCCGATCCTTTATTTGGACCAATAACAAACCGATATTTATCTTTTCCGAAATCCAGTCGGCTGATGACTCGGTTGAGTTCATCCTGCCTTTGATAAGCTTCTTTTATAGCACTTCTTATTTTATAGACAAAATCCTCTTTAAAATGACGGACTGCTGCCTGTGCCTGCTGGGATGCCTTATTCTTATATTCTTCCAGATGGTCGCATTTAAGCTGAGAAAGAAGCTCCGAATATTCTTTGTTATCCTCTGAACCTACAGAAAAACTTCTATGGGGATACTGTCTTAAATACTCACTTCTTGTATTTACTAGCTCCTGATATCTTTTTTCTTTTTCCTCCTTGCAAAGTTCTGTCTCCTTCAGACATAGTCCTCGCAGATATTCATAGTTACGGCTTTTCTTCTCTTCTAAATACCGTCTAAACTTTTCAGCCTGACCGCCGTCCTCATGAAATATCGACCTTTTCTCCTCAAGCTGACCACTGATGTCCAGATACTGTGTATCTGCCTGGCGAATTTTTGACTCCCGGCCCCAAATCTCCTTTCTGATCTCCTCCAGGTTTTTTTCCATCTGAAGTTGCTTTTCTTTGAGACTTTCCTTCTGCTTCTCTAACTGTCCTACATTTTCTCCCTGCATCTTTTCCAGACGCGCAAGCAAATCTTCCTTTTCCTGTTCCTTTTTATAAATAATAGCAACATCTTCCATCATATGGAGGTAATCTGCCGTAGGGCGCTCCAGATACTCCATAGAAAGCAAAGTGGCAATATCCGCCATTTCTTCTTCCAGAGGAAGTCTTCTCTTTTCCAGCTGCTCTTTCCTTTCCTCCAGCTGTTTCCGTCTTTTCCTTATACTGTTTTCTCCAATATATGCTCTTCTGGTATAACTTTCCGGATTGATATGTTGAACACAATATCCTTTATAAAGAATACAGTTTGGCGTAACAGAAATTTTATAGTTTCTTAACTCATTAATGTCTTTACATTTTATAACATTTCCCAAAAGGAAGTTAATATACGCTTGCACATACTCTTCCTTAGCCTTCACTTCTTCCGCCAACGATCCACTTTGCACAGGGTGCTCACTCTCTAATAGCTTTTTTGTATCTACAACTGCGGCCCGGCAGAATTTCCTCTTGTCCATAGACTCATAAATCTCTATAGCTTCCCCGGCATATTCCGGTTCTACCATAAGAGCTGTCTTATGATTTCCCAGGCATCCTTCTACTGCATTGTGCCAAGTTTCATCTCGAACTTCCAAAAGATCTGCAAGAATTTGCACATGAACAAATCTGCCTGCCCTCTTTTGCAGCTCGCTTCGTATATAGTATCTTGCTTCCTCCAATTCCGGGGGATAATGTTTCTTCCCCTTTTTCAGATCTGCTGCTTCTTCTGCCAGTAACTTTAATTTCTGTTTCACATCCCGAAGCTGACTTCCAATATCTGCTTTCTCATCCTCAGCCTCCTGACGAATTTCTTTCAGATTATTTTGAATCCTCCTAAGCTCTTCTTCCGTAATATTTAAATCGCAAAATTTTGCAATATCCTGCAGTGTTTGACTGGATATACGATCCTGGCGTTTCCATTGTCCTATACTGTCTAACAGTTTTTCCAGATCCAGCTTACTCTTTTCCAAATGTTCCAGAAATGCATTCGTCTCCTTCAGCTGCCCTTTTACATCCTCATATCCCGTCTGAGCAAGTTCAACAATAACATTTTCATATTTCTTCTGAATCTCCCCGATTTTATTACATATACTTTCTTCTATCTCTTTCTGTTGATGGATTTCCTGAAGCGCTGTCTTCTTTCGGTCTTTAATCTCCTGAAGCTTCGCCTCAAACTGCAAAATCTCCAATCTTCCACAACGATAATTCCATATTTCTTCTTCCTGGCATTTTTCTCTATAAATTTCAAAACTTTCTTCTATCTTTGTTAATAATTTTATTTCTCCAATTATAGATTCGATCCTACTTTTCATCCTTCCGTACTGCAGGACACTTTCCTGCATTCCTTCTATCTCGATATCCTGCTCCATGCAGATATATTCTTTCACAAAATCTTCCAGTCGAATATTCATACGGAATGGAATGGCTCTTTTAAAGAGACGGGGGAACTTCTCCATATCAAGTCCGCCTAAATAGACATCATAAAGCTGTCGGCGAAATCTTTCATTACTGGGACCACAATAATAATTTTCTGAAGAAAAATTTCGTTGCAGATATTCCCGAATTTCCTGTGTGGACAGTACCCTCCCTTCTCCCCGGTACGCATTTGCCAAAATACATCCCCGGTGCCAGAAAAAAAGTCTGTTTATGTCATTGGAAGTCGTATCCACATCAAATACAACACCCACACATTCTGATTCTTTTGTGGAACTATTCGTAAATTCCAACACAATAGTCGTTGAAAAATTTTTGTTTCTCAAATATTGAGATTCATTGTTTTCACTGATATTTACCATTCCCCGCAGATATTCTATCAGATTCCTATCGGAATCATCTGCTGCCGCCTTATTAAAAAATCCTCTGCCGTCCGTATTTGCATACAATACAATCTGAAGTGCATCTATCACTGTAGATTTTCCACTCCCTGAATGTCCGGTAAAAAAATTGATTCCTTCGTTCAAAGTCAGAATCTTCCTGTCTATATAATGCCAGTTATTCAGGCAGATCTTCGATAGTATTTTGAATGGTTGTCTCTTCTCCACTATTCTCCTCCTCGCTAAAGCTTTCCAGCAGTTCACGAATATGATCTCCTGAAAGCACTAAATTAACAGTAGGGTAAATAATCATCCTCGTATTTTCACATAGTTCCTCTAAGATATCCAATGGTTCTACAATCTGGTATTTTTTTAAAAGTGCAATCGTTCTCCTCATCTCGGTAGGCGATGGAATACTTTTCAGCACATGAAATGCACCTGCTTTCTGATTTATCTCACCTGCTGTTGTCACTACCCGGCTACTGGAAGCCACCTGTGCCATTTGCTCATCATATATTAGCTTTAAGATTAAAAGGTACACTGTGGCAAGCCTTGGCAACTTCTCCCCCCACAATGTTTCTCCTTGAATATAAATAATCCCATCATGCACATTTTCCTCCAGAAAAATGCCCGCAACCGCAAAATAGTCTTTCAAAAATTCTAAATGAGTACTGCACGTCCGATATTCTTTTGTGTACTGATACCGTTCTGCACGTTTATCGTATCTTCTTTCCAGAATGTAAGTCTGACGATATAAAAGTTGAATTACTTCTCTGATCTCTTCCCTCTCCTGATCGGTCAGTTCTTCTATATATTCTATCATAAACTTCTCCTTACAAATGTCAGTTTCGGACAACAGTATTTTCCCTTTATCAGCTGTCCATCTTCCGCAATCACCTGATACCTGCTGCTATTTCTCATACTGTAATCATATGCCAGTATAATCTTCTCAAATTCTGCATCATCTCTGATCTCTATGTTTTCCAGACTCATTTTTTCATCTTCCATATGAGATTCGATAAATTCCTCAATCTGTTCCCGACTGTAGCGGGTATGAATCCGATTTAATTGCAGCACCTCTTTACGGGAAAGTTCTTCTTTTTCCTCTTCCCTCTCCATCTGACTGATAAAATCTTTGCGTCCTTTACGCCTTTTATAAAGAGATTTATCCGAAAGAATTCCGAAAAGAGACAGATTTATTTTCTCACCTATTCTTACAAGTTTCTCTTCCCCATCTTCATCATTTCCAATATGATTCAAAAGCTGCACCACAAGCCCTTTGGTGTCTGTCTGTCCACTTAGCAAATAGTTCAATCTCGTCACAGTGGCACGAATATATTTTGTATGCTCTTTATCCATATTAGAAATGCGGCGTTCCATATCATCAAAACTTCGCTCAATCCGATTCAGTATTTCCAGTCCATCTTCCCCAATACGCCGGGTGGTATCCTCATGATCTCTTATTTTTTCCAAGCATTCCTTAATGTCCATTTTATAAAGATAAAAATTATCACTTGTCTTTAATATATGGTATTTCCTGCTTACCGCTTCCTCTACATATCCTTCCAAATGTTCCGCAAGAAGCTGTCCGTAATTTTTCTGTTCTAAAAGACGCTCAAAAAAAACATCCATATTATGCAGCATATCCTGAAGTGCCTTATTCAACTTCCTGGTATTAACAAGCGCGGATCTTAACATACCCGTATTCAGCCTGGGATTATTCTGGAAGGAATAAAGAGTGGCGTAAACATTCTGAATGTAGAGATCTGTCTGATCCATTTCATCCCTTGTAAGCCGATCAAAAGCTTCAATAAATATAGAAGCATAATCCGGTATCACAATGTTTGTCACAAAATTTCCGTAATCCTCTGACTTTTTTAACCACTGAAACCTTACAAGCCAGTTCAAAATCCGAGCCGCCGGCGTCTCCAAAATATCAAGTTCATTCTCTGATTCTTCCATCTCCAACTGAATCTTTTTGCTTGCAAAGTAATCACTTAATATCTGCAGACAAGCCTCTCTGGTCAGGAAATAATTATTATATTCATATTCTTCATTAATCTGAAGCAAAGCTTCCATATATATCTCTCTGTTTTTCGAACGAAACAGGCTCCAGAATGAATCTGGAATATCATATACAAATTTCATCTGTACTCCTTTTGCTCTGTTTTACAGCAAATCCTAACGTTGACATATTATCATGGAGATTTCTTTTTTTCAATCCCCTACAGCTAAGCTAACAGGGAATCATTCCCTTTCTAATTGCATATTTATAAAGAAAAACCTTAGGATTTTAATATGAAAAAAAAGCTTTCTGTTTTTCTTTGCCTTGCCATGGCAGTAATTCTTTCTTTCAGCGCCTGCACCCCTCTCTTTTTTCAAGATGAAAATGCAGCTTTTCGACAATTTACTGCTGATCTTTTTCGTCAAGAAGTTTCATCCAGTACCATCACTCTTCATTACACTTTGAAAAATCCTGAAATATATGGAATCAAAAATGCCCCTGTTACTTTAGGTACATATACAACCGATCAGACAGCTTTAAGCGCTTCCTATGAAAATTGTCTGGCTATTCTTGACAGTTTTCGCCGACAAAAACTTTCTCATGAAAACCAGCTCACTTATGATGTTTTAAGAATCTATACAACCAACGCACTGGAATCTGTTCCATTTACACTTTACGATGAACCTTTAAGCCCTTTAACCGGAACCCAGGCACAGCTCCCCATTCTTTTATCTGAATACCCCTTTTATTCTGCAAAAGATGTCGATTGCTATCTTGCTCTCCTGGGGGAGGTTCCTTCATATTTTTCTTCCCTCATTGAATTTGAGAAAGCAAAATCCAAAGCCGGCCTGTTTATGTCTTCCCACAATGCACAGGATATTATAGAAGAGTGCAAATCTTTTACTTCTATGGGCGATAACCATTATTTACTCTCTTCCTTCCGTGAAAGACTGGAGAACGTGCCGGGTCTTTCAGAAGCGCAAAAATCAGCATACATATCTCAGCATCAAAAACTGGTGAAAGAAAATGTTTTTCCCGCTTATCGAAAACTGTCTGCTGCAATGTCAGCCCTCAAAAACACGGGCAAAAATCAAAATGGCCTTTGTTACTATCCCAACGGAAAAGCATATTATAAATATATCGTTCGCCGGGACACCGGTTCCTCCCGCAGTATTCCACAGCTGCAGTCCCTCACAAAGTCCCAGATGGCAGAAGATCTGTCTGCTATGCAGTCTATTCTTACAGATAAAATTTCTGACAAAAACTCTTCTGATGACACCTCAGTGAAACTGACTTTACAAAATACGGATCCCCTTGCAATTCTTGATCAACTAAAAGGGAAATGTACTGGAAATTTTCCTGATCTTCCAAATGTTAACATTCAGGTAAAACAAGTCCAAAAGGAAATGGCAGAATATCTGAGTCCTGCTTTTTTTATGATTCCTGCTATAGACAACACACAAGAAAATGTCATTTACATTAACGAAAGCCATCTGCCTGACGATCTCACTCTTTATACTACACTGGCACATGAAGGCTATCCGGGCCATCTCTATCAGAATGTCTATTATGCCTCTACAGATCCCGACCCTATTCGGAATCTGCTGGACTGGGGAGGCTACACCGAAGGCTGGGCAACTTATGTAGAAATGATCAGCTACTACTATTCTGGTCTTGAATCTCAACAGGCAATTCTTGCCCAAAAAAATGCCTCTGTTATTTTGGGCCTTTATGCTCTGGCCGATATGGGCATTCACTATGATGGGTGGTCTCTTACAGAGACGGTATCATTCTTTCGAAATTTTGGAATTACCGACACCCAGACAATACAGGATATCTACAATCTTATTTTAGGAGATCCAGGCAATTATTTAAAATATTATATTGGCTATGTGGAATTTTTAGAGCTAAAAAAATCGGCAATAACTCACTGGGGAAATAAATTTACACAGGAACGTTTCCATAAAGCTGTTCTTGATACCGGACCTGCCCCCTTTGATATTGTAGAAGAATATGTCTTAGAAGAATAATAACAGAACAAAATAAGAAGAGGATGAGCGCTTTCAAAAGATCTCATCCTCTTTTCTATTTTCTTAAATCATCCATTTTGCTAAAATAACGCTGGCAACAAGCCCTGCTCCTGTTGCAATTAGTGCTCCTGTTAGCGTATACCTTGTTTTTGTAATTTTGGCTGTCATAAAATATACACTCATCGTATAAAATATAGTTTCCGTACAAGACATACTGATAGATGCGATAAGTCCAATGAGAGAATCCGTTCCAAATTCTTCATAAAGATCCAGCAAAAGTCCTGTAGCTGCTGAAGATGAAAACATTTTCACAATAGTAAGTGGTACTAGTTCTCCCGGGAACCCGATATGTACTGTAAATTTCCCAATCAATTCTGCAATCATTTCAAGAAAGCCAGAGGAGCGCAGAATTCCTACTGCAATCATGAGTGCTATCATAGTTGGCATAATCTTAAGTACAATTTTAAATCCGTTGTTAGCCCCTTCTATAAAGGAATCATACACAGGCACTTTCCTGGAAATGCCAAAGCACACAATAGTCATAATGATTACCGGAATAATCATATTTGACGCAACCATAAACAAATCCATTGGTTCACCTTTCACTATGTTCTATCTTTTTCATTATATGATGGAACATTGAAAACAATCTCCAAAAAGTCTATACTAGAAAACAGAATGAATGGATAAGAACTCCTTATCAAGAAAGGGTAAGAACTATGCAAAATTCAAGTGATTTCAGTAAAGGAAGCATCTCCGGAAATATTCTCCGCCTGGCTGTTCCCATGACTTTGGCTCAACTTATTAACGTACTTTATAATGTCGTGGACCGAATTTATATCGGCCATATTCCTCATACTTCCACAGAGGCCTTGACTGGTATCGGTCTGACCCTTCCGATTATTACAATTATCACTGCATTCGCCAATTTATTTGGTATGGGTGGCGCTCCGCTTTTTTCGATAGCACGGGGATCTGGTGATGAAAAAAAAGCAGAAAAGATTATGGCAAACTCTTTTTCCATGCTCCTTATCAGCGGGGTAATTCTGGCATTAATCTGTTTTTTATTTAAGGCTCCCCTCATGTATCTGTTCGGCGCCAGTGATATTACTTATCCCTATGCTGACGCCTATCTTTCCATCTACTTATGTGGCACACTGTTCGTTATGGTAAGTCTGGGGATGAATAATTTTATCAACGCCCAGGGATTCGGAGTAATAGGTATGCTCACCGTCTCAATTGGAGCAGTTCTGAACTTGCTTCTGGATCCTGTTTTTATTTTTATTTTTCACCTGGGTGTCCGTGGGGCTGCCTTAGCTACCATTTTCTCTCAATTTATTTCTGCCGCTTGGGTATTTCGCTTTTTGACAGGACCAAAGGCAGTCATTCGCCTGCCCCGCACCCTGGTACGCCCTGATCTGTCAATTGTAAAAGATATTACAGGTCTTGGGCTTTCCGGATTTGTCATGTCCATCACTAACGGCTCCGTCCAGATCATGTGCAATGCTATGCTGCAAAGATATGGCGGTGACCTATATGTTGGAATAATGACAGTAATTAATTCTGTCCGGGAAATTATCACCATGCCTGTAAACGGGCTGACCAGCGGCGCACAACCTGTCATGAGCTATAATTATGGAGCAGGGCAATACAAACGAGTAAAAGCAGCAATCCGCTTTACAGCTATTGCCTGTATTATTTTTTCTCTGATCGCCTGGGGACTTTTGTTTTTCTTCCCACACTTTTTTATTCATCTATTTAACAGCGAACCCGAATTACTGGGAAAAGGTGTCCCTGCCATGAGACTGTACTTTTTCGGAATCTTCATGATGGCACTCCAATTCGCCGGGCAATCCACGTTTGTTGCCTTGGGCAGATCAAAACAGGCTGTCTTTTTCTCCCTGTTCCGAAAAGTTATTATAGTTATTCCACTTACCATTTTACTTCCTGCAATAGGATTCGGAACCGACGGAGTATTTCTCGCCGAACCTGTTTCAAATTTTATTGGCGGAACTGCATGTTTTGTAACCATGCTTATTACAGTGTGGCCAAAACTGAAAGACACTCCGAAGCCTTCCCTTAGATAGTCAGAATGTTTTCTTAATATACACCTCAGAAATTCGCATCAAATACGGAATAAGTTAAGAGACGGAGCAAATTACTTTGCTCCGTCTCTCAGACTGTAGACAAAGTTGGTGCCGGAGCTTAGCTCCAGCACCATTCTTTTTG
>JAHZAV010000046.1 GCA_019423745.1 Lachnospiraceae bacterium
GATGAACTTCCAGATGTTTTCATCAGCGTGGCAGAGACATACTGAAATTTGACTTACCTATTTTCTTAAAATCTCATGTGGAGCTTCTATTTCATTTGCCAAGGTATGCTCTGTTAATTCTGACATCAATTTCAATTTTTTATTAATCAATGGTCGCATACAATTAGGAACATGTTCCTGATGCGCTCTGTGGATTGCTACACATTCCTTACAGTTTCCGTGATAACGACAGGCTTTCAGGCAAGGACAGTGATCTTTGTCTTTATACTCCTTACGAAATTCCGCTGCAAATTCTTCTTGCAGTCTCAGCCCCTCGACACGGTTTCCCTTATGAAATTCTACCATTGCATCCAGTTCTTTCTGGTTCCCTTCAATCTTCATGTTATTATAGCGCCTCCATTTCAACTATTCCTCATTTTCTGATAAATTCCTGTTATACAAACTGAAATTTTTAAGTGTTCGTAAAATTGAATTCTCCATTATTCATGAATTTCTAATGGTAATCCATCAGGGTCAAAAAAGAATGTCATTTTCTTTTTTGTAAATTCATCTATTCTAATCGGTTCACATTCTATTCCTATTTGAGATAATTTTTCTACAGTTTCTTCAACGTTCTCAACATGAAAGGCTAAATGTCTTAGGCCACATGCTTCAGGATATGAAACTCTTTTGGGCGGATTCGATATGATAAATAATTCCAACTCAATGTTTCCTTCCATTGCCAAATCTATTTTCCAATCGTTACGCTCCTCGCGATAATTTTCACGGATAACAGAAAAACCCAACTTATTAACATAAAAATCTTTTGATAAATGATAATCAGAACCGATAATTGCAACATGATGTATTTTTGATAATTTCATATATTTCCTCCGTACAACTTCAAGTTTCTTTAATATCCCGATTATACCACTTTAACATGCAAACGGGAACCACCTTGCGGTGATTCCCTACACATCTACTTCAATTCTAAAAGTCAAACAAATTTGCAATTTGTCGACCTGTTTTCTTTTTTTATAATAGCATAATATATTCGACAAAAATAGCCTCTGCATGCCAGAGCATGATGTTATCGTTCTTTTTTCACTACAGGAATCCATATCTCGCTATACGCATGTCCTTGTCTATCAGGATTCATTTTTGTAAATGAAAACGAAAGGGATTCTGCCAGCTCATAATCCGCTGTCATAAACCATTCTGCATAAATTCTTGCCATTGTATTTTGAAGTGTGGACGGAAACTCTCCTTCATTTGGAAATACCGCCCATGTTCCTGCTTTCATTGGCAAAGTTTCTAAGCCTGCACCGATTTCTTTTTCTGTTGTCAAAACACCAATCAAATGTGTCAGATAACCTTCTTCTTTCTTAAACTCTGTGTCTGAATTATAGGAAACATTGACAACTTCAAACGGTTCCATATTTTGCAGACGATGCATTTCTTCTCTTTGTTCCTGCGTGATGCTGTTTGCAAGATCCACAATTGCGTTATTAACTCCTTCAAACTGCATCGGTACTCGTTTACTTACACCGACAAAATTAAATGCCGGTTTTTCAATAATTCTGCATTCCATGCTGTTTCCTCCACTTACTTTTATTATGAAATTAAATTTGGGAAACACTTTATGTTCCCCCCTCCTTGAAATCTCGGAGGGTAAGAAACCACACCAGTTTTTAAATGCTCGTGTAAACCCATCCATCGATTGATAGCCATACTTAAAAGCAATATCCGTCACTTTTTTGCCATGAAGCAAATCATAGTTTGCCTCAGACAATCTTCGGTTTTTAACATATTCATTGATAGACATACCTGTTAGAAAGAAAAAAACATTTTTAAAATGTAGTTCCGAAACGCTGACTCTTTTCATTGCTTCGTCAATCACTTTTTCATCCAATAAATGTTCTTCAATATAATTGATGGTGTCGTTTAATTGCTTAAGCATTTCCTTACCTCCTTGCCACAAATTATAGTAGCTTTAGGAAACCTTTGCTCGACTTTATCATTATAAAAAAATCGAATTATATTTTTACACATCTGCAAATTTCAGTTTGGTGTAGTCGGTATCTCTCTGCTCTTTGAGGTCGGCGTATTCCTGTTTCCATTTGGAGATAGGCAGCATCTTTATATCCGTCAGATTTGCATGGAGATAGCGGCTTGCTGCGTTCCATAGGGTCAGCTCGGCGCGGTGGGCTTCCTCATACTTATCCCGTTTGTTCGTCCAGCCGTTTTTCAGCTTTTTCAGTTCGGCATGAATGGGTTTTCTGTTCCTCATCCGCGCTGTCATGAAAAGCATTAAAAACACCCACACCATTTCCCAGCCGGCTGTCTGGCCAGAAATAGAAGATGAGCACATTAGCTGATTCCATGATTATGAAAAATAAAATTGCTATAGAGAGAATACTCATTTTTATATCTTCCTTTTTTTCGCCTGCTCTACAACTTTTTGATAGGGACCAATGATATACTGATTCATCTGTCCTTTTATCTTTTTCTGAACCGATGGAACGGCGATCAGTGCGCCCACCAATTTCATCTGTAAAATCCGTTTTTTCTGTTTCTGAGGGAAATCATAAATACCGCGCATTTTATAGAACTTATGGTCGGCTTTCATCATACCCTGCATGACATAGATAAGATCCCGAAAGATCTTCATTCCGCCAACACCATAAAAATTGGCCGGCCGTGACAGCTTTTTTTCAAGAGCAAATACCAGAGAATCCGCCAGAGTCTGAATATCTGCAGTAGTATTTCCTTCATCCGTAGCAACTCCGCACAGATAATTACCGCCTACTTCGCTACGCCCCTCCAGGATCATCCTGAGGTTGTTTTCATACTGATAGTCTCCGCTGATGAGATAAGCGATGGGAGTGCCATGTGTCACAGTTCGATGTCCATTGCAGAACTGCCGGTCATCATAACACTTGAAACTGGAATGGGTATAGTGGTCAGAAATGGTAAATGCATAAACGAAAGCATCTGCATTCTGGATCTGTTTACGAAGGAACTCATCGAAGCCATCTTTATAAACACACTTTCCGGTAACCGCACATCCAAAGCACCCCAGGCAGCCACCGGAAAATGGAAAATGCCGCAGATTGACTACCCGGCTCTCATAGGGCAGGGCCGCACGGAAATCCGAGATCATATTCTGAAGGTTTTCATCACTTTGGTCATAGTTGGTGACAATAACAACATCTTTCCCTGTCGTTTTTGGAGCAGAGGGAATCACAGGCTGATATACGGATTTTTCCCGCCTGGGAGCTCTGCCGGAAGGGGTAACAAATAACCCGTGCTTACAGGAGAACAGTAACTGTTCAAAAAAGTTACTGGCATCCTGCTGTCCTTTTTCCGTAAGAAGATCGTCCATATCCGCTGACAGTCCTCTCACAACCTTCATACCAAGATCAAAACAGTTTTCTTCTACATACCGATGAGCGGTCACATCATAGAAATGCTTGGAGGTCGTGATCTGGCTGGCAAACTTACCAGAAAGATCAACGCCATCTTCTTTCATAAGCTCGATCAGTCTGTGAAGCTGATATGGTGCGATAAAGGTATAGACCGGGTAAGTGAAAAGCAGCAAATCCACCTTCTTCAACTCTGTTCGCAACGGAGTAAAATCTTTTTCATAGCTTTTAATCCTCTGCCCCACCGGAACGAAAGTAAAACTGTGCTCCGGATACAGAGCCTGTAAGTATAGAGCGGTATGTACAGTTGTAGAATTTTTGCCCTTAGGGCTTGCATTCAAAACAAGTATCTTCATGATTATTCCTCCAATTTCCGAAGCAGCTGGCTATACCAGCTTATTTCAAATTCAGCGGCAGCAATGCCGTATTCAATCGTATATCCCTGAAAACGAAGAACCTGTGCCCAGTCTGTTCCAGGCGGCAGCTCCTCCTCCTTCATTTGTCTGAAATATTCCCGGATCAAACAAAGCACAGATTTCGTATGCTGCATCTGGCAGATATAGTTCCTGATAGCGGCGATCCTTTCTTCCGGCTTTGCAAGCCCGGCAAAAAACAGTTTGGAAAGCTCCATATTTTTTACTTTTCCTGACTGCATGGGCTGTGCGACCCAGGCTGAAAAAACTGATCGTCCGGTATCTGTGATGGTAAAGACCTTTTTCCGTCTTCTCCCTTCTGCTGTTTCGTGAGATATTATTTTGCCGTCTTTTTCCAGCTTGGCAAGAGCTGTCTGCACGCTGCCGGCACTGTGGGAACAGATCAGAGCAAGGTTTTTCCTGATAAACTGCTGCAGTTCATACCCTGTCATAGGAGAAAGGATGAGCAATCCTAAAATTAAGTATTCCATAGCACCTCCAAATATATCTTTTAGAGATATTGTAGGACAAAAAAATAGGACTATCAACGATGAGAAACACGCTTTACGAAGCTCATTGTCTGCACAAAAATAAAAATACCTCCCTCGACAATCATAAATGATATGCCAAAGGGAGACACCTTTTTACAAAAGCTGGAAACTATTCTTTTCGTACCATATCAAGCCTTCCTTCTTCATACAAGATAACTCTCTGGTCAAAGCACTTCGATCCGCACAAAGGTATTCGGCCAATTCTAATCGTCTCAAAGGGATAGTAAATTGTCTGCTGTTCTGTTCTGATGACTGATTCTGTAAATAAGCCATAATTTTTCCTCGAAGCGTTTTTTTTGAAATAATCTCTATTTTCTGCATGAGCTGTACATTTTTATCTCCGATCAACCGTACCATATTTTCAATGAGCCGATGGTGAAAAGTACAGCTCATTTTGCAGGAATGAATAACTTTGTAAAAAGGAAGAAACAAAATTGTACAGGGTACAGCGGCAGAAAAACTTACACGAGAATCCAGATGGCTGCCACAGGAAAACGATTCTCCGAACAGTTCTCCCTCTTTTATGGTAACAAGGAGCGTATGATATCCCTCCGAGTCCTCCTTGATCATATGAACACTGCCGGATAATATAATACCAACACTTCTCACTTCATTACTCTCCAAGAAGATCATTTCATCTTTTTTATATTGTTTCTGATAACTTCCCATACAGTTCAACATTGTCGGCAAATCTTCTTCACAAATACCGGTAAAAAGCGGTAACAAGCTAAGTTGTTTAAAATCAGGCTTCATTCTCATATACCTCCTCTTGAAAATTTATTATAACATTTTGTGTTATATGTTGCAACCGCAACGCACCTGAATCATTGTTTCCTTTATTCTAGTAGAGAACTATACTGGATCATTACAGGAAAGGAATCGTTTTCACATGATCAATAATGAAGCTTATCTTTTATATTGTGTGCTTTGCTATGAAGAAGGCCATTGCAGGCGGACACAACATGTTCTGAAAGTCTACGCACTGGCAAAGCTTTTGGGAGAACAGGAGCAATTATCTCTGGAAGACCAGCAGATCCTGCAGGCAGCTGCTATTTTACATGACATCGCCATCAAATATTGTAAGCAGCACTACAATGGTGATGCTAGCCAGGAAAATCAGCAGAGGGAATCCCCTCATCTTGTTTACGATTTTTTAAGCAAGGCCAACTATCTGCCATCTTATATTCCACAGATCACAGAACTGGTTTTGCATCACCACGACTATACTGGCGATAGAAACAATCTGCTGCAGCTTTTGATAGAAGCCGATCTGATTATAAACTGTTACGAAGGTGAGCTTTCAATGGAACAAGCAGCATCTAGCCGGAGGCTTTTTCAGACATCTACAGGAAAAGAATTGTTGGAACTCTGGATGAAAAACTAAGAACAATAAGAGGAGGTTTTTAACATGGATATAGAAAAAATCGATCTGTTGGAACAAAAAATGATACTGTTTTATCAACATGATCCCATGCGTATTCAGCATCTGGTGAAGGTACATCGCTTTGCACAGATGATCGGTCGGATGGAACACTTGGATGAACATATGCAATTTATAACAGAATGTGCGGCTTTGGTTCATGATATTGGCATTCGACCAGCAGAAGAAAAATTTGGAAGCAGTAATGGGAAACTGCAGGAACAGGAAGGGCCTGCTTATGCTCACAAAATGTTAAAAGAATTATGCTTTAGCGAAGCAGATGTTTCACGGATCTGTTATCTGGTGGGCCATCACCATACTTATTCCAATATAGATGGAATTGATTATCAGATCCTTGTAGAAGCAGATTTTCTGGTGAACTTTTATGAGGACCATATGGATCAACATACAATACAGACAGTTCTTCAGAAAATTTTTCAAACAAACGCAGGAAAGAAACTCTGTAGACTTTGCTATTTAAAAAACTGAAGTAATACGACTATGAAATCCAAAAACAGATCTCAAATTTTATTGATCAATGACATGGCCGGATATGGGAAAGTTGCCCTGTCTGCCATGATACCTGTTTTCTCTCATTTAAAATTTGAAACTTTTAACTTACCTACTGCTCTGATCTCTAACACGTTGGACTATGGTAGGTTTGATATTCTGGATACCACTGAATATATGGAAAATACACTACAGGTATGGAACGAACTTTCCTTTTCTTTTGACGCAATTTGTACAGGGTTTATTGTATCTGAAAAACAGGCTTCTCTTGTATATGAATATTGTAAAGAACAGAGAAAAGCAGGTACTTTTATTTTTGTAGATCCTATTATGGGGGATAACGGGAAACGATATAATGGAATAACAGAGCAAACCATTCCCTATATGAAGCGACTGTGCTCCATTGCAGATGTTATAGTTCCTAATATCACAGAAGCATGTTTTTTATCCGGTCACGCAATTCAAGGCACTTATTCGAAGTATGAAATTGAAGAGATCACAAAGCGCCTTCATGAACTGGGAGCCAAAGCTCTTATTATCACAAGTGCCAACATTGATGGGAAAATGTTTACTGTGGCAAAAAATTCTGCTGATGAACCAAGTATATTTCTTCCTTATGAAGAAATACCGGTTTGTTTTCCCGGAACCGGAGACATTTTTATGTCTATGACAGTTGGACATTATCTGAAATTTGGAAACCTACTGAAAAGCGTTGAGACTGCAATGCGACAGATTGAAAGAATTATCAGAGCAAATCGGAACAATACTGACAAATATAAGGGAATTCCTATCGAACAGTTTGGGGAGGAGATTACTGATGAAAAAACCGAAAATTACACTTACCTTAATTGACCAAAAAGGGCATATGGGATGCCACCGGGGACATTGTATTGGTGACACCTTTGATTTCGACACTGAAAGGGGAAAGCTCTGTCCTATGGCTATGCATGTAGCCTTTCCTTACATCGATATCCTGCGATACGGCGGAAAGCTTCCAAGTCAATCCGATGGTTCCATCGTTTTCTGTTGTCCGGATGTAGATGTGATCAATGTATTTAAGATTGAAATAAAGGAGGTGTCGGACTAAAATGAATTCCTATATCCAGGAAGCTAATCAACAATTTGTTTCTGTTTACAACCGCTATCCTATCATCCTGGATCATGGAGAAGGAATGCTTTTGACACAACAGAATCGAATACGATTCCATGAATCAAATACAAATGTTTTGCCGGGCTCTTAGTGATTCCAGTCAGGTTCAGCTCCTTGACAAACTCTTGATATCCGGTGCAGTATTGATGGTTCCAGCCAAATTCACCGCCATACCGGGTATCTCATTCTTATTCATCATTTTTTGTTTTCTTTCCAGAAGTGTTCATCAACTTTCTGGAATATATAGCCATCCTTTCTCTCAGCTTTTCGTCCCGGATGACCAGAGGACGAACAGATACAATATCATCTTTTACTAAAACTTCTAATGTGCTTTTACATTTTTTGCAATCCACTTCCGAATCGCTTTGAGCACTCTTTTCTAAAAATGCTCCACAAACAGAGCAGTGAACATGCCACTTAACATTACCTGATCCCATAGGCTTCCTCCTTAAGCAATAACATTGATCTAACATTTATTACTCAACGGATCCAAGGGAAATAAAAATCCGCCTTATGAGCATCATGACTGTCCATTCCGTAAGCGCCAAAGCTGCGCGAACAATCATGATATACATATCCAAACTGGCTTTGACAATCTGGGTTTCCATCTCTGTTTCCTATCGGCTACCACTCAACCGCTGGTTTCCCAGAGACTTCCACTTTATTCATTAACAAGGTTGTTCTAATGCTTCAAAGACATTTCCAGATAACTCTGTAATCTCTGAAACAGGTATTTCTGTATCCCCAATCCTAAGATAGATCTGAGGATCAAAGAATTCCACCATTCCTTCTATGCTACAGTGTTTTCCTTTTCCGGGGAATTCTGAACTCTCTACAAAATAAACTGCCTGAACTTTCATGCCTTTGGAAAGGATCCTCAATTTACTATCCAGCTCATTTTTCTTTTCCTCAGACAACTCCTTTTTTGGTTCATATAATATTTCTTTTTTTCTGACCGTTTCTTCAAATCCCTGGAGTGCAGCAAAGGGGGCAAACTGTTTTGCCCTGTGACCAACTTCCATCTTCCTTCGGTTTGAAACTGGTCTTGGCATATAAATTAATTCTGCATACGCACTCGCCAACATGATAGAAACACCTCCTTATGCTCGATGTCCGCCAATCTGATTATTGCGTTCTCGATAAGTAGAACACTCAAGCAGATTCGCTCCCCTCATAATTGCATTTTTACCATATCTCTTTTTTACGTCTAAGATTGCCCGCTGTAAGCTCTTTTCCTTTTCAATCGCAATCGGATCTGTGAATATATCGTACTGCAGATATCCTTCCGATGTGACTCGGTTCGCACATATTTCTATTCTACGGATCCCGGTATGCCGATCTGTAATCTGACGAAACAGTTTTTCCACCTCATCCATGATAGAATTAGAGCTATTTGTTGGCGATGTCAACTTCACAGTCCCGTGGGAAGAGGGTTTTTCATATCTGTGATCATATGCGATCCACAGCGTAACAGAACTTGTGATCAGACCTTTTGCTACCAGATCCAACACCAGAACGTCTGTCATTTTCCTCACAACAACCGCTGCTTCCTCATAAGAATAATTCCTCATAAGCACCTGACCGTTTGATAAGCTGTGTTCTTCTGTATGATAATTCTTAATATCATGCATACCACAGGATTCAAATCCCCAGGCATGATCGATCAGCAGTTCAGCATCAATCCCAAACATCTTATAGAGCCATTCCTCTGATGTAACAGATGCATAAGCAATATCGCCCATCGTATGGATCCCATATCCGGCAAGTTTTCTCTCGGTTCTGGAACCAATTCTCCAGAAATCGCTGAGTGGACGATGATCCCAAAGTTTTTGTCTGTAAGATATCTCGTCCAAAATACCAATGTGGTCATCCACATGCTTCGCAACAATATCCATTGCGACCTTTGCCAGATAAAGATTGGTACCGATTCCTGCAGTCGCAGTAATTCCGGTTTCTTTCATAACAGCATCCATAAGTTCCACAGCCATTTCTTTTGCCGACATATCATAAAGAGAAAGATAGTCCGTCACATCCATGAAACACTCATCAATGCTATATACATGAATATCTTCTTTTGACAGATACCGGAGATAAATACTGTAGATTTTAGCAGAATAATCAATGTATAACTGCATCCTTGGCATGGCAGTGATGTAGTCAATCCCTGCAGGAATCTCATGAATACGGCATCTGTTCTTCACTCCAAGCTTTTTCATGGCGGGTGTTATTGCTAAGCAGATTGTAGACTGTGATCTGGTCGGATCGGCAACAGCAAGATTCGTTGTAAAAGGATCCAGATCTCTTTCTACACACTCCACAGAGGCATAGAAGGATTTCAGATCGATACAGATATATGACTTCTGACGTTCCATTCTTTTCACCTCTCCCATATGGAAATATCCATATACATTTTAAATTGCCTATATGTACAATATCTTCTCGTGTCATACAAGACATTTTTTTACTGATTCATATCTCAAATCCAGTAAATATAAGTCCTTATATGCAATTTACATGCATTTCCCATTGACATTATAGGAAAGATTCGCTATATTATAGGCAAGTAGTTGCACATCTGTTGTGATTCACATTATATGCAACAACTTGCTTGTTGTCAATAGTTAAGTTGCGTGTTTTAGGAAATAACTTTCCTGCTTTTGCTCCGGGATAAGTGAGAGACACCTAAAAGCGCTTAGAAATGAGGTATTGTTATGACATTCGGTGAAAAGGTAAAATCCTTAAGAACAACGAAAAATATGAGTCAAGCCCAACTGGCTCAGGAACTAGGTGTAGCATTAAGAACGGTAAGCGGATGGGAAAACCAGAATCGTTATCCTAAGAAACATGATTTATATCAGAAACTCTCAGATATACTTGGCTGTGATATTTCTTATCTCATGTCAGAAGAAGAGTCCTTTATCACAGAAGCGGCAGAGCAGTTTGGATCCAGAGGTGCAAAACAGGCACAGCAGATCTTAGAGCAGGCTGCAGCTATGTTTGCCGGTGGAGAATTATCCGATGAAGATAAAACTGCATTTATGGACGAAATTCAAATGCTTTATCTGGATTCTAAAATGCGGGCAAAAAAATATACACCGAAGAAATATCTCAAGGACGAATAACAGGTGTCCTAATTATGGTACATCCTTTCGAGTATATTATAAATGCGGGATACTATCCGCTGCTTGAGATAACTAATCTTTTGGGGTGATTTATTTGGGAAATAATTATATTTATACGGAAGTGGGAAAACTGATCAAACGATTTAAGACCAGAGACCCTTTTGAACTTCTCGACTGCATGAACATTGTAGTCGGGGAAACATCGAATTTTAAGAAATTAAAAGGCTACTGCTTTATGAGTTGCCAGACCATTTATGTCATGATCAACAGCTTCCTTCCCGATGAAGAAAAGCGAATCGTGGCAGCACATGAACTTGGGCATATCATCCTGCACCGGAAACAACTAAAACTGGCTCCCATGAAAGATGATGTGCTCTATACCATGACCAACTCAACAGAGTACGAAGCCAATTTGTTTGCTGCAGATCTTCTCGTAGAAGATGACGATGTGGCAGAAATGTCGAAAAATGAAGATTTGGATTACTTTGGATTCTGCAGCAATCTGAATGTCAGTCCGGATCTCATGAGTTTCAAGCTGTATAGCCTTATGAAACGTGGACATGCGTATCATATGCCAATGGATATACAGAGTAATTTCTTGGCGAAATAATACAATAGTTCAAAGAAACCGCTAAAAACCTTAATGCACAGATTGACAATCATAAAGCATAGAGAAAAGAGGGATAAGATGTACGATATTGAAAAGGCAAAGCAATACGCTCGGGAACAGTCTGATTGGATTGCTCACAGCAATGGATATTTTCTGATGAAAGATTGTGTTTTCTTTTATCATAAGGGAGCCGTGATTTTTGACCCTTGGAATGATGTGGACGGAAACGCTATTGACGATCCTTTCTCCTTCTATGGCAAGGACAAGATGGACGAGTTTTGCAGACGGATTCTTGCAAAAAAAGAATGTTCCACTCCGTCCAGTATGGTTTCTGTCGATGGCAAGATTCTGGACTTTTTGAAGATGCTCTACTTTGGTGTAACGGATAACCCCTTTGAAGCTGCCAGCAGGAGCGCATATACGGATATGTGCAGAACGATTCGATTTAATGGCAAGAATGGGGATATGTTGAGAAAAGCGGTAGATGCGCTTTTGGAAGAAAGAATCCCTGAGCTTGTTGCCGTGAATGATACTGAGGATTTTACAAAATGGCACCACTCCATTTGCAAAGAAATTGTTTCGATGTATGAATCAGAAGGAATCGAGTTTTATATTGGACAAGCGCAAAAATGGGTCAATATGACTTTGAAATACTTGTATGTGTTGGTTCCTGATGTTGTAGAACCGTTTTACCGTTTTTTACATATTCCGCTGGACAACTACATCATCGACATTGCGAAGAAGCAATATGGCATCCCTTCTCTGCCCTGCGCATGGAGCAGAATATCAGATTATCAGGATTATCTTGATTATGAGGAAATGCTGATGGAAGTAATTGATGAGGTGCCTTTGGATTGGGAGTTTGCAAAATGGGTTGAATCGGCTCGCAAGCAGAAAGTCGAGAAAGGCAGATAGTTTTCAGGAGGTGCGCTATGCAGATACATTACTTTCAGAGATACCATTCAAAAGAGAATGTGGATACATCCAACACCATGTTGATGCTTTCCCGCTTATATAATTACAATGCGGATAAATTCTTCTCTATGTTGAATAGCCTTATTCTCGGAGAGGATGAAAGTCCTGAAATTACATTTGACTTGCAGGTTGCCGGTGACGAAAGCGTTCCGGATGCTGTAATCAGCCAAAAGAGCTTTAAGATCGTTGTCGAGACAAAGCTCTATAATCAGTTCGATAAACAGCAGCTTGTAAATCATCTGGAGCAGTTTGGTGCAGAGGACATCAAGGTTCTGCTGACTATCGACCCCAGACCAATGAAGCAGCAGTTATTTGATGAAATGACCGTTGAACTGAAAAAGTATAACAGCAAAAATATGGAACGCCTGATCCATCCGATTAAGCACGTTAATTTGACTTTTGAACAGCTTGTGGAGTCGATGGAAGATATTATTGATGACAGAGACACGGAGATTATTTCTGTGCTGGATGATTTCAAAAAATATTGTTTTGATGAAAAGCTGATACCGGATGGTCATAAGTGGATGCGAGCGATTGTGGCAGGAACAACGTTCCAGGACAACATGGATTTGAATTTATTTTATGATCAGGAATCCCGCAAGTTTTCAGAGCATGGATATATTGGACTCTACAAAGATAAGAGCATACGCGCGGTCGGCAAGTTGAAAAAGACCATTATTGCGGTTGAAGTTGAGGGAAAAATGACATACCGGGCAGAAAGTGGCGAAGCGCCAACGCCGGATGAAATCTGCCGCATTAACGAAGCAATCCACCGTGCAGAGGACTACGGCTATAACCTCCGCACGATCAGTCACAGATACTTTATGGTTGAGAAGTTCTACCCGATTGACTTTAGAAAAAGCAGCAAGAATCCTATTCAGAAAAGCAAGTTCTTCAACCTTGCGGATATGTTTGGGTACAAAACGATGCCTGATACCGAGAAGATTGCAGCTGATCTAAACGGCAGAATCTGGGAGGAGTTTTAATTGTTTTCAGGAGGTGACCACAATGGAATATTTGAAGCAAGTCCATGATTTCGCTACAAAATGGGTTGATAAATTCAGAGATCAAAAAATCAACTACATAGAGCTTGTAGATCACTACATGGCTGATGACTGTGAAGCTCTTGGGTTTCAAATGGATTGCGGTCACGCATTTTCGGAGAAGTACGGGAATGCTGCGAGCAAATACGATGAATTGAATCGAGTGATTGACGAGATAACAGACATCAGTTTGCTTGGCTCTGCAATCTACTCACAATGGCGATACTTCAACCACTGGGCGTATGATGCCGCTTCCATTTTGGAGTTTGAGAATCGTTCCTGGTTTATTTTGGCACTGAGCCGTCTGGCGGTGCTTTCCGGCGAGAACCCTTTTATATTCACCGGTGAATTGAAGAAAATTCGTATTGTTTCGAATCGTCTTGGCTATGGTCCATGCCCGGAACCGGATGAAGAAGTCGAGCAGCACATTTCTATTAATTCGGAAGGACGGGTATGGTTTTCAGCGTATGTATTCGGACAACGCCGTGATGGGCATTATGAAAAGACCAGAACACAAAACCTGAAAGTCGATAAAGCTGTTGCAGAAAGAATTATGTCCGCATTTTCAGCATATTTCAGCAACGAATATACAGAGGTATTTGCAACAGACATCGGTGACTGGAATATGGAGCTTACGAATACGGAGGGCAAGACCTATAAATTTCGTGGTTCCTTGTGTTCCGAGTTTGTAGTTCAAGGCGTTGACCTTTCAGATTTACTCCGTCAAAGTTTGGATATGCCTGATTTGTATGTTTTTGATGGGAATAACAAGCCAGACATTGTGAATCGGATTGATGTGTTCTATCACCGCATCACAAAGATAAAACCGAAGGAACCAATCTCGGAGCATACGGAATATGCCGTTTGGGATTATACAGAATCCTTGATTATAGACAGAAACAGCGAAAGTATTGAACACATCCAGAATATAGGCACAGGTTGTTCTGTCACTCGCAGGTACAAAGTAGAAGGCGGTATTGAGAGCCTGCTCGATGATTTGGACATAGACACTCTGTTTGAACATATTGAAGGAAATCCACCTGATGTAGTTGAAAATCCACTTGAAAGCAAAGACTACACCATCAAGGTGATCACAAAAAAGGGTGTTGAAAAGGTCATCCGGGGAACCTACGATAAGAAAGGTTTACCGGATGACTGGGCTGAGTTCATGGAGTCGGTGTTTGATTTCATGACCTTCTACGGTTGGGGCGAAATTATGAACCCATCCATCTACGGAAAGGTGCGGCGGTGTGGCAACGACATCATCTATTGCAGTGTGACCTTTGACGAAGGATATAAGAGCTATTATTACATAGCCGATGACGACTCAATGGAAGTTGGTGATTTTGTGATTGTTCCGGCCGGAAAAGACAACCACGAAGCTGTCGTTGAAGTGGTGAAGAAAGAATATTATGCGGCGGACGAAGTACCGCTACCGATGGAAAAGACAAAGCATATAATCCGGAAATGTACGGAAGATGACTTTGATTTACCAAAAGAATGATGCAAATTGGAGCTGTGCGGTCAAAAGTATGAATTGTATTATACAACTGATTCGTCTTTATGATTGTGATAGAGAGCAGTTTATTAGGGTTTGTCAAACTAAGTCTTATAAGCAAAGACCTCATACATCATGTAGGCGGTCTTTCAATCTTTATTTACTGTTATATTCAGTGACAGACTGCCTTTCTCACTGTTCTCGGTGAAAAAGACGGCGGGTAGAATTATTCATAGTTTTGGAGTATAATAGGAAATCAAGAGAAAGACAAATCGGAAGTTGGCGGTGTAAGTAATGAATATTATTGAGATAACAGAAAACAAAAAAGAATATCTTACGTTGTTGCTATTAGCAGATGAACAGGAAGATATGATAGACAGATATCTTGATAATGGAAGGATGTATGTACTTGATGATAATGGTATTAAATGTGAGTGTGTTGTAACCGATGAAGGAAATGGCGTGCTTGAAATCAAGAACATTGCGACAGTTCCAGAATACCAAGGTGAAGGTTATGCAAAAGCCTTGATTGATTTTATTATTAAGAAATACAGAGAACAATATATCGTTCTACAAGTAGGAACTGGAGATAGTCCACTAACAATACCGTTTTATGAAAAGTGTGGTTTTGTACGTTCACACATCATACCAAATTTCTTTACAGATAATTATGACCATCCAATATATGAGGGTGGAAGACAACTGGTAGATATGGTGTATTTGCAAAGAAGAATTTAAATTTTTAGGATTAAGGAGAGAGAAAAGATGTATAAGAATGTTGAAAAGCAAACAAAAATAGAATTGAAAGACTTAGTATCATATCAGGAAGGACAAGTTGTAAGTAAAACGCTTGTTCAAAATGATTATGTTAGCATGACGATTTTTTCATTTGATAAGGGCGAAGAAATATCTACACACGCTGCCGGTGGAGATGCAATGGTAACTGTTTTGGAAGGTAAAGGAAGATTTACTGTGGCAGATGAAGTGTTCTATCTTGAGAAAGGTGAAACCTTAATTATGCCAAAGGATATTCCACATGCTGTATACGGCGAGGAAAAGTTTAAAATGCAATTAGTAGTATCATATTAGGAATGAGTTCATGGTGCTAGACACTCTAAAGGGAAATTTGTTAAAGTAAACTATGTATTAGCAGATAAGGTAAAAGATGATTGATAAGAATACTAGAAATTTGAATTTGAAAACCATAAAATTATGAGTGATTATTGCTCTCCATAGGTTATCAATAAAATCCTCCAAAAGCCTTGAAAATAAAGGATTTATCGCAATGTGTTCGCCTTATCTCTTTATACGGTTACACACAAGTTTACTCTTTCCCTCATTGCTCATAAGGGCAAATACAAGGGCAAGAAAATCTCATAACAAGATATAACAAAGTGTGGCAATCGGAGAACTGTGACATATGTGCGAATATATTATAACGGAGGATT
>JAHZAV010000047.1 GCA_019423745.1 Lachnospiraceae bacterium
CAGAGCGAGGGTCTCGCTCAATCATCTAATTTGATGATTTTGCGACACCCCCTTCCTATAAAACGTTAAATAAAGTCGTTTGCTATGAAATTAATAACGGATTTCCTGAAGATAAAGTCCTTTTGGATCACAGGGAAGACTTGCGGACTGTCTGCCGGCAAAAATTTCTTCAATATCTTCTTTTTTTCGTGTGCCCAGACCAATTTCAAGAAGTGTTCCTACAATGATTCGTGACATATTATGGAGAAAATCATCCGCATGTATGGTGATCTGCATTTCTTCTCCATCATCATAGATTTCAATCTGATAAATTTCCCGATCCGTAGACTTATTTTGCTTGGCCGTGGAAAAATTCTTGAAATCGTGGCGGCCGCTTAAAAGAAGGGCTGCCTCCTGCATTGCTCTTTTGTCTGGTGAACGGAAACAGTGGAACGTATATTTCCGGTCAAAGACGCTTGGGACGTCGTTAATTGTCATACGATACACGTAGATTTTTGATTTCGCGTTCAGTTGAGCATGAAAACGTTCCGGCACATCCTCCACCTGAATGATGGCAATATCCATAGGAAGATACCGATTCAGATAATGCTGAATTTCGTAATCTTTCATATCTGTATTTGTTTTGAAATTTGCAATCTGAGCGTAGGCATGGACACCGGTTTCCGTTCGGCATCCACAGAAGAGCTCGATGTCTTCTCCGGTCATTCGTTGTACGACTTCAATGATTTTATTAGAAATGGTATTTGTAGATTCATTTTTGCCAAGGCGTGTCCAGCCCTGATATCTGCTCCCATCATATTCGATTGTAAGTTTTATATTACGCATAAAAACACCTCTGATTTTAGTCCGTATTCATAAATTTTAAAAATCAGTTTTAGTATAGCAGATTTTCTGGTATACTGTCCAGTGAACATACAGTGAAACATGAAGAGACTGAAAAAAGAGAATGGAGATTATAGTAATATGATAGAAAGCAGAAAAGTTTCGGAATCATTGACAGAGACCGTTCATATGGTACGGCCGAATCATCTGAATTCAGCAGGGCGTCTTTTCGGAGGCATTTTGATGCAGTGGATGGATGAAATCGCAGGTCTTGTGGCAAAGCGTCATACAAGAAAAAATGTAATTACTGCATCCGTAGACAATCTGCGGTTTCTGAAAGGTGCTTATCAAAAAGATGTAGTTGTGATAACCGGAAAGGTTACTTACGTGGGAAATACTTCCATGGAAGTAAAGGTAGACTCCTGTGTGGAGAGTCTGGATGGGGAGAGAACATTGATTAACCGTGCCTATTTTACAATGGTAGCGCTGGATGAAAATGATCATCCCACACCTGTTCCGAAATTAATTCTCGAGACAGAGGAAGAAGAGCAGGAATGGGAAAGCGGAGCCAAAAGAAGGGTTATGCGTAAGATGAGAAAAGAAGAAGGGTTTTAAAATAGGGTCCTTGGGGCCCTATTTTTTTCTTTTCATTTGTGCCATAACAAGATTCATCATACTGTCAATCTGATTTTTTTCCTGGTCAGAGCGTCCTTCTTTTAAGATTTCTATAATCAGTGAAGTCTCTTCCGGAGTAAATCGGATTCCCTGCTTTCCGGCAGAAGTAATCAAAGCCATCATAACTGTTGCAAGAGAATTTCCGGATTTTCCAGAAGTCTGTTGTGCTGCAGTTTTGATAAGTTCCAGTTTAACAGGGTCAATATTCTTCATCGCCGGGTGATTCAGCCAGTCCTGTGCCATTTTCATCCTCTCCTTTCTCGTTTTCATTGGATTCTGTTTCGGTTTCCGGGGTATTCTGGAATGCATTCATCATTTGCATGACTCCGGAAATGTCACCCATATCTGCACCGGAAAAATCAGGCATATCCATATCTTTCATCATATCCATCATGCTCATGGCAGATAACATCATATCAATGGTTTCCGCATTTTTTCCAAGATATGGTTTTAAATCCTCCAGGATTTCCGTAACAGAGGCGGAAGATTTGGAGAATGTATCCATGGAAGGAGCAGAACCAAACAGGCCGAAATATTCTGCCGTTTTTTGAAGCTCCAGAAATTTAATATAGAAGGCCAGCATCTTCTGGATGCCAGGCGGGGTATACGGAAGCATCAGCTTCATCATCTGGAGCTGTGTGGAACTGGTAAGAACATCAAAAGGAGTCATCGGTAGAGGGGGATGTTTTTCCATACGGCCCACCTTTGCGTGGCGTTGTAATTATGTATATGAGGAAAAAAGAGTGGATATGCAGGGGTACAGTGCCATTTACGAAATACAGGAGGGAACAGCCGGAGCCGTTCCCTCCCCAATCATAAAGATCAGCAAATTAGCAGCATCCGTTTCCGCCAAAGCCGCCACAGCAGCACAGAAGAAGGATAATCCACAGACAGCTGTCATTTCCGCATCCGCAGCCAAAGTCGCCGCTTCTTCCACATCCGTTACCGCCGCAGCAGCACAGAAGGAGAATGATCCACAGACAGCTGCTTCCTCCAAATCCATTTCCGCATCCACATCCACAGCCTCCGCCGGAACGTACTCCTGAATCGCATCCGCATGATAAATCGCTCATAAGATTGCCTCCAACATATTTTGTTTACAGTACATCATATGTCAGAGATGAAAAAGTGTGAAAAAGAAAATAAAAAAACTGATCTGATTCAGCTTCTAATATTCATTGTTGCCCTTGTTGGTCTTATTTATGAGATCTCCAAGGGAAAGAAATAGCCGCCACTACTGCGAATAGTGACGGCTGTTACATATAACAGTTAGTTCATTATCAAGGGTAGCCGCTTCTATGGCTTTCCCTTTTTCTACATTTAATATAACATATCAGACAATATGAAGCAAGGATTATATATTTTTTCTGTCTGATTCAGACTAATATTATTCTGTCAAGAAAAAATGCTTGACACCACAGGAAAATTATTATATGATGACACAGGTGATAAAAATGAATGAAATACTAGAACAGGCATTGCTGTATGATTTTTACGGTGAGCTTTTGACCAGTCACCAAAAAGAGATATATGAACAGTTTATTCTTGAGGATCTGTCCCTTGGAGAGATCGCTTCTGATGCAGGGATCAGCCGACAGGGCGTTCACGATCTTGTTAAGCGGTGCAATAAGACCTTGCAGGGTTACGAAGAAAAGCTGCATCTGGTTGAAAAGTTTCTTTCAATAAAAGAAAAAGTGCATAAAATTGATGATATTTTGGAGCAGTACACGGACAAAGAGAATCAGGAACTGGTATCCGACATCCGGACCATTGCAAGAGAGATCATAGAGGAACTTTAGTATAAATAGAGGAGTTAAAGAATGGCTTTTGACAGTTTGACTGAAAAACTTCAGAATGTATTCCGTAACCTGCGGAGCAAAGGCCGACTGACAGAGGATGACGTCAAAGAGGCAATGAAGGAGATTAAACGAGCTCTTCTTGCTGCTGACGTAAACTTTAAGGTCGTAAAGAATTTCATAAAAAATGTTCAGGAAAGAGCGATCGGACAGGATGTCATGAATGGTCTGAATCCTGGACAGATGGTAATTAAGATCGTGAATGAGGAACTTATTTCTCTCATGGGATCTGAGACAACTGAAATTAAGCTTCAGCCCGGAAGCGCCATTACAGTGATTATGATGGCAGGTCTCCAGGGTGCCGGTAAGACAACAACGACTGCAAAACTGGCAGGAAAATATAAATTAAAAGGGAAAAAGCCCCTTCTTGTAGCATGTGATGTATACCGTCCGGCAGCCATCAAGCAGCTGCAGGTGAACGGGGAAAAGCAGGGCGTGGAAGTCTTTTCCATGGGTGAAAACCATAAGCCTTCCAATATTGCGAAAGCAGCTCTGGAACATGCACAGAAAAACGGAAATAATCTGGTGATCCTTGATACAGCCGGACGTCTTCATATTGATGCGGATATGATGGCAGAGCTTCAGGAAATCAAGGAAACAGTGGAAGTGCATCAGACAATCCTTGTGATTGATGCCATGACCGGACAGGATGCGGTCAATGTTGCAGAAGAATTTAACCAGAAAATTGGAATAGATGGTGTGATCGTTACAAAGCTGGACGGTGACACAAGAGGCGGAGCGGCATTGTCTGTTAAGGCAGTGACCGGTAAACCGATTCTTTACGTGGGTATGGGAGAGAAGCTTTCTGATCTGGAACAGTTTTATCCGGACAGAATGGCATCACGTATCCTGGGAATGGGAGATGTGCTGACCCTCATTGAAAAAGCGGAGGCGGAAATCGACGAAGAGAAGGCAAAAGAGATGTCCCGCAAGATGAAAAAAGCACAGTTTGATTTTGATGATTTCCCTGGAAAGTACCAAACAGATGAAACGAATGGGCGGACTTTCCGGTATCATGAGTATGCTTCCCGGCATGGGCGCTATGGGCGGTCTCGGGAAAAAAGGCATGCAGATAGATGACAGCCAGGCAGAAGAGGCAGAAAAGAAAATGGCGCGAATGGAGGCTATGATTTATTCCATGACTCCGGAAGAACGCCGCGATCCCGATCTTCTGAATCCTTCCAGAAAACACCGTATTGCCAGAGGCGCCGGTGTGGATATCAGTGAAGTGAACCGTATGGTAAAACAGTTCAATGAGATGAAAAAGATGATGAAGATGATTGGAAAAGGTGGTAAAAAGGGAAAATTCAGATTACCTTTTTAACCAGCACACATGGGAATTACCGTGATGTGTCATATAGATAATCAAAAATGTGGAGGTGAAAAAAATGGCAGTAAAAATCAGATTGAAAAGAATGGGACAGAAAAAAGCTCCTTTCTATAGAATCGTTGTAGCTGATTCCAGATCCCCAAGAGATGGAAAGTTCATCGAGGAGATCGGAACATACGATCCGAACCAGGATCCGAGCGTATTCAATGTAAATGAAGAAGCAGCAAAGAAATGGTTAAACAACGGTGCGCAGCCTACAGAAGTAGTAGGAAAGATTTTCAAAGCAGCAGGCATTGAAAAATAGAACCGGGAGGTGCGCATATCATGAAGGAATTAGTAGAAGTCATCGTCAAAGCACTGGTAGATGACCCGGAAAGTGTTGTTGTGACAGAGAAAGAGGATGGCCGTACAACAGTAGTTGAGGTGAAAGTGGCTGATTCCGATATGGGAAAAGTCATTGGAAAACAGGGCCGAATTGCGAAAGCAATCCGTTCTGTCGTAAAAGCAGCAGCATCGAAAGAAGATAAGAAAGTGGTAGTAGATATCGCTGGTTAGAAAGAAAAGCGGGTTTGGGAAAGCAAAGATCTCAAGAGGTTATTTCCTGGACACGCTTTTGTTCTTCTTAAAGAACTATATTTTACAGATCAAAGGCAAGGAGAAAAAGTATGGAAAAACAGCTTCGGGTAGGTGTTATTTCTTCCACACATGGAATAAAAGGTGAGGTAAAAGTATTTCCTACAACAGATGATGTGAAGCGCTTCAAGAAACTGAAAAAAGTTTATCTGGATACAGGAAAAGAGCAGATTCCCCTGGAAATAGAGCAGGTGAGATTTTTTAAGCAGTTTGCGATTTTAAAATTCCGGGGAATTGATCATATAAATGATATTGAGAAATATAAAGGAAAAGATATTCTGGTTGACCGGGAGGATGGAACGCCTCTTGGAAAAGATGAATATTATATTGCGGATATGATTGGGATAGATGTGTATACCGATGACCCGGAAGAGCATTTCGGTAAATTGAAAGACGTGATGGCTACAGGAGCCAATGATGTCTATATCATTGATTCTGACCGCCATGGCGAGGTACTTGTGCCGGCCATTCGGCAGTGTGTGCTGGACATTGATGTAGAAGAGAGAAAGATGACCATTCATCTGATGGAGGGACTGTTATCATGATGCATTTTCATATCATGACATTGTTTCCGGAGATGATCCTGTCAGGGCTTGGAACCAGTATTACCGGAAGAGCCATTGACAAAGGACTGTTGTCCATTGACGCAGTGAATATCCGGGACTATGCATTTAACAAGCATAACAGTGTGGATGATTATCCTTACGGCGGAGGAGCCGGGATGCTGATGCAGGCAGAACCGGTTTATCTAACTTATGAGGCAATCCGGGAAAAAATTGCCAGCCGAAAGAATGGAAAAGAGACATCTGCCCCCAGAGTTATTTATTTATCGCCCCAGGGCAGGACTTTTTCACAGGAAATGGCTGAGGAGCTTGCAAAAGAAGAAGATTTGATTCTTTTGTGCGGGCATTATGAAGGAATTGATGAGCGTGTGCTGGAAGAGATTGTGACAGATTATGTTTCAATTGGTGATTATGTGCTCACCGGAGGTGAACTTCCAGCCATGGTAATGGTAGACACCATTTCCAGACTGGTTCCGGGAGTTCTGCACAATGATGTGTCGGCAGAGTTTGAAAGCTTTCAGGATCATCTGCTGGAATATCCCCAGTATTCCCGTCCGGAAGTCTGGCATGACAAACAGGTGCCGCCGGTTCTTTTATCCGGTCATCATGCAAATGTGGAAAAGTGGAGAAGAGAGCAGTCTGTGATCCGCACAGCAAAGAACCGTCCGGATCTTCTTAAGAAGGCCCAGCTTACGGAAGCGGAGAAAAAGATGCTGGAAGAGATGGGAATCGGAGAAGAAAAATAAAATGGAAGAGACGTAAAAAACCAGGAGAGCCCTGTAAGAAGGGGAGAATCTCCTGGTTTTATTATAGTTAAGCTAGTACAAGTATAAAGCGTTGTTTAATCCATAATAAGGCCGCCGTTTACATCAAGCACTTCTCCGTTAATATAGGAGACACAGTCACGGCACAGAAAAGCGACGGCTTCTGCAATTTCGCTTAATTTTCCAAGGCGATGAGAAGGAATTTGAGAAATGATGTCTTTCCATCTGTCCCCTGCAAGAACCTGCTTGGATTCTACCCATCCCGGTGCAACAGCATTTGCATTAATATTGTATCCGGAAAGTTCGCCAGCAAAAGATTTTGTCAGGCTGATGACGCCTGCTTTGGCAGCGCCATAAATGGAGACACCTTTTCCCGGATTCTTTCCATCCGATGAAGAAATATTGACAATTCTTCCGTAATTATTTGGGAGCATAGATGTTTGAACGACAGCCTGTGTTATAAAGAAAAGACCTTTTAAATTGATATCAATTACAAAATCAAATTGTTTTTCTGTGACTTCCAGAATAGGGGAAGCCGGATATACACCAGCATTATTAATAAGGATATCAATTCGTCCCATAGTATCAACGGCCTGATTGACTGCCTCTTCAATATTTGTGACATTAGTGAGATCGCATACAAGAGGCATGACCCGGACACCAAAAGAACGGCAGGATGAAATTACTTCGCTGTCCGGTGTAACAGCTACGTCAAGTATAATGATATCAGCGCCTTTTTGAGCCAGAGTTTCTGCGATGCATTTTCCAATGCCGTTTGCTGCTCCTGTTACAAGGGCAATTTTACCGCTTAATTCTTTCTCGTTCATAGTTATATTCTCCTTTCGTGATAAAGTTTATAATCCGTTGTAATGGTATCGGTTCCTTCAGGAGCCAGCGTGCGTGATAATGTTTGGATTCCTGTACGTTTAATAGCCAGCATAAGAGCATAGGGATCGGAAATATCAACAGATTTTTCAAAATAGGACAGAATTTGTTCAAAGAACTGAGTTCCATTTTTAGTAATCTGGTCGGCCGTATGGTCAATCAGATCTGTATTGATTGTTTTTACCAGTTCTGGTATATAGGATTCCAGTTCTTTTGCGTATTCCAATGTCCGAATAATTTCATCCGGGGTTGTATGTATTGTCAGGCCACGGTTTCCCATAACAGTAATGGCATGTCCAGTTTCGTAAATATATTGTCCAGCCATATCTGTGAGAAGACATTGACTAAGATGTGCAGTGTTCCGATCCACGTCATACTGACAACGCCCCAGTTTGTTGGTGAAAATCATAGAACCAACAAGATTTCCGTGATGGATCTTTTTCAGAGCAGACAGAAATACAAGCCTTTTAAAGGGAGAGTGGAACATGTCTCCATAAGAGTGTGTCAGACTGGCATGAAGAAGATCCTCTACAATATACTGTTCGAGAAGAGCATATCCGATCAGCATACCGAGATCATCAGCTACAGGGCCACAGCCGTCATCCAGATTGGAGTGAATGAGAGTGCCGGATTCTTTAAAGGAAGCCATCAGTTTGATCGCTTCTACCGTATGTTCCGTACGAGCTTTCAAATCAGAGTATTCCGGATAGTCCCATCCAAAATATTGAGAAATATTTCCGATGGTTGTTACACCTGCCTGTAAGGCAGCCTGAGTATTTTCTAAAGATGCAGGACTTCCAATCATGTGATCACCCAAATGAGGCTGCATGCAGTGGGAGGCTCCTAATATATTCCAGTCTTGTTGAGAAGAAAAGTAAAGAGCGTCTCCTTGTCTGTAAATAGAGCGCATGCCCTTTGGAAGTGCCATTGCATAGTCGATGCTGACACCAAAACGGTCCAGATGGAGATGCTTTTCCTGCAGCTGTATTTCCAGCTCTTTTAGTTGTGTCTGTAATTCTTTTAGAGTAGGGCAGCAAAGATGACAGTGATAAGTAAATGCTTTTTGCTTAGCCCTGTTTATTTTTAATTCTTTTTCAGAGGAAAAACTACTGCATTTTATTGCCTGCGTTTTTCCGAGAGAAAACAAGGATTTATTCTCTTGATGAGTCATAAGTACCCCCTTTGATTTTCTTTATTCCAAAGCCTGACAAAGCGCAGAACAACATGGCGGCAGGAGTAAGAAGTCCCAGAAAATAGTAGGGAAGATAAGATGCAACTGCAACACCTAATGTGGCAGAGCAGTAAATGCCATTTGTTCCCCAGGGAACCATAGGGCAGATAATGGTACCACCGTCTTCCAGTGTTCGGGATAAGACACTTCGCCGTAGGCCTTGTTCGTCATAACACTGTCCCCATACATTAGCCGGAATGATCATTGCCAGATAGGGATCCGCTGCAAAGAAGCTTAAAAGAAAAGTAAAGACCCATGTGGAAATGACCAGTCCAGAAATATGACAAGTCAGTTTATGTGTTTTTGTTAAGATGCCATCTATAATGCCTGTGGATTGAAGCGCTCCTGCCAGGGACAGTGAGAATAGCATCAGAGTAATCGTGGTTGTCATGGAGGTCAGGCCTCCTCGTGTTACAAGAGTATCCACAGTATCTACGCCTGTCTGCCCCACATATCCGGAATACATATAGGAAAGACCTTCTTTCCAAGACTTATTCTGGTAAAACACGGTAAAAAGCAAGCCCATTCCGGAAGCAGCCATCATAGTAGGAATGGCAGGAAATTTTTTAATAATCAAAATGATCATCATAATAAGAGGAAGGAAGAGGAGCGGGCCGATACGAAAAGAACCCTTGATCCCCTCTGTAATGACGGATATCTGCTGTGCGCTTGAAGTTTGGTTGCTGTATTTCAATCCCAGTATTCCAAAAAGTATCAGACTGCCGATATATGCCGGACCCGTTGTATAGAGCATAGATCTTACATGCTCATACAAATCCGTTTTTGCGACAGAAGCGGCAAAATTAGTGGAATCACTTACAGGAGATTGTTTATCTCCAAAGTAGGCACCGCTGATAATTGCGCCGGCTGTCAGTCCGGCAGGGATTTCCAGCCCGGTGCCAATTCCAATAAAGGCAACGCCTATGGTACCTATTGTTGTCCAGGAAGAACCAGTACATAAAGACATCATGCTGCACAAAATAACAACCGATATCAGAAAATACTGAGGAGAAAAAATTTGAAAGCCATAGTAGATAATAGCTGGCACAGTACCGCTTGACATCCAGGTCCCCACAGTCACTCCGATCAGACATATGATCAGGATTGCTTCTATGGATTCAGAAATATTGTGGATGATTCCCTTTCTTATTTCGCTCCAGGATACTTTATGGGTGATACCATAAAGCACGATCACAGCAATACTGAAAAGGAGAGGAATATGAGGGCTTTGCTGCAAAATCACTACTCCATATATTAAAATGAGGACAGCGACTCCCAGCCAGATGGCAGATTCTGCAAATGTAGATTTTGTCTCGGATTTCATATTCCCCCTCCTTTTTATTATTCCTTAACTGCTTTATAATTTCCGATTCCGATTGCTGCAAAAAGGATACAGATGATAGGTGCAGCATAGCCGATTATGTACCATGGGATATAGGAAGAAACAGCAATTCCAAGTGTGGCGGATACATAGAGTCCGCCAGATCCCCAGGGAACCATAGGTGCAAAAAGTACGGCGTTTCCAACATTTCGGCATAGAACATTTCGATTCAGACCCAGATCATCATAGGCGGTGTCAAGAGCTTTCGATGGCAAAGTCATAGCTAAATATGGGTCGGCAGCAAAATAGCTGAAAACAAAGGTTAATACATTTGTAAGAGCCACAAGTGGTGTTACTTTTTTGACCAGTGGTGATATGTGGCCCAAAATAACAGGAATGATACCGATTCTGTGGAGAACTCCGGCCATCCACATGGAGAAGATCATCAGAGCCACAGTACTCATCATATTGTTCATGCCTCCGCGAGTGATAATGGCATCTACATCAGCTACACCCGTATTTCCCACATATCCGTTCATCAGATATCCAAGCGCGGAAGCGAGGCTTTCCTGCTGGAAGATGATTGCCACAAGAATTCCCGTTACTGCCGCTACAATCATCGTAGGAATGGCAGGAAGCTTAATGGCGATCATAATAAAAAGTATGATAATCGGAATCAGGAGAAGCGGAGTCAAATGAAATCCTTTTTCCAGTCCAGCCAATGTAGATTCAATCTGTGAAGAGCTGGACGCATTCGAACCAGAATAACGAAGTCCTATAATAATGTAAGCAACAAAACTGATGAAAAGCGCCGGAATATGGGTGCATAGCATTCCCTTAACTCCATTGTAGAGCCCTGCTCCGGACACTGCTGTGGCAAAATTACATCCGTCCGACATAGGAGACTGGGTATCGCCGAAAAAGGCTCCGCAGCAAATAGCACCTACCACAATAGGAGCCGGAATACCCATAGATACACCAATTCCCAGGAATGCAACTCCAACTGTTCCAACGGTTGTCCAGGAACTGCCAGTCAAAGTACTCATAATCGCACAAAGAATTACAGTAAAGGGAAGAATAAAGGACGGTGAAAATATCTTCAGACCGGCCCATATAACATACGGAACGGTACCGCAGGCAACCAAGGCTCCTACAACCATACCGATGGTCATAACAATAATAATAGCTTCCAGGCTGCTGGCGATGGATTCCAAAGCTTTATCCATCATATCTTTCCACGAAATCTTCAAATATAATCCATAAAAAGATAAAAGAAATGCACATGCCAAAATCGGAATATGCGGCGATAAGTGAAGTACAAGGATTCCAACCATCAGTACAACTACGGCAAGTACAAGGATCAGAATCGACATGCCTAATGTAGGCTGTTTTTCTTTTGATTGTTCTTTTTTCTCAATCTCACTCATGAAAAAACCCCCTGTTTAGATTTTTATAAAATAACCATAAAACACAAATCGCGATGTTAATGTTTTAACAAGCCTTATTATAAATTTCGACACACTTAAATGCAATGTCTGAAACATTATTTGCTATAGCAATTTTGTGCTGCTAATTTAGCGGAAAAAGGCAAAAAATAAGCACTAAGAGATGTGAAAATAAAGACATATTTTCTCATCCCTTAGCGCTAATCCTTGGAAAAGCACAGTTTTAGGGAAGACAACTTTAGTATAAAGAATCTCAGATATCAAAGTAGATATAAAGAAAAGCTATAGCAGGCTGTTCAGGTTCTCTTTTACAATTCGAATAAACAGGTCAGCAGTTTGACTTAAAGTATGATTTTTAAGATAAACCATTCCTACTGTAATTTTCTCCTCCGTCTTAAAAGGAATTGCAATGATATCGTCTCCCTGAAGATCTTTGTCAATCATTTTCGTGCAGGTTGTAAATCCATTCAGAGTATGAATCAGATAAAACAAAGTGCTGCGGTCACTGACCCGGATACTTTTTCTGTGATCAAGTATATCCAAGGTTTCTTCAGAAAAATATCTGGAATTAAATTCACCCTTCCCAAATGAAAGAAAAATATAGGGTCTAAGATCCCGGAATTGAATCTCTTTTTTAGAAGCCAGAGGATGATTTTTTCCTACAAGAATATAAGAAGAAGCTGAAAAGAGCTCTGTAAATACCAAGTTCGCTTCTTTTAAATGGCGCTGTATCGTAGGCTTGTTAAAAGGGTTCATGTACAAAATACCAATTTCGCTTTTATAGCTTTTCACATCGTTAATGACTTCTGAAACCGTTGTTTCCCGGAACATGAAATCAAACTCTTCCGGACTTAGTTCCTGTACAAGCTGTGAAAAGGCATTCACCGCAAAGGTATAATGCTGGGTGGAAATCCCGAAGGTTTTCTTTTCGGAAGCGGTGCCAAGATATTGCTGCTCCAGCATCTTTTCCTGCTCTACAATCTGTGCGGCATAGCCGAGAAATTCTTTCCCTTTCGGGGAGACACTAATTCCCTTATTCGTACGAATGAAAATATCGAAATTAAGTTCATTTTCCAGCTCCCGGATTGCATTTGACAGGCTGGGCTGCGAAATATAAAGACTCTTAGCTGCAGCATTCATGGATCCTCTTTTTGCTATTTCTATGGCGTATTTTAACTGTTGTAATGTCACGGTTTCCCCTCCGTTTGATGATTTAAGTCAATGTAATTGCATGTCAGTATACAGACCTAGTGACGAATATGGACTATTTTATCATAGGTTGCGTGTAAATATCAAACAGATGGTGGGGGATAGGGTTTCCAGATTATGGAAAGAAACAATAAAAATCGCAGAGTAAACTACTCTGCGAAAAGCATTGCATTTCTATAAAAATCGTCCTCTTTCGGCAAAAAGTGAGCTGAGCAAGTACTAAAAACATCACAAAATTTACCTATTTAGTATTTTTTCTTGAATCGCTATACATTATGATGTATAATAACTACAGTTTCGCAGAGTAGTTTACTCCGCGAAAATAAAACAGGGAAGTGATGATATGTGGTACGCCTTAAAATGTCACCCTGGAAAAGAAGAGGAAATCTTAGAGTCCTGTCGTCAGGAACTTGACAGCAGGATTCTTTGTGACGCTTTCCTTTTTACATATGATCAGATGAAACGATACGAAGGAAGCTGGCACGTGGAGAAGAAACAAATGTTTCCACAGTATATTTTCCTGGAGATTAAAAATAAGGAAGGTTTCCTGAAATGCTTGGAATCTGCATCGTGCTTAAAAGAGCCGATAATTCAAGATAATCTACGGGAAATATCTGCAGAAGAAGAAGGGTTTTTAAAAAGTTTGTGCAGAACAAAGCGACATCTTTCCATGTCAGAAGGGTATATCCAGAATGGACAGACACATATAACAAAAGGTCCCCTGATGGGATGGGAAAAGAGAATCCGGAAGATTGACCGCCATAAACGTCTGGCGCGACTGGAATTTCCTGTAAAAAGCGTTTTGACCATGGTACCAGCGGGATTGGAAATCAAAAGCAAGTCCTGACAGGAGTGAAAAAATGGAAAAATGGTATGTGATACGCACCGTTTCTGGAAAAGAGCAGGAAGCAGGAGCGTTGATGGAAAGAACCATAGACAAAGACTTGTGGAGGCAATGGAGAGTGCTAAAGAAACAAAAGCTCTTTCGCACACAAGGGAAGCTTTTCCTAAATACAGAAATTTTGTTCCCTGGGTACATTTTTATCAAGAGCGAGTATCCAGACAAACTGCAGCAAGAACTGGAAAAATCAAGGGAGTATCCGAAATTGATTGGAAACGAGCAGGTAGAAATTGTACCTGTGGAAGAGAAGGATCTTAAATTTCTTCAGGCTGTATGTGGAAAAGAATTGGAAAGGCCTATGAGCCTCTCAAAGATAGAGGCAGATGAAGAAGGGAATCTGATCCATGTAGGAGGAATCTTGAAAAAGTATAAGGGACAGATTACAAGGCGGCGCTTGAGAAAACGATATGTGCTGGCAGAGGTGGAATTGTTCCAGCGGAAAGAGGATGTACTGTTTGGAATATATCTGCCGGGGGATGAGATCTGGCAGACGAGATGAGGAGTAAAAACGTAATGGACAAGGAAAAATTTGCTTACGCAGGATTTTGAAAAAAGTCGGTAAAAGTTAGATTTTCGAGCCCGGAAGTACGAAAATGGCCTCTTGGGTACTCATAAAATTTAACCCAAACAAATCGATGAGTACATAATCTAAAATCTATAAGGAGGCGTAAGCAAAGCTCAGACTGGAAGGTGTGGGCATTTTGCTACGCCTTTTTATTTTAAAATTGTTTTTATTTCTTTCAGGTATTTTCTTTATAAAGTAAATGATAGCATAGGATTTGGAAATGAACAAGATTAATTAAAAATAAATATGGAATGAGATATTGGAATGAAATTGCTTATATTGAGTGCAGGCGGACATGGTTGTGTCTGTGGAGAAATAGCTACTGCGCAAGGATGGGGTCATTTCTGGATGATAATGCGCCGAGGCGTTAGGCTGCTTAGTTGATTATGAAGCCCAACTAAAGAATTTTGATTATGTGTTTGTGACCTTAGGAAATTCGGAGCTTAGAGAAAAAGGATTAATATACTGAACGATTCAGGTGCAAGAATAGCAACAATTATCTCAGAAAAAGCAATTGTAAGTAAAACCGCTAGTATTGGAGAAGGATCAGTAATAATGGCAGGGGCAAAATTCAAACAGGAGCATCGATTGGCATTGGTACAATTATTTCTGCAGGTACTGTTGTTGACCATAATGCTGTAGCTGGAAAATTCTGTCTTGTGAATTGTAATTCTGTTATTCCAGTAGGGAAAAACGTTCCAGATAAATTAAAAGTTAATTATGGACAGATATATGTGGAGGAATAGGAATGAAATACTTAATGGTAGTAGCACATCCTGATGATGAAGTTCTTGGGGCAGGAGCTACGGTAAGAAAACTTATTAATGAGGGAAATGAAGTAGCAATTGCAATCATGGTTGGTAGGGCCGGAGCACGTGCGAACCTTTCCGACACATTAGCTGATGACGAGAAGGCAGCATTAGAAATTATGGGTATTGAGAAAGTGTATACTGCTGATTTCCCTAATATAAAGATGAATACAACACCGCATCTTGATTTGGTGCAGTTTATAGAAAAAGCAGTTGAAGATTTTGGCGCGACAGCAATTATCACACACCATCCTTCAGACACAAATAATGATCACGTTCAGACTAGCTATGCTGTTCAGGCAGCAAGCAGGCTGTTCCAGAGAAGACCTGAAGTTGCTCCTCTTGAGCTGCTTCTTTACATGGAAGTTCTTTCTTCTACAGAATGGTCTCTTGATACTTCTGTAAACCGTTTCTCTCCGAACTACTTTGTAGAGATTGGCGAGGTAGGAGTGGAAACTAAGTTAAAGGCACTGAAGTGCTATAAAGGTGTGATGCGTCCATATCCGCATCCAAGAAGTGATGAAGCTATTAAAGGTCTTGCAGCGTATCGTGGCGTTCAGGCCGGATGTAATTATGCTGAAGCATTTGAATGTGCTTATTTGAGGAGATAATGGAATGTATAAAGCTGTAAAAAGATTTATGGATATTGTTTTAGCATTGATTGCAATTATTGTTCTTTCTCCTATTTATTTGATTATTGCCATTGTTGTTCGAATTCAGATGGGAAGCCCCGTTTTGTTTTCGCAGGATAGAATTGGCAAAGATGAAACTGTTTTTAAATTGTATAAGTTCCGATCTATGACAAATGCGAAGGATAAAGACGGAAATTTTCTTCCTGACAAACAGAGACTGACTAGGTTTGGAATTGCGCTTAGATCTACTTCCTTGGATGAACTTCCCGAACTGTTTATGATTTTAAAGGGAGATAGCGGTATAATAGGGACAACCAAGAAAAACCTTGATTTTACAGGGG
>JAHZAV010000048.1 GCA_019423745.1 Lachnospiraceae bacterium
CCGGGCTTCACAGGGCAGGATGCCGGATAACGTCCGGTGGAGGCGACTCCAAGGCCAGTGCAACAGAAATGAACCGCCGGGAATTCCCGGTAAGGGTGGAAGGGCAGTGTAAGAGACTACCGCCCTCCTGGTAACAGGAGGGGCACATGTAAACCCCATCCGAAGCAAGACCGAATATAGACAATGCGGCGGCCCGTCGCGTCTTAGGTAGGTCGCTTGAACTTGTCGGTAACGGCAGGTCTAGATAGATGATTACCCAACGACATAACCCGGCTTATCGTTATACTTGATTTCAATTTGGGACGTAACAAAGTTTAACTTTGTTACGTCCCAAATTGACATTAGTGGTGGGTAAAAATGAGAAAAGACCTGTGTAAAAGTGGAGGAATTGATTATGAAGCAGATTGTTGTAATTACAGGGAGTCCACGAAAGGGTGGAAATAGTGACCGAATGGCCAATGCTTTTATTAAAGGTGCAGGGAGTCAGCGGAATAAATTGGTTAAAATTGCAGCGGCTGATATGAATATTCATGGATGCCGTGCCTGTGATGCTTGTTATTCGACAGGAACCCCCTGTGTTTTTCATGATGATTTTAATCAGATTGCCGGGGCAATTGGAGAGGCTGACGTGATTGTGCTTGCTACGCCAATGTACTGGTTTTCTTTTTCTGCACAAATCAAAGCGCTGATTGACAGATGGTATTCTCTGAATCGTAGCGAAAAAGGACTCAAAGGTGGAAAACAGTGTGTACTTTTGGCTTGTGGAGCGGATGATAGAGAGCATTTTGAAGGTCTGGAGAGAACCTATGAGATTATGGCAGAATATCTGGACTGGGAAGATGCCGGAAGAGTGATTGCTCCTGGCGTTTGTGCAGTGGGAGATATTGAAAATACAGATGCCCTGGAAATGGCGGAAATACTTGGCAGGAAGATCGGAATGTCTAGGTCAGAGGGGCAGAAATAAAAAGAAACGGTCGGAAATTTATCCGATCGTTTCTTTTTTTGTAAAATAATAGGTTTTACACGGAGTATAAAGCACATTTATCCGCGATGTCTGGAACGTCCTTCATATTTTTCTTCGCAGTACATACAGCGGTAGATTTCTTTTTCAGGATCTGTGAGGACGAATACGTGATCCAGTTCCTGTTCAATAGAAGTAATACACCGTGGATTTTTGCAGCGAATGACGTTCGTAATCTTCTTAGGAAGATGAAGCCGCTTCTTTTCTACAATTTCCTCATCTTTGATTATGTTGATTGTAATATTGTGATCGATGAAACCAAGAATATCAAGATCAATAAAGTCAATAGGACATTCGATTTTAATAATGTCCTTTTTGCCTTTTTTGCTGCTTTTTGCATTTTTTATGATTGCTACGCAGCAGTCCAGCTGATCCAGATGAAGATATTTATAAATTTCCATACTTCGTCCTGCCTGAATATGATCCAGTACAAAACCTTCTGTAATTCGTCCTACATTCAAAGTATTCTTTACCATGTTTCTCCTCCTACACTTCAATTTCCAGCAGAGTTAATATCAGAGCCATACGGACATAGACACCGTACTGCATTTGTTTAAAATAAGCGGCCCTGGGATCCTTGTCCACTTCTGTGGAAATTTCATTTACTCTTGGAAGTGGGTGAAGAACGTACATATCTTCAGGTGCAAGCTTCATCTTGTCAGCATCCAGAATATAGAAATCCTTCATGCGTACATAATCCTCTTCATTAAAGAAACGTTCTTTTTGTACACGGGTCATGTATAAAAGATCCAGTTTTGGAAGGGCGTCTTCCAGGCGAACAACTTCCTCATAAGGCACTTCGTTCTTATCCAGAACATCATGGCGGATATATCCGGGAAGTCTTAGTTCTTCAGGTGAGATCAAAATAAAGCGGATTCCAGGATAACGCACAAGTGCGTGAATAAGAGAATGTACAGTACGACCAAATTTAAGATCGCCGCACAACCCAATTGTCATATTGTCAAGGTGCCCTTTCAGGGAACGAATTGTCATAAGATCTGTCAATGTCTGAGTGGGATGCTGATGTCCGCCGTCCCCGGCATTGATGACAGGAATTGAAGAATGCTGACATGCAACCATAGGAGCACCTTCCTTTGGATGACGCATGGCACAAATATCAGCGTAACAGGAGATGGTACGAATTGTGTCAGATACACTTTCACCTTTAGCAGCAGAACTGGAATCAGCGGAAGAAAATCCCATGATGCTCCCTCCTAGATTCAGCATTGCAGCTTCGTGGCTTAATCTTGTCCTTGTACTTGGCTCATAGAATAAGGTTGCCAGTTTCTTCCCTGCACAGGCATGTGCATATTTTTGAGGATTAGCCTCAATGTCAGAAGCAAGATCCAGAAGCTGATTCAGTTCTTCCACGGAAAAATCCAGTGGACTCATTAAATGTCTCATAAATACCTCCTTGATATATTATCTATTTCCTAAAAATAATGATAGGAAATGGAAATTGCTTTTTATACATCATATAATAAATGCCAAAGTTTTTCAATGTCTGACATGGATTTTGGAAGGCCTTTGTATTATAATAACTTTTAGCATGTAAAAAAGGAGACTAGAAAAATGCCGCAGTTAGAAGAATTAAGAGAAGATCTGGCTGAGATTGACAGCCAGATTGCAGAATTGTATAAAAGAAGAGTGGCGGTCTGTGAAAAGATCGGTGATGTTAAAATTGATGCCGGAATGAAGGTGTTTGATAAAAAAAGAGAAAAAGATCAGTTGAGCAGAATCACAAAAGATGTGGATGATGATTTTATGAAGCTAGGTCTTACAGAGCTGTTTGAACAGTTGATGTCCCAGAGCCGTAAAATGCAGTATCAGATGCTGACCAAGAAAGGGGCCCTTGGACGGCTTCCTTTTATTGGAGTGGATAAATTAGACTGGGAGAAGTCCCGAATCGTCTTCCAGGGAACAGATGGAGCTTATTCACAGGCAGCTATGCATGCCTATTTTGGAAATGATGTCAATAGTTTCCATGTACAGACCTTTCGGGATGCAATGGAGGCTATTGAAGAAGGATCAGCTGATTTTGCTGTTTTACCAATAGAAAATTCATCTGCCGGAGTGGTCAGCCAGGTTTATGATCTACTGGTTGAATTTGAAAATTATATCGTAGGAGAGATTGTACTTCCTATTGAGCACGCCCTGGCAGGAGTAGAGGGTACCACACTGGAAACAATTCAGCGGGTTTACTCCCACCCACAGGCATTGATGCAGAGCGCAAAATATTTGGACGAACGGAGGGGATGGCAACAGATTGGTGTAGCAAATACAGCAATTGCCGCGAAAAAAATACTGAACGATAATGACATTACCCAGGCAGCCATCTGCAGTGAACATGCAGCGGAAATTTATGGCCTGAAAATATTAGATCGTAAGATTAATTATAATGACAATAACTCCACACGATTTATCATTGTAACAAATCAGAAGATTTTTCTGAAAAATGCGAAGAAGATCAGTATTTGTTTTGAGGTAGATCATTCCCGAGGGTCTCTTTATCACCTCCTTGCTCATTTTACTTATAACAATTTAAATATGACAAAAATTGAGTCACGCCCTATTGAAGGCAGAACATGGGAATACAGAATTTTTGTTGATTTTGAAGGAAACATGGGTGAAGGAGCTGTGAAAAATGCAATTCGGGGATTTAGGGAAGAATCAAGGAGCCTGAAGATTCTTGGCAATTATTAAAATTTGCGTTGCCGGCTTTGAAAGAGAAATAATGTGAAGGTATAACAGGCGGAAAGGAAGAAAAAATGAGAGTACATGAATTAATATTGTATAAATATCTGGATCAGGAACAGACGTTGAATGATATGACATTCCTGATGGAAAATTATGACAATGAGTACTACAATCAGGAGGACCTGAAAAGTCTTTTGTTTGAGTGTGTAAATGCGATTTTGGAGTTGTGTGTCAGTCACGGATTTGAGGGGAACCTCTGGCATGTTTATCTGACATTTTTACTTGCGAATAATGAAAATGCTTATAGTACATCCTGCGAGATCGTGGGCGAGATTGAAGGAAGCATTAACCGGATTGCGCTCCATGATTTTGAAATTTTTAAAGAACTGTTTGATTTTGACTTTAAAGCAATGGAAGAGTGTCTGGATGTGGACTGCATTTCCATGATTCGTGATTATACCGGTTCCGGTACACACGGAAGCGTTTTTAACAAAAGAATCCGTGACAGAATCTGCGACCTTTCCGTGGCTCTTGCAGATGCAAAGGACGGAGAGGAATTTAAAAAGACAGTGACTCAGTTCTATAAAGAGTTTGGAGTGGGAAAATTTGGCCTTCACAAAGCATTTCGTATTGAGCATACAAAAGATGGAGCTCAGATTGTACCAATTACCAAGATTGCTCACGTATATTTAGATGAACTGATTGGATATGAGACAGCAAAGAAGAAACTGATAGAAAATACGGAAGCTTTTGTAAGAGGAAGAAAAGCCAATAACTGTCTGCTTTTTGGCGATGCAGGTACAGGAAAATCCTCCTCTATAAAAGCAATCCTGAATCAATACTATGATGAAGGACTTAGAATGATCGAAGTATATAAACATCAGTTCCAGGATTTAAATGATGTCATTGCACAGATCAAGAACAGAAATTATAAATTTATTATTTATATGGATGACTTGTCCTTTGAAGAATTTGAAATTGAATATAAATACCTTAAGGCAGTCATAGAAGGAGGGCTGGAACGTAAGCCAGACAATGTTCTGATTTATGCTACTTCCAACCGTCGCCATTTGATTCGCGAGACATTCCGCGATAAGGAAGAAAGAGACGAAGAAATTCATTCGAATGATACCGTACAGGAAAAACTGTCTCTTGTGGCACGCTTCGGAGTGACTATTTATTTTGGAAAACCTGCCAAGAAGGAATTTCAGGAAATTGTGACAGGGTTGGCCAAAAAGAACGGAATTACTATGCCGGAAGATCAGCTTTTATTGGAAGCAAACAAATGGGAATTGAATCACGGTGGGATGTCGGGACGAACAGCACAACAGTTTATTGACTATCTTCTGGGGACAAAGACCTGGTAGAATATAAACAAAAACAAACCGGGAAGGAATATTTTTAAATTTTCCTCCCCGGTTTTTCTTAATTAATCTTTGATTTGTTGAATTCCACTGATATCGGAATCAATGATAAGAGAATAATTTGTATGGTAAATAACAAAACCTGGACGCCCTCCTGCGGGTTTTTTGACATGTTTTTTCTCAATATAATCAATTTCGGTCTTCTCCGATCCCCGATTTTTAGAGTAATAAGCAGCCAGGCGGCCAGCTTCTTCAAAAGTACGGTCCGGCAGTTCTTCCCCCCTGGTTTTTACAATGACATGGGAGCCGGGTACTTTTTTGGCATGGAACCACCAGTCATTCCCGGAAGCAAAGTGGAAAGTAAGTTCCTCATTCTGAAGATTGTTTTTCCCCACATACATGTGGAAGCCATCGCTGGAAATATAGTGGAATGGCTTACTTGTAATACGGATTTTCTGTTTGGAATAACGACGGCGAATATATCCGGTTTCAGTCAACTCCTCTTTGATTTGCGCAAGATCTTCTTCAGCAGTAGCAATATCAAGAGCATTACTGATAGATTCCAGATAGTGAATATCATCCAGCGTTTCTTTTATTAGTTCACTTAATGCTTCGAAAGTACGTTTTTGCTTATTGTATTTGGCAAAATATCGCTGTGCATTTTCAGCAGGAGTAAGATGTCTGTCCAAGGGAATTGTTATTTCCTCATTGGTATAGTAGTTGAGGCAGGTAAGGGAAGAATCTCCTGGTGTGAGGTTATATCCATAGGTGTGAAGCAATTCACCGTATACTTTGTATTGCTCTCTGTTTTCCGTATCTTTCAGCTGTTTCGTCTGAAGTTCATATTTTTTTCGAGTTCGCTCAAGGGAAGTTTGAACAACATGCCTAAGATCCGCTGATTTCTGTCGGATTCGAGTCAACGTATCCCGGGAGGAATAAAAAGTGCGGATTACCTGGGACATGGAAACAAAATCCTCCCTTTTATAATTAGAAAAATGGGTTAAAGGAAGGGCAGAAAATTCTTTTGGTTCTTTTCCGTCGTAATATATTGCAGGGGAAAATTCAAAAGCAGAAATCTTTTCCATATAATAGGAGAACTGCTTGTATAGGTGAATCCACATTTCTTCTGTAAGATCTTTTGTTGTCATTCGTGATTCCAGACCGGACAGGTAACAGATTTCTTCAGATACGACCGGACTGATACCAGTAAATCCTGTATATAGTGCTTTGGATAAAGGAGACGAAGAAGCGGAAAGAGTCTGCTTAAAAAGATCCCAAGTCACATGAAGTGGATTTTCCTTTTTTGTAGTTTCCGGAATAAAATAGTCCCGTCCAGGAAGAACTTCACGGATCGAGCTCATCTGTGCAGAAACATGTTTGATACTGTCAATAATTCGATTCTGACTATCGCAAAAAATAATATTGCTGTGCTTGCCCATAATTTCTGCAATAAGAGTTTTTTTACATAAATCCCCCATTTCATCCAGATGTTCAATGTCAAAAAAGATAACACGCTCCAAAGAAGGCTGGCGGATGGAAATAATTCTTCCATTGCCAATATGTTTGCGAAGAAGCATACAGAACCCGGGCGCTTTTAATGGACTTGGCTTATTATCCTCAGTCAGATATATAAGAGGAAGAGAAGCACTGGCAGAAATGCAGAGCTTTCTTTGCCCGTCGGGTGTCTTTATGGTAAGGAGAAGTTCATCATTTTCTGGCTGTGCAATTTTAGCAATCCGTCCTCCTGTTAATGTATCCTTTAATTCCTGCGCTAGTGCGGCAACTGTAATTCCGTCAAAAGCCATAAAAATCGTCCTTTCTATTTAAATATAAATAGAGGAAATATCTGTAGTAAAGATTTCCTCCTGCCTAGTTTAACATACAAACAGTATTTTGCAAAACCTGTGTTTTGTAAAGTTGACGGAAACAGTCAAATGAATTATAATAAACCAGGATTAAAAATAGGACCGGAATAAGAAAAAAGAGGTTACAAATATGATAAAAAGTATGACAGGCTTTGGCCGTTGTGAACTGGCAGATGGAGAAAGAAAATACACAATTGAAATGAAAGGGGTCAATCATCGGTATTTGGATGTAAATATAAGAATGCCGAAAAAGCTCAATTTCTTTGAGACAGCGATCCGTAATCTTCTGAAACAGTCCGTATCCCGCGGTAAAGTAGATATTTTTATTACTTACGAGGATTTGTCAGAGAGCCAGGCAGTGCTGAAATATAACCAATCGTTGGCGAAGGAATACCTGGACTGCTTAAAGCAGATGGAGGAAAGCTTCGGCCTGGAAAACGATATCCGCGTTTCTACCTTATCCAGATATCCGGAAGTGTTGACCATGGAGGAGCAGGCTCTGGATGAAGAGGAAATATGGGGCGGACTGAAAAAGGCTATTGAAGGGGCTTTGGAGCAGTTCGTAGAGACTCGGAAAATGGAAGGAGAAAATCTGAAAAAAGATATTTTAAGCAAGCTTGACGGTATGTTAAAGCTCGTGGCCTACATTGAAGAACGTTCTCCGGAGATTATCAAAGAATACAGACAAAAGCTGGAAGAAAAAGTGAAAGAGATTTTGGAAGATAGTCAGATTGATGATGGAAGAATTGCTGCAGAGGTAATTATCTTTGCCGACAAAATCTGTACAGATGAAGAAGTAGTAAGGCTTAAAAGTCACATCGGACATATGAAAGAAGTACTTGAGTCAGAAGAAACTGGAATCGGAAGAAAACTGGACTTTATTGCGCAGGAGATGAACCGAGAGGCAAATACAATTTTGTCGAAAGCGAATGATCTGGAAGTTTCTAATTGTGGAATTGATTTAAAAACAGAGATTGAGAAAGTAAGAGAACAGATCCAAAATATTGAATAGTTGGATTTTGAATGCCGGAAAATGTATAGAATATAGGGAAAGAGGGAAAAGAATGAAGGAAAGCCAGGGAATCCTGACAGTCCTGTCCGGATTTTCCGGATCAGGGAAAGGAACAGTAACTAGAATGTTACTGGAACAATATGAGAACTATGCACTTTCTATCTCCGCCACAACGCGTGCACCCAGAGCTGGGGAGAAGAATGGAAGGGAATATTTTTTCAAAACGGTAGAAGAATTTGAAAAAATGATTGCGAAAGACGATCTGATAGAGTATGCTAAGTACGTGAATAATTACTATGGTACACCGATGGAGTATGTACATCAGCAGCTTCAGGCAGGGAAGGATGTAATTCTGGAGATTGAGATCCAGGGAGCATTGAAAGTAAAGGAAAAGTACCCAGATGCGCTTCTTCTTTTTATCACTCCGCCCAGTGCACAGGAGCTGAAAAACCGGCTGATCGGGCGGGGCACGGAAGAGCTGGACGTTATTGAGAAACGAATGAAAACAGCAGCCTGGGAAGCTCAGTTTATGGATCAATATGATTACATTGTTATCAATGATAAGCTCCAGGATTGTGTGGAGGAACTTCATGCAATTATTCAAAGTGAACACAGAAAGAGTGCTCGTAACCTTGTATTTGCAGAAAAAATAAAGGAAGAGTTAGAAAAAGAAGTAAAGGATTGAAAGGAGAATTAACGTTATGCTGCATCCATCTTATACGGATTTGATGAAAGTTGTAAATAAAGAGGTAGAAGAGGGGGAGACAAAAGTAGTCAACAGTCGTTACTCAATAGTAATGGCTACAGCAAAAAGAGCGCGGCAGTTGATTGATGGTGATATTCCGCTTGTAAAGACAAAAAATGGTGAGAAGCCCCTTTCTATCGCAATTGATGAGCTTAACAGTGGGAAAATTAAAATTATTGCAGAAGATGCAGAAAAATAATACGAAAAAAACGGCAAGGCAGATGCTTTTACAAGGTATCTGCCTTTCTGACTAAAAGGAGACTGACTATGAAGGTACTGTTTATATCCCTTGGATGTGACAAAAATCTGGTAGACTCGGAAGTCATGCTGGGACTGCTGACAGCGAAAGGTTATCAGATGACAGCTGATGAGGCAGAAGCGGATGTGATTGTGATTAACACTTGCTGTTTTATCCATGATGCCAAGGAGGAAAGTATCCAGACCATTTTGGAAATGGCGGATTATAAGAAGGAAGGAAAGCTGAAAGCACTGATTGTAACCGGATGTCTGGCACAGCGTTATCAGCAGGAAATCCTGGAAGAAATTCCAGAAGTAGATGAGGTGCTTGGAACCACTTCCTATCCGGAAATTGTGGATGCTATTGAGAATGCCCTTGAAGGTAAGTCGGAAGTCAGAATGCGGGACATTGATGACTTGCCAATGACGGAAACGGAAAGAGTAGTGACAACAGGAGGTCATTTTGCTTATTTAAAGATTGCGGAAGGATGCGATAAGCATTGTACGTATTGTATTATTCCAAAAATCAGAGGAAATTATAGAAGTGTGCCCATGGAAAGATTGATTAAAGAGGCGGAAACATTGGCACAAAATGGAGTAAAAGAATTGATTCTGGTAGCACAGGAGACTACTCTTTATGGAAAAGATCTGTATGGCGAGAAATCGCTTCATAAACTGTTGAAGGAATTATGTCAGATCAATGGAATCCGGTGGATACGGATTTTGTATTGTTATCCTGAAGAAATTGATGACAATTTTATTAAAGTAATGAAGGAAGAGCCAAAGATCTGTCATTACGTGGATCTCCCAATTCAGCATGCTAATTCAGATATTCTCAAACGGATGGGAAGAAGAACATCCAAAGAACAATTGGAAGAAGTTATTGGGAAACTTAGAAAAGCAATTCCCGATATTGCAATACGTACTACATTGATTACCGGATTTCCGGGAGAAACGCAAGAGCAGCATCAGGAACTTGTGGATTTTGTAGATGAAATGGAATTTGACCGTCTTGGAGTCTTTACTTATTCACCAGAAGAGGATACTCCTGCAGCTGAAATGGAAGGACAGATATCGGAAGAAGTCAAGGAAGACCGTCAGGCGGAACTTATGGAACTTCAGCAGGAAATTGCCTTTGAGCAGGCAGAGAATATGGTAGGAAAAGAAATTCTTGTTATGATCGAAGGAAAAGTAGCAGATGAAAATGCTTATGTAGGACGTACATATAAAGACGCCCCCAATGTGGATGGATTAATCTTTGTGAATACGGACGAAGAGCTGATGTCCGGGGATTTCGCCAGAGTGAAAGTGACAGGGGCGGCAGAATACGATTTGATAGGAGAGTTGATATCATGAATTTACCAAATAAACTGACAGTATTAAGAGTGATTATGGTACCGTTTTTCGTACTTTTTATGTTGACTGATTTAGGGGGAGCAGCAGGAAAATGGATTGCCCTTGTTATCTTTTGTCTGGCAAGTCTTACAGATATGTTGGATGGGAAAATTGCCCGGGCAAGAAATCTTGTGACAAATTTCGGGAAGTTTATGGATCCGTTGGCAGATAAACTTCTTGTTTGTTCCGCGATGATCTGTCTTATTCCTACAGGTCAGCTTCCAGCCTGGATTGTTATTATTATTATTGCAAGAGAGTTTATTATCAGTGGTTTTCGTCTGGTAGCCTCCGACAGTGGAATTGTAATTGCGGCAAGCTATTGGGGGAAATTTAAAACAGTTTCCCAGATGCTGATGGTCATTGTGTTGATAGCAGATCTTGGCGGAGTATTTGATACAATCGGAACTGTTTTGATCTGGATTGCACTGATTCTGACTATTGTATCATTGATTGATTACATTGCAAAAAATGTGCAGGTACTGACAAAAGGAGGCATGTAAAATGACGGTAGAACTGATATCCGTAGGAACAGAAATTCTTCTTGGGAATATCGTGAATACAAATGCGGCTTATCTGGCTGAAAAAATCGCTATTTTAGGTCTATCCTGCTATCATCAAAGTGCAGTAGGAGATAATGAGGAAAGATTGGAAGATGCGATACGGCTGGCGCTTTCAAGATCAGACATTATTATATTAAGCGGAGGACTGGGTCCAACAAAGGATGATCTGACAAAAGAAGTAACGGCAAAAGTATTTGGAAGAGAGCTTTATGAAGATGCACATACAAAAGAGCGGATCCAGGCATATTTTGATCAGGTGGGTCAGAAAAAGGGAATTACTGCTAACAACTGGAAACAGGCTCTTGTGCCGGAAGGTGCAATTGTAGTAGACAATCATAACGGAACAGCGCCCGGATTGATTCTGGAAGGGGAGGGAAAAACTGCGATTCTTCTTCCGGGACCGCCAAATGAGATTAAACCTATGTTTGAGCGAGATATTGCTCCTTATTTGAATCGTCTGCAGCCAGAGGGAATTTATTCTACTATGGTAAAAATCTGTTCTATTGGAGAGAGCAGAGCGGAGACGATGGTGGCTGATTTAATGGAGGAGCAGAGTAATCCGACCCTTGCACCATATGCAAAGACAGGAGAGGTACATTTTCGTGTAACAGCGAAAGCTGCTGATGAAGAGACAGCGAAGAAGCTGATGGAACCTATGCTTCAGGAATTGAAACAACGTTTTGGAAACTACATTTTTACGATGGATGAAAACGTAACAATGGAGGAGTCAATTGTTGAACTTCTGAAAGAAAAACAGTTGACAGTTACTACTGCTGAATCATGTACAGCAGGTCTGCTGGCCGGGCGTATTATGAATGTACCGGGAGCTTCTTCTATATATAACGAAGGATATATTACGTATTCCAATCATGCGAAAGAAAAACTTTTGGGTGTTTCCCATGAGACGTTGGAAACATATGGAGCTGTCAGCAGCCAGACTGCCAGTGAAATGGCCGCCGGAGCCGCAAAAGCAGCCGGAGCAGATGTGGCTTTGGCAGTGACAGGGATTGCCGGACCTGACGGAGGAACAAAGGAAAAACCGGTAGGGTTAGTTTATATTGGCTGTTTTGTCCGGGGCAAAGTAAGAGTAGAAGAGTTTCGGTTTACAGGAAATAGAAGCAAGAACAGAGATTACGCAGTGATAAAGGCACTGACACTTCTGCGGGAGGAATTGATGCAGAACTAAGCTTAAGGAGGAAATAGATATGATGATTCGACGACTGTACGGTCAGGAAGTTCTGGAGGCACTCCATCTTGTATGGGATGTTTTTGTGCAGGATGTGGCACCATACTATACCGAAGAAGGAGTAAAGTCATTTTCACAGTTTATTCGGTACGAAAATATTGAGCAGAAAATGAGAACAGAAGGGATGATGTTATTAGGAGCATATGAAGGAACCGTACTTAAAGGGGTAGGTGCCATCCATCCTTCTGGACATATTTCTCTTTTATTTGTGAAAAAACAAGAGCAAAGAAAAGGCGTGGGAAGACAGATTTTCCAGGCTTTATGCAGCTTGGCGGTACAGACATTTCATGTGACAAAGGTTACTGTTAATGCGGCACCTGGATCTGTAGAGGCATACCGTCATTTTGGAATGCGGGATGTGGCACCGGAACAGATGGAGCATGGTATGCGGTATACTCCGCTTGAAATGTGGATTACTGCTGCAGTGCAAGTAAAGAACCGGAAAAAAGTTTATCTGATTATTGGTGCTGCAGTTTTGTGCCTTATTGTTTTTCTCGTTTCATCTGTGGCAGTTTTCCGCGAAGTGAAGTATGCATTGGAAAATCCGTCATCTGCGGATAGTTGGGTAGATGATGGGGGATCTATAGAAGATTGGTATGATCAGATGCCTGATTTTTCAGATGAAGGAAATTTGGATGGAACTGAAGAAGACAGTGGGCTGGATGCTATCGAAGCATATATTTCAGATGCAGCAGATTATGAAGTGAAAGAGGAAAATTATAATTATATACCAGATGATACGACGAGTACGGTGATACAGTTTGATGTTTATTATCCACAGATTGAAGGGCTTAATGACTCAGTAGAAAAGAAAGTGAATGAGACCCTGGAAAATTGTGCAATGGAAACGGTGGATAAACTTTATCTTAATCCTTCTCAGGAGATGAAAGAGAAAGTATTAAGCGAAGAAAGTCCCGTGCTTGCAAGTCTTGTAGAATACAAAGTTACATATCAGGGAAAAGATATGTTAAGTGTTGTGTTCCAGGATTATGGCTATGAAGGAAGCATCAATGATGGCTTTACATCTCTGCGTTGTGTCAATATCAATTTAAAAGATGGAACCATCTATGATGTAAAAGATATTGTAGAATTAAATGACGAATTTATTGATCTGTGGCTGGGTGAAATGCGTGACGAAGCTGATGAGGAAACGCTTCTTTCTGAATTGACAAAGGATGAACTGAAAGAAGTGCTGGAAGGTGACAGTAAAGACGGATGGTATGACGATAATTTCTTTGTAGATGCAGAGGGTATTGAAATAGGTCTTAGCTTCCACTATCCGGATTCATCGGAGACTAATACAAAGTTTGCGTGGGTGACGGCACCTTTTGATCTGGATGACCTCAAACCATACGAGACGGACAGTGGTTTCTGGAAACTGCTGGAATCATAAAGTGGAGAAGACAAAATATGAAAGCATTAGTAATAGCGGAAAAGCCTTCAGTTGCAAGAGACATTGCCCGTGTTTTGAAATGTGGAAAAAATGGATCTGGATTCATGGAAGGTGGACAGTATGTTGTAACCTGGGGACTGGGGCATCTGGTTACCCTTGCAGACCCGGAGGATTATGATCCCAAATATAAGACCTGGAGAATGGAAGATCTGCCGATGATGCCATGTCATTTTAAGTATGAGGTAATCCGGCAGACACAGAAACAGTATCATGCAGTGAAAAGTCAGATTCACCGAAAAGATATTGGGGAAATTATTATTGCTACAGACGCAGGAAGAGAAGGAGAACTTGTAGCACGGCTGATACTGGAAAAATCGGGAAATAGGAAGCCGGTTAAAAGACTGTGGATTTCTTCTGTAACAGACAAGGCCATTCGTGATGGATTTTCTAATTTAAGAAGGGGAGAAGAATATCAATCTCTTTATGATGCCGCACTTTGCCGGGCAGAAGCGGACTGGCTGGTAGGTATGAATGCAACAAGAGCATTAACCTGCAAATATAATGCGCAGTTGTCCTGTGGGCGTGTTCAGACTCCAACATTGGCTATTGTTGCCAAACAAGAGGAAAAAATACGTAAATTTGTTCCAGAGACTTTTTATGGTCTGACAGCTTATGGAAAAGGCCTGACTCTTACATGGGTAGATGAAAAATCAGGAAGCAGCCGCACATTTAATAAAAGTAAGATACAGGAAATAAAAAAGAAACTGACGGGAAAAGAAGCGGTTATACGGGAAGTGAAAAGCGCAAAAAAGAAAACTTTTCCTCCTCTGTTATATGACCTGACAGAACTCCAGAAGGATGCTTATCGGCGCTATGGATTTTCGCCTAAGGAAACTTTAAATATTATGCAGAGACTCTATGAAAATCATAAAGTTCTCACCTATCCAAGGACGGATTCCCGATATATCAGTTCAGATATAGTACCTACTTTAAAAGATAGAATACAGGCATGTGCAGTCGGACCGTATAGGAAAACGGCAGGGCAGGTTGTAAGAGGACCTTTTAGTGACAAGGCAGCATTTGTGAATGATAAAAAAGTATCAGATCATCATGCAATTATCCCTACGGAGCAGTTTGTTCAGCTGGAACATATGACCAATGAGGAGAGAAGAATTTACGACCTTGTTGTGAAGCGTTTTCTGGCCGCATTGTATCCGCCGGCAGAGTTTGAAGAAATAAAGATTGCTGCTGTAATAGAAGGTGAAATTTTTACGGCAAAAGGCAGAAAAATAGTTAAGGAAGGCTGGAGAGAAGTTTACAGTCAGGAAACGGATTTAGAGGAGGAAGAAGAGGCCTCTAAAATCTTACCTCCCATGGAAAAAGGAAAACATATTGAGGGAATGACTTTTACTGTTACGGAAGGAAAGACAAAGCCTCCATCAAGATTTAATGAAGGTACACTTCTTGCAGCAATGGAAAATCCTGCTGCCTATATGGATACACAGGATAAAAAGGCAGTAAAAACATTAGGCGAGACAGGCGGGCTGGGAACGGTGGCTACTCGTGCCGATATTATAGATAAACTTTTTGGCAGTTTCCTTTTAGAAAAAAAGGGCAATGAAATTTATTTGACTTCCAAGGCAAAGCAGCTGCTCAATTTGGTGCCGGAAGATCTGAAAAAGCCGGAACTTACTGCAGATTGGGAAATGAAACTTTCAAAGATTGCAGATGGAAAAATGAAGAGGGGCATTTTTATGCAGGAGATTCGGGAGTATGCCCAAGGGTTGACGGAAGAAATTAAAGAAGGAGAGGGTACATTCCGTCATGACAACCTGACAAATACAAAATGTCCTGTATGTGGGAAACGGATGCTCAAGGTACAGGGGAAGAAGTCAGAAATGTTGGTCTGTCAGGATAGAGAATGTGGACACCGGGAAGTAATTGCGAGAGTTTCCAATGCAAGATGCCCCAACTGTCATAAGAAAATGATGTTAAGGGGGCAGGGAGAAGGGCAAGTATTTGTATGTGCATGTGGATACAAAGAAAAACTTTCTGCATTTAAGGAGAGAAGAAAAAAAGAAGGTGCAGGCGTCAGCAAAAAGGATGTTCAGAAATATCTGAATAAGCAGAAAGAAGAACCTGTAAATATGGCTTTTGCGGAGGCATTTGCAAAATTGAAATTGGATGAATAAACGAAAAAAGGGGCTGTTGCAAAAGTAGATAAATAATCTACTGGAGCAGCAGCTCCACTTT
>JAHZAV010000049.1 GCA_019423745.1 Lachnospiraceae bacterium
CAGAAGTGAACTCCACTGCCCTTGGGAGAGGTGGAATTTAAAATTTCATTTTTGGATTGAAACCTGGGTAGTGACAGCAGGGTAGTAAAATACAGCAAATAATGTTATAATGAAAAGCATGAAAACAAAAGTAGAATTTATAAATAGGGAACAAATGAATATAGAAGCCATACGTGAGGCCGGTAATGTTTTAAAAGAAGGAGGGTTAGTAGCTTTTCCAACAGAGACAGTATATGGACTTGGAGCAAATGCACTGGATGAGGAGGCAGCGGCAAAGACATATGCAGCGAAGGGAAGGCCGTCTGATAACCCGTTGATTGTTCATATTGCTAAAACAGAAGACTTATACCATATTGTGGAACATGTGCCGGACAAAGCAGTAATTTTAGCAGAGAAGTTCTGGCCGGGTCCTCTGACAATGATTTTTGATAAAAGTGCCATTGTGCCTTATGGAACAACAGGTGGGCTGGAGACTGTTGCGGTTCGAATGCCGGACGATGAGATTGCAAGAGCACTGATTCTTGCGGGAGGCGGCTATGTTTCCGGCCCAAGTGCCAATACTTCTGGAAGACCTAGTCCGACGACTGCGGGGCATGTAATGGATGACCTTAATGGAAAAATAGAGATGATTCTGGACGGTGGTCCGGTACATATAGGGGTGGAGTCTACAATTGTAGATATGACTGTGGAACCGCCGATGATTTTAAGGCCAGGGGCTATCACTCAGGAGATGCTGGAAAAAGAAATTGGACAAGTTTTGGTGGATCAGGCTGTTTTGGATGCAGACAGCAAAACACCGCCGAAGGCACCGGGAATGAAGTATCGCCATTATGCTCCCAAGGCAGAGTTAACTATCATAGAAGGGGAATTAGAATCTGTAATTCAGACCATACAAAAGATGGCTCAAGAAAAAGAAACACAAGGATACAGGACAGGTATTATAGCAACGGAAGAGACAGTAAACAGATATTCTGGAAGCAATATAAAATGTATTGGAACCAGGCAGGATGAAAGTACGGTGGCAGCAAATCTTTATGGAATCCTTCGGGAATTTGATGCAGATGGTACAGATTTTATTTATAGTGAATCCTTTGATACAGAAGGAATAGGAAGTGCTGTGATGAATCGGCTTTTGAAAGCGGCAGGACATCGTATTATTGAAATATAAGGAAGGAACAGCGGAAGTAATACTCACGCTGAAAAATAAGTAAATAATAAGATAAAACCAGGAGGAAAAACTAATGTCAAATGTGTATGTAATGGACCACCCGCTGATTCAGCATAAAATCGGCTTCATCCGCAGGCAGGAAGTAGGATCAAAGGATTTTAGAGCTGTTGTCAGTGAGATTGCAATGCTGATGTGCTTTGAAGCAACGAGAGATCTGAAGTTGCAGGATGTGGAGATCAGTACTCCAATCTGTTCTACAACAGTTAAAGAGCTGGAGGGAAAGAAGCTGGCAATTATTCCTATTCTGCGAGCAGGACTTGGGATGGTAGAAGGAATGCTTCAGCTAATACCGGCAGCAAAGGTGGGACATATCGGATTATACAGAGACCCGGATACATTAAATCCCGTAGAGTATTATTGCAAGTTGCCAGCAGACTGCGATGAAAGAGAAGTATTTGTCGTAGATCCGATGTTAGCAACCGGAGGTTCTTGTTCAGCTGCAATAGAGCTTTTAAAAGCAAAAGGAGTGAAAAAAATTCGTTTTCTTTGTGTAATCGCAGCTCCAGAAGGGGTAGAAAGAATGCAAAAAGAGCACCCTGATGTGGATCTTTATATTGGCGCGTTGGATGATCACTTAAACGAGCATGGATATATTGTACCAGGGCTTGGAGATGCCGGCGACCGCATATTTGGTACAAAATAACACAAAGGGGGAAGAACGGTATGGGAAGTAAAAGAGAAGATTATATAAGCTGGGATGAATATTTTATGGGAGTGGCAATATTATCCGGGCAGCGCTCTAAAGATCCAAATACACAGGTTGGATGTTGCATTGTAAGTCAAGATAATAAGATTCTTTCCATGGGATATAACGGTTTACCTATAGGATGCTCTGATGATGAATTTCCCTGGGATAGAGAAGGAGAGAATCCTCTTGATACAAAATACGTCTATGCTGTTCATAGCGAATTAAATGCAATATTAAATTATAGAGGCGGTAGTTTAGAAGGAGCAAAACTTTACGTATCCTTGTTTCCCTGTAATGAATGTGCAAAAGCAATTATACAAAGCGGTATTAAAGAAGTTATCTATGATTGTAATAAATATGAAGGCACGCCGTCTGTTATTGCATCCAAGAAAATGTTTGATGCAGCAGGGGTAAAGTATCATCAATATAAACATACGGGAAGAAAAATAGAAGTAGAATTATAATGCAATTTGGGACGTAACAAACTTTAAAAGTGTTACGTCCCAAATTGCATTAAGTGGTGTGTAAAACTGCGTTAACTCCTGTGTAAAATTGATTTTGCTTGTCGTAGTAGGAAACTATATCGTTTCCATGCGGCATTTCCTTTATAGATGTAACAGTCGATAAGATCCGGATCACAGGCATTTTGAAAATTGTTATAGGCATCTTCAATTTCTTGTTTTGCAAGGGCAATTTCTTCGGCAATATCAAAGTTATCTTTTTCGAAGGACAGTCTTTTATAAATATCCTCTTCAGCTGCTTTCCCTCGTTGAAATAGTTTCATTGCGGCAATCACCTCCATGACGTTTTCCTTTTTATTCCTAGTATAACCATAAAGTTAGAATAAAATACCGATTAATAGGATATATATGGAAAAAGAGGAAAAGCGGGAAAATATATGTCTGAAGAAAGACCAGGAATGTTTTTAAATTTTTTTATCAGAGCCTTAATTGGAATGGCTATTATTTTTTTTGTAAATTATTTTCTTGACAGTCAGGGGATTGAAGCATCGGTAGGGATGAATGGAGTTTCTTTTTTGACATCCGGAATCCTTGGTATTCCTGGGGTTGCGCTGCTTTATGGAATTGTTCTCTACAATATTTTGTGAGAATTCAACAAAGTTTACATATTTCGCAAAAAGCTATAGACATTTAAGGAGCGTAAGGATATAATACATTCTACAAGTTGTCATAACTTGTATCTGATTGAATCTTGTTGAACGTCTGAATTTGTTTCTGAAATTCTTATGCCATTCGGTTGAGAAATTCAAAAACGCAAAAATTGAATATGGAACTTTTTATGTAACAGGAGGTAATTTGTGAGCAGCAAAAACTTGGTCATCTGTGATTCGGATACAGAATATGCTGCCAGACTGGCTGTTTATTTTAGTGGGAAAAGGGAACTTGCCTTTCAAGTAAAAACGTGTAGTTGTCCCAAACAAATACAGCTTATTTTGAAGAGCGGACCAGTCGATCTACTGTTGTTAGCGGATGAATTTTATGAAATATATATGAAAAATGATATAAAAACTTCATGTAAAATTATTCTTCTAACATCAGAAAGAAGAGATAACCTTGAAAGCTATCAAATGTCAATTTTTAAATATCAGCCGGTAGATGATATTTTCACATGCCTTTTGCAAATATGTGCACAGGAAAATAAGAGGGATATCTTGAAAGTACGAAAAGGAGGTAAAATTATAGGATTTTATTCTCCCGTTCGCCGCCTTGGACAGACAGAAATGGCGTTGAAGATGGGCAAGGAGCTCTCGAAAAGGGAGAATGTACTATATCTGAATCTGGAAACTTATGCAGGAATAGAAGGACATTTTCCAGAGGAATCACAGAAAAATTTATCAGTACTTTTGTATTATCTGAAACAAGAGACGAGAAATTTGGGTTTGATATTGGCGGGGTTGATTTGTCAGCTTGAAGGAGTAGATTATATTCCACCGGTTCAGATGCCAGATGATCTTAGGGAAATATCATCAGATGAATGGATATGGCTTTTTGAAGAAATTTTAACAGGAAGTATTTATGACATACTGATATTAGACTTAGGAGAAAGTATACAAGGGCTTGTTAAGGTTTTGAGCATTTGTGATGAAATATATATGCCTGTGTCAGATGACCGGTTTGCTGTTTCAAAAATCCGTCAGTTTGAAAGAATTATGCTGCAGGCAGGAGGCAGTGAAACAGTAGAGAGGGTGGTTCGATGTGATATCAGAAGAACAGCTGCAGGAAAAAATTATGAAAAGGCTCGACCTGTCAAAGGAAATTCAAGATGATGAGCTTACAGGGGTAATATTTCGAGTACTTACAGAGGAAAGTGAGCTTGAATATATACCATTGCAGGAAAAGGTAAATCTTGGAAGAGAGCTATTCAATATTTTTCGTAAGCTTGATGTGTTGCAGGATTTTATTGAAGATGAAGAAATTACTGAAATTATGATTAATGGAACACAAAATATATTTGTGGAAAAGAAAGGGAAGCTGTATCTGACAGATAAAAAATTTTCTTCAAGAAGTCGATTGGAAGATGTGGTCCAGCAAATTGTATCTGGTGCAAATAGGATGGTCAATGAAGCATCACCTATTGTAGACGCAAGGCTGCCAGATGGCTCGAGAGTAAATGTTGTACTTTATCCCGTTGCCCTTAATGGACCAATTGTAACCATCAGAAAATTTCCGAAAGAGCAGATTACGATGAAAGAATTGATTCGGCTTGATGCGTTGAGTGAAGAGTTGGCAGAATTTTTAAAAATGTTGGTTGTATCAGGATATAACATTTTTATAAGTGGAGGGACAGGCTCTGGTAAGACTACTTTGTTAAACGCTTTATCGCAGTTTATCCCGAAGGACGAAAGAATTATTACAATTGAGGATAATGCAGAGTTACAGATTCAAGGAGTTCCTAATTTAGTAAGACTGGAGTCGAGAAATCCCAATGCAGAAGGAAATGGAGAAATTACCATACGTAGTTTAATTCGTTCAGCGCTTAGAATGCGACCGGATAGGATTATTGTGGGAGAAGTAAGAGGGACAGAGACGATCGATATGATACAGGCAATGTCTACAGGACATAAAGGAAGCCTTAGTACCGGTCATTCGGACAGCCCGCAAGATATGCTTCAAAGATTGGAAACAATGGTGCTTATGGGAATGGATATTCCACTGGCAGCTGTTCAAAGACAGATTGCATCAGCAATTGATATTATTATACATATTGGAAGACTGCGTGATAAAAGTAGAAAGATACTGGAGGTGGTAGAAGTTCTGAATTATGAAGATGCTCAGATTAAAACAAGGCCACTTTATGAGTTTGAAGAGATTGCACAAAGCGGTGAGGGAGAAGTGGTTAGAGGCAGCTGGAAAAAATCTGCAGGGTTGTTCCACAAGGGAAAGCTACTTTCGGCAGGATATCAAGAAATATGAATATGCGATAGCGCTGATTAAGGCAACAGTTCTTGTGGCTATAATTGCATATTTATATTATGAATCTATATGGGCATTTCTCATATTAAGTCCATTGATTGTTCAGTATATGAGAAGGTGGGAGCAGGCATGTATATTACAAAAGAAAAGAGAATTTCGGCAGCAGTTTCAGGAAGCTATCAGGTTAATGCTGGCATCGCTTAATGTAGGATATTCTTTGGAAAATGCTATAAAAGAAACAAAAAAAGATCTTGATATACTTTATAATGGACAAACAGCAATTCAAAGAGAATTTAATTACATGATTCGGCAAATATTTATTCAGGTGCCAATGGAACAAATTTTAGAAGAGTGGGCAGACCGTGTAAATCAGGAAGATTTGCGAGATTTTGTAAACGTTTTTGTGACGGCAAGAAGAAGTGGAGGAGATATTCTGTCCATTATTAGAGATTCTATTGGACAGATCAGAGACAAAATTGAAGTAGAAAGAGAAATTGAAACTTTGGTTGCTGCAAAAAAATATGAATTTAAAGTAATGTCAGTAGTACCGTTTGGAATTATAGGATATATGAAAATTAGTTTTCCTGAATTTATGGAGATGTTATATGGGAATGCAGTAGGAATAGGGGTGATGAGTATATGCCTGGCAATATATGCAGGCGCATACTGCTTTGGACAAAAAATTGTAAATATAGAAATTTGATGGTAGTGATATTGCTAATAACAGGTATTGTAGCATCCGTTCTTTTGATAATAGATGCAAGAAAATCTATGGTCTCTCAAAAAACTATTTTAAGAAATTCCTATGGAGAAGGGACGGCGAAAGAGCTGCTGGAAATTCGTATAGATGGGGAAAAATTAAAAGAAAAGATGGAACTGGAAATTGCAGAAAGGCAGTATACGACATTAGAAATTAAAGATCTTTTTCGGCGGGCAGTTGGTCAAATAGAAAGACTTATGCTGGCAAAAAATGAAAGTAGTGAGGAGATAAGGTCAGATCTGAATCTTATAACAAAAATTCCCGGGCAACCGATTAAAGTAGAGTGGGAGCTGGATCGATATGATGTGATGGACATTAATGGAAAGATCAGAGAAGAGGCAGTTGAAGAGCTGAGTCAAAATGGAGAAAGCGGTATTGTAGTACAGTTAAAGGCATTTTTGAGTTATACGGAAGATGAAACTAAGCAAGCCGTGCATGAGATGGCAGTCCGTATTTATCCATCGAAAAAAACTGGAACGGAAGCACTGCTGGCAGAGATTAAAGAAGAAATTTCTGAAATAGACAGTAAAAATAAGACCCAACCAATGATACAATTGCCTGATGAAGTGAACGGAAAAGAAATTTCTTACTACTATCCCATGGATTTTAGGTGTGTAACAGTATTGGTTCTTGGAGTAGTTATTGTTCTTCTTTTATTTTTCCTAGATAAGCAGAACGATAAAAAAGTAAGTGATGATAAAATTCAGCAGATGATGCGGGATTATCCGCAGATTGTAAGTCAGCTTAATTTACTCTTAAGTGCAGGTATGAGTACAAAAAGTGCATGGAAAAAGATTGTAGATGAATATAGGAAAAAGAAAAACCAGGGAAACCGGCGATATGCCTATGATGAAATGGAAACTGCTTGGAATGAGATGTGCAGTGGAGTGCCGGAAAGAGAATGTTATGAGCAATTTGGAGCTAGATGTAAGTTACAGGCATATATGAAATTAGGAACGTTACTGTCACAAAATCTTCGCAAAGGAACAAAGGGGCTTACAGATATGTTGAGGCTGGAAGGGATTCATGCGTTTGAAGAAAGGAAGGCACTGGCTAAGAGGTTGGGGGAAGAGGCAGGGACAAAACTTTTACTACCTATGTTTTTTATGCTGGCAGTTGTTATGATCATAATTATAGTTCCGGCCTTTTTGTCTATTCAGTTGTAAAGTTTAGTAAAGGAGGGAGAATATGTGGAGATTGCATTATTTTATGGATTTAATGAGAGAGAAAAAGGGAATTGGAGTGGTAGAAGTTATTTTAATATTGGTGGTAAATTTGATCCCTTATTTTGGGGTGGGTATTGTGTGTATAAAGTGAAACTGTGAGGATAAATTGTACTAGATATACAGAGAAAGGTGAAAAATGTGTATGCAGTCAAAGGAAAAAGAAGTGGAAGAAGCTGTATTGATTAGATATTATAATGTGCTGTTTTATTTATTCTTTAAAACAGGGAGAGATGACTTTAAGAGACAATCTCTGGTAAATAGGATTAATTCAGGGGAGTCCATGAGGATGAAGCAAATACAGGATTGGTGTATTTATCACCAAATTCTATTTAAGACTAAATTTATATATAGAAAGGATTTTCCAGTGAAAGCCAATCTGTGGAATTTTTATTCATATTGCAGATTTTTAATAGATATGAGAAAATTATAAAGTAATGCAAGTGATATTTTATAGTTGAATTAGGCGTAAATTTAATTATAAATAAATAATGATATTAGCAATTGGGTAGAGGATAAAAATGGGAAATAGATTACAGTTTGATGAGGAAAGTAATATATTAAGTATAGAAGGAAATTTTCTTAACGATATATGGTTTCAATGTTTTGGGGAGATACAAAGTGCTATTTTAAAAATAAGGGATCAAAAGATTGTAGTACATATGGAGAAAGTTGTATTTATTAGTCCAACTCCAATTTTGTCTTTATTACTAACATTAAAGAAGATAAAAGAAGAAAACGGATGTATGGTGGAAATCCTTCTGCCAGATGATCAAAACTCTGATGGAAAAAAGATACTCAATTTTTGTTCACGAGAAGGATTTATGGAAATTATCAATAGTATATCTGAAAAAAAATATTGTATATCTCAAGCGAATGCTTACAACGTAATTGGTAATGAAAATTTTGATAATGTATTAAAAGCACGTATTTTTACTTTAAAAAAAGATAATAATAACATTGAAGAGATTGTAAATGAAATTATTGGGCAGATTAATGAAAATAAACTCAATATTATTAAAAGCCAGAAATTATACATAACGATTACTATTAGAAACATTTTACAAGAATTAATAGATAATGTGGATAAACATGCCTATGAAGGGGAAAATAAATATATAGCACTCTATATTCGTATGCGTTATGCTACAGATGCAACAATGCGTTTGGGAAGAGCCAATAATTCTTATGAAAAGTTACCAACAACAACAAAGCCAGATGAAGTCTATGTACATAACGGTATCGAATTATATTTTCAGGATATTGGAAAAGGAATAATAAAATCGTATAGAGAAAAAGGAAAAATTTATCCGAAACGGCCACTCAGAGAAATTGTAAAAGATGCTTTCTTTAAAGAAAGATTCGAAAATCGTGATAACAATACGCCAGTTAATGGTCTTGCATTTTTAAGAAAAATTATTCAGGAAAAAAATAATTTTTTCTGTGTATATAATGAGTTAGAAGGAACGGGTAACTTTGGAATTAAAGATAAAAAAATAAATGTAAATAATATCAATATGAAGGATTTCAGAGAAAAAAAAGGTTCAGTGGGAATAAAGGGTCAAATCTATAATTTTACATTATTTGACAGAAATTATTCTGTATTAGAGAAGTGTAATTATGCGTCAATGGATGAATTGTTAAGTATTTATTCTGAACCATATAGAAAACTAAGTAATCCTGTCGTTGATTTGAGAGAAAAAGTAGAAACAAAAAATTATAGAGGAATTCAGACTCCTATTTTGTTATTTGTACCAGAATATTTAACTAAAAATGCAATAATAAATATGCTGAAAAAAGTTATAGAAGATAATGAGGGACTTAGAAAACTGATAATTTGTGATATTGAAGATGAAGAATTAGTTTTATTTGAATTTTCGTTGCAAAAATTAATAGTACCTTATATCGATGAAAAAAATTTATTAGAGGAAATATATGTCGTAACAAAATCATTAAAGGTAAAATGTTTCATAAAGCAAATTAGTAAACTTTTTCCAAAGAAATTATTGTTTAAAGAGTTTAATAAAAAATTCGATTATTTATATAGGATAAAAATGTATGAGTCAGAATATTTGGCAGCCATTTTAGAGAATAATACAATAGGTAAACATATTTTAACCAAAGGGAATATTGAATGGTCAAATGGTGAGATTATAGATGGATACATTAACTTTGATATGATGTCGTCTAATGATTTATGCTTTGAAATATTGTTGAGAAATTTAAAAAGAATACTATCTATTATTGGGGATAAAAAGTTATATGCAATTGATTCAGTAGTTGAACGATTAGTGGATTCAGTTAATGCATTTATTGATAAAGAAAACGATCAATATTTTGGGGTAGGGAGTATTGTTGTAAGTGGTCTGACTTTACAATCTAGTGACTATACTGGTAATTCTATACATTTTTTTAGTAGAGGAAAAGAAACAAGATTACCAGCATTATTTTTCGATCCTGTTTATCTATATAAATCAAAAGAAAAAGCAGAGCAAGTTACTTATGTAAGGGTCGGAAAGAGTTCACGAATAAAACGTCAAAACGGAACTGAAGAAAAAAGAAATACAAATAGTTTTTTGCAAGAAAAAGAAATGTATAAAATTCTTCACCAGTATGCGTATTCCTCTGTTTTATGTGGCCATTTGAATTTTGAAAAAAGGCATGATCTTCTAAGTATTAATTTAGATGCTCTTATGTACGATAAAAACACAAAATTACAGAATTATGTTAGAAATATTATTAATTATGGATTAGGGCATTATTTTAATGAGGAACTAGAAGATGATAGTTATTTTTATAGATTTAAAAATACAGCTTTGATTGTGTATCCTTATAATCAGTTTACCGCATCTATATTTAAGATGAGTAGGATGGATGAGAGATACAGAAAGTATGTCGTAGGATTGTCACCAATAAATATAACGCATCAAGGAGAAAGTTTGGGGTATTCTGAATGTTTTACAGAATATATTAATGAGATTATTGAAGAATATCGAAGAAAATATTCAGATGAGAGAATAAAAATTATTATTTTTGATAGTCTTAGTTATTCTGGAAAAACAAAACAGGAGATTTATGAATATTTACTTAGTATTGTAGATGTATATCCATGTTATGTAAGTATAATAGACGCAAGAGTTAATCATTATACCAAACAGGATAATACGTTTAATTATATTAATTTAAACATTCCTTTGCTAGGAAAAACTGAAACTTGTAAGATATGTTTGGTTTTAAATAAATTATCTGTTTTTAAAAACAGCATTATTGATGCAGATATTTTATCATCGATAGAGGATATGGAGAAAATTTGGAAAGTGAGAGATATTAGAAATTATAAAGAAATAGTAAAGCTTCCGAATTTTGACAGAATATATTCAAAAAATATATTACAATATGATGTAAGTGCCGAAGTAGAAAAAGACGGTTTATATTTTGTTAATGCATTACCGTTATACATTTTCATTACAAATAGAATAAAAATAGAAAATGATTATTCAGCGTTAGAATTTGTATTTGATAATTATCTTCATATTATTGGAAAAGATTCTATGGCATATATAATGACTTTATTTCTATTTGAATATGGAAAAAATGTTTATCATTCTTTGCAGAAAAAAGTTGCAATATATTTATTAACATATCTTATGGATAGTAAAGATTTACACGTGAGGCAATTTGCTGCACTTGCACTCTTTTCTCTTGATGATGAAAAGTTAATTGATTTTGTATTCGAATTTATGCAGAATAATAAAAACAGTATGCAGGCCACAAAAGAAGATCAAATAGTTTTAATGTATTGTTTAAATAAAAGAAAAGTAGAGGTGGATTTTGAAAAATTTAGCTTTTTATATAATAAAATGAAATCGGGAAATAATAGGCTAGATTTGTACAAACAATTTCATTGTCAATTAAAAAATACTAATGGTAATGTACATAATTCACCATTAATGTCTTTAGTTAATAGAGAAGACAGTTTTGAGAATAAGAGACTAACTTTAGCGAGTTTATCCTTATTTGGAGAGTCACTAAAATGTGTTGAATTAACTTTTGATATATTATATGAAGAAGGAAGAGATATGGAACAGGACAATCCAGACTTAGAAATATCTCATGTCCGGGAAGAGTGTTTACGACACATTGAAGAGGTGAAGAAAGAAATATACTTATCTAATCATAATGATATTGTGAAAGAAAAAATTAAAAAGATTTTTAATGGAGGACAAGAACTTCATAAAAAACTTTTTGCTCCTTACATAGTAAAAAGAGTGCCCGAGAATAGAAATTTAATATCAATTACAACTCAGCTATCTGATCGGATAGATTTTTATAATAATAAAATTGTTGAAGATCAAAATATTTTCCCACTTGCTTATGATGAAGCATATGAGACCAAAATTGATGTTTCTAAAAATGTGGTTACTTTATATTATATTTGGAATAATATGCTTGTCAGAGAAATCGATTATATTTTAGATAATGTTGGGAAGTTTGTAGATGAAAAGCAAGCAGTTTTAATTGATGGTGAACTAGTTTCAGGACAAATTCGGTTAGAAATAACAACTGCTGAATTTATTATTAATATATGTAATAATACTAGTGATTCTATTGAGAATATCAGAACGAATGCAAAACAACGATATCAAAAAGAGGTTCTGAGTATGTTAGGTGTAAAGTTCGAATATTGTAAAAATGGTAATACAAATAAAAATTTTAATGAAAATGCTGTTATAACGAAAATTAGTATTCCTAATATTCAAAATATAAAGGAGATGTAAAAATGAGAAAATTTTTAGTGATTGATGATTCTCAAGGACGTCAGGAAAGTTATAGTAAAGTATTCAATTTCTTGGAATTAGATTTTGCTTTTTCCAAAAAAGAATTTTTAGAGAAAATTAAATTAAAATATGATGGTTACATAGTTGATGTTATTTATGTTGAACAACAATATGAAGACTATTCATTTCAGCAGATATTGCAAAAATTACCAAATAATAAACCATTATTTATTATAAGCGAACAATGGTCAACAGCAATGGACGGAATGAAGATGGCATACTTACGTAATAGTGAAAAATATACAAATGTATTGGGATATTTGTCATGGAACATTATTCACGAAGGAGACAAAGGTGAAAATGTTAAGGATTTTGTTAAACAGCAAATAAGTAATTATTATGGTTTGGCATATGGAGCATTTGATCAAGATCAAGATATATCGGTGTTACAAATATCAGATGTAGAATTTGGTAATCCAAATCAAGAAAACACTCCAGACGTAGCAAGGGCTACTTTAAGAGGCAACGTAAGAAGAACCTTGAGAAAATTGGGCTTTACTAATAGTGATAAAGTAGATTTTATATGTGTGTGTGGTGACATAGCGTACAAAGGCGAAAAGGAGGAGTATATTAAAGCTGAAAAATGGTTTAGGCTATTGGGTGAAGAACTATTAGAAAATGGAAATTTTGAAAATATGCTTATTGTGCCTGGTAATCATGATTATTGTTATAATGCGACGGCAGGATCATTCTATTATTATGATAAAGATAAAAAAGATTTTTGTAAAAGGGATAGTGAAGAATACGTAGAATATAGTGAACAAGCAATGTATAATTTTGCTAAATTTGTATACAACCTTAACGGAGATAAATCCTATTTGTTGGATCCATATAAACCGGTTATTAAAAGGACATATGAAGATTATGGTCTTAATTTCATAATGCTTAATCCGATAAGAATAAGTAGTAATAAAAGATTTACTTATGGACTTGTAGATGCGAATATGGGATATCTTTTAGATTTTGCACAAGATATAGCAGAAAAAGATGTTTGTAATATAGTTCTTTCTCATTTGGCACCTGACAAATATAGTGTAATTGATCCTACTTCAGATGCGACTAATAGAAATATTAGAAACATAGCAGATGAGCTGAAAATTAAAGGATGGTTTTATGGGCATGCACATGATGATGAGGTGATAGATGACAGGAAAATTGGAAGAAATAAAGTTCTGCTATCAAGAACTAGAACATTAATGTTAAATAATACGCAACATTGTGAGGGGGCAGGAAATGGCTGGACTTTATTCAAACTTTCAAGGAATAAGGGGAAAATAGTAGATATTTCTTATTATGATGAAAGTAGTGGAAAAGAAATTTCATATGAAAAATTATTTGAGTAATATTTTTATAGTATAAAAATGATTAAGAACAAAAATATGATAGTAGTTTCAAAAGTATATACAGGGTATTTAATGAAAACTAAAAACCCATTTCATTTAAATTTGAAAATAAAAAATTGCAGGAACAAATTAAAATATTAGATTGTATCAAGGTTATTTCGCAAATATAAAATTCAGCTGTTTGGTGGTTGCCAGTCAACCGGCTATGATATCAGACAGCGATTGGCTCAGTTTTAGATTAGCATTTATAAGTGTTCAATAATGGTGGTTTCAAAAGGAACACCCTTAAGTTTAGGAATTTTCAGGTCTACTGCTCCTGCTGTAGCATGAAGATTTGGCTTATAATGTCTGGAACGATTTCCCGACGCGTCAGAGGAATGCTCATACTTTTCAGCATTGACTAATTTATCGGCTTTCTTATCAAGCAGAGCATCAACACTGCTGCGAACAAGAACTTTTTAATCATGTTTTATTAAGTCTTCATTTAGCTGTATAATCTTATCAGACATGGTTCTATAGCCTTCTTTGATGGGTTTTGTTGTGGTGACTTAATTCTACCAAACGGCTATAGTCCATGTCTTTATTATTACAAAATTTTATTTTTGCGAAATTTATTATACGTCATCAGATAAAATTATCAGAATCGCAGGCTGATAATAAAGCACGTGCATATTTTTGACCGGACGATACAACTAGTGATTTATTTATAATAAAGATCCAAAGTAATAAAAAGAGCAGATTAAATACTAATCCGAGAAATATAGTTTGTATATTAGCAGAGAGGGAATATGCGAACCTCAAAATTATTAATATTCCGTTGAAAATAATTCCAATACATGAAATCAATATTCCGTAAGGTTTTAGCCCCAACATATTATAAGAAAATCCGAAATTTGCATTCTCTTCCGCAATCAACGGAAATTTTCCAGTATCTCTAGTTTTGGAAATCAACCAAGTTATAGCAGTTGAGACATAAGGAATCATTTCAGTATCATCGTTAGATATTTTAAATTCATCCAAGTGTTCGGAGAAGAATTTGTAATATCTTTGCTTGGTAACCGTATCAATTTTTGAATTTGATAAAAGCAAGAATTCTTGTGCTGGAAGAAGATTCGGAAAACACTTTTTCATTGCTTTAACCCCAGGAATGCGGCAATAAACAATTAATAAATTACAAATTCCATAAA
>JAHZAV010000005.1:0-57976 GCA_019423745.1 Lachnospiraceae bacterium
AAAGTGGAGCTGCTGCTCCAGTAGATTATTTATCTACTTTTGCAACAGCCCCTTCAAACCCTTTCGGGAAAATCTGAAACAAAGTCAGTTTTTCCAAATCTTCCTTATTTTTTCCACATATAATTCGAAAATTATGGGGATCACAAAATTCTGCCATTACTTGCCGACACGCACCACAGGGGTAACAGTTTATAAGTTCCTCTTTACCTCCCACAATTGCAATAGCTTCAAATTTTCGTTCCCCTTGTGAAATTGCCGAAAAAAATGTACTCCTCTCCGCGCAATTTGTCACACCGTAGGCTGCATTTTCTATATTACATCCCTGAAAAATGCGTCCATCTCGGCACAGAAGCGCCGCCCCTACCCGAAATTCCGAATAGGGACTATAAGAATTTTCTCTGGCTTGTGCAGCCAATTCCCATAATTTTCTATCGTCTATTTTCTCCATATTCTCTTACACTTCTTTCAGCTTGAGAATTTCCTTTACTTCCTCTTCCATTTTGTTTGCATCACACTCTCTCGTATGGAGCACTTTTGCATCAAGAATATCACAGATAGCCTTCGGCATCTCAACTCCAGATGCTTTATTAAGAAGAGGCAGGAGTTCCAATTCGTCCCTTTCACTGTCGGTTTCTCCAATTGCCTGCATAACACTTTTCACAAATTTATAGGGACTTGCGGTTGAGACAACTACACATTTTGTGTGATCTCCTGTTCTGACTTTATAATCTTCACACACATGAGCGGCCACTGCCGTATGGGTATCCATCACATATCCTGTTCTGTCGTAAATTTTGCCAATCATAGCAGCTGTTTCCTGCTCTGTTGCATAACCAGCATCAAAATCCTGCAAATGCTCTTTCATATCCGAAGTAATCGTATATTTGCCTTCCCGATTCAAAAGCTCCATTAACTCTGCATCTTTACTACAATTGCAACCTGCAATCTGATAAATAAGACGTTCCAGATTACTGGACACAAGAATATCCATGGACGGAGATGAGGTAAGCATAAATCTACGATTTTTGTCATATGTTCCTGTTCGAAAAAAATCAAATAATACCTTGTTCTCATTAGAAGCACAGATGAGCTTATGAATAGGAAGCCCCATTTGCTTTGCATAACAAGCGGCAAGAATATTCCCAAAATTTCCCGTAGGAACAACAACATTAATTTTTTCGCCTGCTTCAATCTCTTCATTTTCCAAAAGTTTTCCGTACGCATAAACATAGTAGACGATCTGTGGTACAAGTCTTCCAATATTTATGGAATTTGCAGAAGAAAATTGATAACCATTCTCTGCCAGTTCATCCTTTAAAGCTTGATTTCCAAAAATTTCTTTTACACCTCTTTGAGCATCATCAAAATTTCCGTGAATTGCTACTACATCCACATTTTTTCCCTTCTGCGTCACCATCTGCAGTTCCTGCACTTTGCTGACGCCCCCTTTCGGATAAAAGACAATAATCCTCGTCCCTTCCACGTCTGCAAAACCGGCCATTGCAGCCTTTCCTGTGTCTCCCGATGTCGCCGCCAGAATAACTATTTCCTTCTCGACATGATTTTTCTTAGCTGCTGTTGTCATAAAATGGGGCAAGATTGAAAGAGCCATATCTTTAAAAGCAATGGTCGCACCGTGGAACAGCTCTAAATAATAAGTATCATCAACTTTTACAAGCGGTGCAATCTCCTCAGTATCAAATTTACTGTCATACGCTCTGGAAATGCACTCCTTCAGCTCTTCCTCAGTAAAATCCGTCAAAAATTCTTTCATAACTGCAAATGCAGTTTCCTGATAGCTAAGGCCTTTGAGTTCTTCCAATGAAAGTCCAAGCGCCGGAATTCTTTCCGGTACAAACAGCCCTCCATCATCTGCAAGACCTTTCAAAATTGCCTGTGACGCTGTCACTTTCACATTTGGATTTCTTGTACTTCTATACTGCAAATTCATATATTTCACCTTTCTGTCCCTGACTATTCCCGCTAGAGTTCCATCTGTTTATGCTTCTTTTCTGCTTCTGAACAGAATAAACAAAACTGCACTCACTGCCATAAAAATCGGATAATAAAGATACGGTATAATTTCAAACGGAGTCAATGCCGTAAGGCTGGCTGCCGACAAAAGCTGGGCGCCATAAGGGATGAGCCCCTGACCCACGGAAGTAAAAATATCCAGAAGAGAAGCGGAACGTCTTGGAGAGACATGATACTCCTCACTAATTTCCTTTGCAATAGGTCCCGCCATTACGATAGCTACTGTATTATTTGCCGTGCATGCATCTACCAAAAGAGCCAGAGAGGCAATTCCTAACTCCGCTCCCCTTTCGCCATGTATCCGTTTATGGATCCATCCCAGTATAAAATGAATTCCTCCATATTCTTTCACCAAAGAAACTATACAGGCCACTATAATCGAGATGACGGTAATATCATACATCCCAGTCACACCGCCTATACTTACACCGTTAATCTCCCCACCGCCAACAGCAAGGAAAATTTGTCCAATTCCAATACTTCCTGTAGCAACGCCAACAATTAACGAAAGAATTGTGCCACTTATTAGTACCACAAATACATTAATTCCAATCAACGCTCCTATCAGTACTACCAGATAGGGCAGTACTTTCCATATATTATAGGTCAAATCGCCTGTCAGTTTAAAATCCCCATTTCTCGTGATAACAAAGAAGATTATAACTGTAAGGATTGCCGCCGGAAGGACAATAAGAAAATTTTCTCGAAATTTATCTTTCATTTCACACCCCTGCGTTTTTACTGCTGCAATGGTGGTATCTGATATCATGGAAAGGTTATCTCCAAACATAGCACCACATACAACAGCGCCAATACAGATAGGCATAGCAAATCCAGTCTTTTCACTAATACCCACAGCAATGGGGGCTAATGCCGCAATCGTTCCCATAGAGGTTCCCATAGATACTGATATAAAACATCCGATCACAAAAAGTCCTACTACTGCTGCCGGTGATGGCAATATGGAAAGTCCCAGATTTACTGTACTTTCCACTCCACCTGCTGCCGTTACAGCTCCTGAAAATCCCCCTGCGCAAAGAAATATAAGGCTCATTGTAATAATATTTTCATCGCCTACTCCTTTGGCTATTACAGTAATCTTCTTATCAAAGCTTAACTCTTTGTTCTGGCAAAAAGCTACACACAAGGCAACCAAAAATGCTACGATTGTTGGCATGGAATAAAAATCTTTTGTTACAATACCAAAGCCTAAAAAAATTACCAAAAACACTCCTATGGGCAGAAGTGCTACTGCTCTTCCCTTTTTTTGTTCCATAACTATTTCCTTTTATTATTTGTATAATTTACAAGTCCACCCGCTGCAATCAGCTTCTGCATAAATTCCGGGAAAGCCTGGCCTTGAAACTCTGTACCTTTTGTACGGTTGTAAATTTTCCCACTGTCAAAATCTACTTCCACTTCATCTCCTGCTTCAATTCCTCTTGCAGCCTCTGGGCATTCGATAATCGGAAGTCCAATGTTAATTGCATTTCTATAAAAGATTCTCGCAAATGTTTCCGCAATAACACAACTTACACCTGCTGTTTTTAAACAAAGCGGAGCATGCTCTCTGGATGATCCACATCCGAAATTTTTATTTGCTACAATCAAATCACCTGGCTGTACTTTACCTGCAAATTCAGGATCAATATCTGCCATAGCATGACTGGCCAGTTCCTGCGGATCAAAAGAATTTAAGTATCTTGCAGGAATAATTACATCTGTGTCTACATTATCTCCATATTTAAAAACTTTACCTAACGCTTTCATTAATTGTCACCTGCTTTCTCTGGATTTGCAATATATCCTGCGATTGCACTCGCTGCTGCCGTTTCCGGAGATGCCAGATAAATCAAGGAATCCACATGTCCCATTCTTCCGACAAAATTCCGGTTTGTTGTAGATACACATTTTTCTCCTGCTGCAAGGACTCCCATATGTCCGCCCATACATGGTCCGCAGCTCGGTGTATTAAATGCACATCCTGCATCAATAAAAATATCAACCAAACCTTCTTTTATACATTCCTTATAAATTTTCTGTGTCCCAGGTATAACCATAACGCGCACATCCGGATGTACCTTATGCCCTTTTAAAATAGCCGCTGCACGGCGCATATCTTCCATTCTTCCGTTGGTACAGGAGCCGATTACGACCTGATCAATCTTGATTGGTTCCATTGCCTCAATTTCGTCAATAGTCTTTGCATTGCCTGGAAGATGTGGAAATGCCACAGTAGGACGCACTTTGGAAAGATCTACCTCTACCACTTCATCATAACAGGCATCTTCATCTGCTTCATAAATCTTATAATCTTTATCCGAATGCTCTTTAATATAATCCTCTGCCAGTTTATCTACCGGGAAGATTCCATTCTTTGCTCCTGCTTCAATTGCCATGTTTGCCATCGTAAATCTGTCATCCATTGTCAGATTGGCAATTCCATCTCCGGTAAACTCCATAGATTTATATAATGCTCCATCCACGCCAATTCTTCCAATAATATGAATAATAATATCCTTTCCACTGACATATCTGGATGGTTTCCCTGTTAACACAAACTTAATTGCAGATGGAACTTTAAACCAAAGTTCTCCTGTTGCCATTCCAGTAGCAATATCTGTCGTTCCAACACCTGTTGAAAATGCTCCTAACGCTCCATATGTACAAGTATGGGAATCAGCGCCAATAATACACTCTCCTGCTACAGTAATTCCTTTTTCCGGAAGAATCGCATGTTCAATTCCCATCTGTCCAACTTCATAATAGTGGGAAAGCTCCTGCTCCTTGGCAAATTCACGGAGAGATTTTGAATTTTGCGCCGATTTAATATCTTTATTCGGAGTAAAATGGTCCGGAACAAGAACCACTTTATCTTTATCAAATACCTTTTCTGCCATTTGTTTAAATACAGGAATCGCCATAGGCCCTGTAATATCATTTGCCATGACTACATCCAGCTTTGCTTCGATCAGCTGCCCTGCTTCTACATAATCAAGCCCTGCATGTGCAGCCAAAATCTTCTGAGTCATTGTCATACCCATAATCGTATGCCTCCTTCTTCCTCTATTTCTGTCTTAAAATGTATTTTAACACGGTGTGCCCCCGATTGACAAGAACACACTCTTTTTTCATAGTGGTCTTCTTTGTATAGGTGTCAATGATTGGTAACACTTCACCCTGAAAGGAATGTCAAGGGTAAGGTGGAGATTCCCATAGGGAATACTACCTGACCTTGACATTCTCTTTATGATATAATGGTATGCGGCGGCAGCATTCCTTGCTGTCGCCCTTGTCTACTTTAAAACATAACCCCTTGGTACATTCTTACAATTGTATTCGGGCTTTTCATTCCAAGGCAAGTTTTTATGTAGTTATTCGATTTCTTCTGATACACTCTTAGTTGTTTTCGTCCATCTTCCAGACTATACATCCTCATTTGTTTATAAAACCTGGCTTCATCTGTCCTGTGTTGGCGTTCTACTTTCCCGTTATGTCTGGGTGTGGCAATCTGAATTCGATGATATATGATCTCCAACTCTTCAAGTGCTTTCTCAAACATCGTCAGATGCTTACTTTTTATGACCAGAAGTCGATTTGTGAACTCTGTTCCATTGTCTGTCTGCACTTCCCGGATCGGGAAAGGCGCCTGTTCCATTAGTTTCATTAAAAAATCTTTGGAACTATAGGTGCTGTGTTCATCGTACATCTCTCGATAAGTCCATCTGCTACACTCATCTACTGCTGTATATTGATAATACTTCCTTCCGTCTGTCACACAATACGAGGGCACGTATTTTACGTCAATTTGGATTTTCTGCCCCGGATAATCTGCCCGCTGATACGGTTTCAGTTTTCGTTCCTTTTTCTTCTTTTTGGATGGTTTTAAAGCTTTCAGACGAGCTGCAATCCTTTTAAAACCGCCATAACTGCGTGTATACCCATCTTTTTCTACCAGTTCCTGATATGCCAGAAGCAAATCCATCCACTTATATTTCTTTAAACGCCGACGGATCTGACGGAGTTCCTGCTCTGTATGACTCCTGGGTGATATCCTGGGTCTGTGGCTGCGATCTTCTAAACTGGCTAAGGTTCCATCATATCTGGCAAGCCATTTATATACGGTTTTCCGACTTACTCTATAACGAATAGCTGTTTCTGTTACAGAATGTTTCTGGGCATATTTAACAATACGTTGACGCTGATATTTGGCCTGTGATAAACTCGACATACAAGGATTCTCCTTTTGATCTGACTATTGGTTTCTGGACAATTCCAATATATCACATCAAGGTGAATCCTTGTTTTTATTTTGTTACCTATCTATTGTATCCCAACAACACTCTTTTTTCATAGTGGTCTTCTTTTTTCCAATCTTTCCTTCAATTCATTTAAAATTTCTCTATGCTTTCGAGATTCCATTTTGGGGAAAGCCTTAACCAGACGCCGGCTGACAAGTGTGCTAGCAGCTGCCAGCTCTTCATAACGTTTCTTCATCTCATCAAAGCGCTCACGCATATCCCCTTTAATATCTTCCCCTATATCATAGAAATCCTCATACTTCTCTCGGAATTCCTCTTTTTTCTCCTCTAATTTTTCTAATTTTTCTACGGCATCCATTACATTTTCATGAATATTAATGCCCATTTTATCAGAAATTTCATGCAGTTCTGCTGCAATCTTTTCCATTGCATCCATACGTTTATTCAGCTTCAATATACCAGCTGAAGTTACTGCAATATCAGCTGCCAGCACTGCAGTAAAAATAATACACAGCGTCATCCCTAACGGAAACGGCATAATCTCTGTCAGTTTCTCTGTCAGTGGATGGATTACCTTCATGATGATTACACATGCTATGCCCCATACAAGAGAAAAAAGCAGGCAGACATATCCACCAATATTTAGTGGCATCTGTGAATAATCCCACCACTTATGATGAAAAATCTTATCCATCGCATATCCCGTAATCCACTCAATAAATGTCACCAGCACAACCGAAGCCACATAAAGCAAAAGAATGTGCTCCTTCCAAGGCTCCAGCAATGTAACTACTGCGCCTACTCCCACCCCATATACCGGGCAAATTGGTCCATTTAAAAATCCTCTGTTTACAAATTTCCTTTCTTTTACGCTTGCAAATGCAACCTCCACACACCATCCGGCAAATCCGTATATAAAAAAATAAACAATCAGTCTGTACGTCTCCATTTTTATCCCCTTCATTTTTACTATTTCATAAGAGTATACCTTACGTTGTCAGATGCGTCAAATAGTGATATAATTTTGTGGCAAAAGATAATTTTTCTCAATTAAAGGAGATGTACATATGATACTCAAGCAAGGGGCAAATAATCACACCTATAAAGTGCAGGCCATCCATACAGAGCATGCACTGGAGCGCCGCCTGGAGGCCCTGGGGCTTACAGAAGGAGCTTTTATTACAATATTAAACAACAACAAAAAGGGCTCTCTTACCGTTAAATTTCGAGGCACCCGTTTTGCAATCGGCAGATATATAGCGGAACATATCGAAGTGAAGGAGGTGGATCCATCATGTCCAAACCAATCCGTGTAGGATTTATCGGCAATCCGAACTGTGGAAAAACCACCCTATTTAATGCATACACTGGGGCCAATTTAAAAGTCGCCAATTGGCCCGGAGTTACCGTTGAAAAAAAGGAAGGTCGCACTGTCTATCAGGGACAGGAATTTCAGCTGATTGATCTTCCTGGAATTTACAGTCTGACTTCTTACACTATGGAAGAAACAGTCTCCCGCGAATGTATCATGAGCGATGATGTAGATGTCATTGTAGATGTTGTAGATGCTTCCTGTCTGGAAAGAAATCTTTACCTGACTCTTCAGCTTATTGAACTTGGAAAGCCCGTCATTCTGGCTTTAAATATGATGGATATCGTAGAAGATCGGGGAATGGAAATCGATCTGCACCGACTGCCCGAAATGCTGGGAATTCCAGCTGTCCCTGTATCAGCCAGAAAAAAAAGCGGGTTATCTATTTTACTCCATGCAGTCATGCATCATAAAGAGCATCCGCAGCAAAGCCCTTTCATTCATCACCACCATAACGAATCCTCTCACCACAGGCATGACCACCATCAGGAGTATGCTATGGTTTATCAGGATTATATTGAAGATAAAATTGATCAGCTCATTGAGCGAATCCGCCATACATACCCGGATCTGCTCAACAAACGCTGGTATGCTTTGAAATATCTGGAAAAAGATAAAAATGTTATAGATTCTTATCCTCTTAAATTTGAAGATATCATTGATAGGGATTATGAAAAAGATATTATTAACCAGAAATATAATTTTATAGAAGAAATTATTGAAGAAGTCCTTGTCAACAAGAAAAAAAATGAAGCCCGCACAGACTGTATTGACCGTTACCTCACTGGAAAATGGTTAGGACTTCCTATTTTTCTCGTGATTATGGCTTTGGTATTTTTCTTTACCTTTACCATTGGCGATTTTCTGAAAGGCTATTTTGAAATCGGGCTTGAAAACCTGTCTTCCCTTGTTGAAAATGGCCTGGTATCCCTCCATGTAAATGACATGCTCATCTCCCTTATTGTGGATGGAATCATTTCAGGAGTGGGCGGCATCCTTACGTTTTTACCGAATATTTTTATTTTATTCCTTGCCCTTGCATTTCTGGAGGACAGCGGATATATGTCCCGAGTTGCCTTTGTCATGGATGATATTATGGGACATCTGGGACTTTCCGGCCGGGCCTTTATTCCACTGCTTCTGGGCTTTGGATGCTCTGTTCCGGCTGTTATGGCTTCTCGGGCACTGGAACACAGAAAAGACAGGCTAAAAACTATTTTAATCACCCCATTTATGTCCTGTAGCGCAAGACTTCCAATCTATGTGCTGTTTTCTTCCATGTTTTTCAGTGAACATGCCTTGATTGTATGCTACTCCATGTATCTTTTAGGGATTCTGGTCGCTATTACTGCCGCTTTCATTATTTCCAGATTCGACGGCAGCAAAGCAGAACACAATCTGTTGATCGAACTTCCCGAATATAAAACACCAAATGCCCGCACAATTGCTATTTATGTATGGGAAAAGATAAAAGATTATCTGACAAAAGCAGGAACTGTAATTTTTATTGCTTCTGTCATCATGTGGGGTCTTCTGAATTTTGGTCCGTCTGGATATGTAACAGATATAAGTTTAAGCTTTGGTTCCTATATTGGGAAATTTATAGTCCCTATTTTTACCCCACTCGGACTTGGTTACTGGCAGATTGTTGTGGCTTTAATTGCCGGAATTGCCGCAAAAGAAGTCGTTGTATCCAGTTGTGGAGTTCTGTTTGGTATACAGAACATCACAACAGCTCATGGGATGTCCGCCATGGCAGCAACTTTAGGCACAATGGGATTCGGCGCCGTTAATGCTTATTCCCTTATGGTATTTTGTCTTCTGTACATCCCATGTACAGCAACCATTGCGACAATCCACAGAGAAACAGAAAGCAGACGAATGACTGCCTGCTTTGTGTTCTTCCAATTTGCGGTAGCTTGGGTAATGAGTTTTATTGTCTATCACATTGGGCTGCTCTTTTAGGCAGCCCAATGACATCTTTTCTGACAAATCTGTTTTTCTAATTCAGTCGCAGGCATAAAGTTGCCCATATTAGTCATACTTCTCCATCCACTCATTAAGTAACGCGCAGTATCTGTCGTTATCCTCTACAAAACACATATGGCGACAATCTTCAAACAACTCCCACCGAGCGTTTGGAATCCTATCGTACATGGTCTTTGCAATGAGCGGCGAACAAAGATCATTCGTTCCACTGATGATGAGAGCCGGCTCTTTGATATCTTTCAGTCGATCCGTATACTCAAAATTCCCAAGACTTCCCGTAGGCGTATATTCATTAGGTCCCCAACCGTAAAGGTATGCTTCTGAACCCGATTTTTTCTCTCTCCGAAGACATTCTGGCGACTCTTTCGTCATTTCTCCCGCACAATGCCGAAGCATGAAATGCTCATTTGCTGCAAGGTACTCCGGTGTGTCAAATTTATTCTCCTTCTCCGCTTTGGCAATTGCCTGTTGATCTTCTAAAGAAAGAAATTTTATCCTCCTGTGCTGCTCATGCGCCCACAATTTTGCTGAAGATAAGGTGCTTGACAAAATGACTGATTTAATTCCTTGTGGTTTATAATTACACAAATATTCGATGGCAAGCATACCTCCCCATGACTGTCCTAGAAGATGTATTTCTTCAAGCCCCAGATGACGACGCAGCTGAATAAGTTCATTATCCCATGTTTTATCGCACCAAAGTTCCGGATGCCCATCTACATATGAGTTCCCACAACCAATTTGATCATAGGAGATAATTGCACGCCCCTCTTCTGCCAAGCAATCCAGTACTTCAAAGTAGTTGTGTGTAGAACCAGGACCGCCATGAAGAAGCACCAGAGGTTTTTTCCCCCCTTTACATTCCCCCACAATGCGGTAATAAGTCTTATAACCAAGGTAATTCATATAGCCTTCTCTAACATGCATGTTCATAATGACACCTCCTTATTTTTATAATATATAAAAAATATCACGTAATACATATGTTGACAAGAAAGAGGAAAAAAGTTTACAAATCACAGCAAATATAGTATTATATTCGAATTGTAAAAACCATATATATTTCAACGCAGTATAAAAAATGCTGAATGGTTCATATTACAGCTTAAGCAACTGGATGGATAATTCCTTATTAACGGTAAGGAGTATTAGCCATAAATATATTGTAGTAAAGAAAGAAGGTACTCCAATTGAAAACCAGGGACAAACTTCAAAAATTAAGACAGCTAATGGCGGATCGAAAAATTGATATGTACATTATACCGACTGCTGATTTTCATCAAAGTGAATATGTAGGTGAATACTTTAAAGTAAGAGAATATATCACCGGTTTCACAGGTTCTGCAGGCACTGCTCTCATCACCATGACAGAAGCATACCTGTGGACAGATGGAAGATATTTTCTTCAAGCCGAAAAACAACTCGATCCTTCCTGTGTAAAACTTATGAAAATGGGGGAACCAGGCGTGCCTACTCTGGAAGAATTTCTAGAAGAAAATCTTCCCCAGGGCGGAACACTCGGCTATGATGGTAGGGCTGTTTCCATGGGCAATGGTAAAACTTACGAACACATTGCCTTGAATAAAAACGGCGCCATATCTTATGCCTGTGATCTGGCAGGTGAAGTATGGGAAAACCGTCCGCCGCTTTCCACAGAACCGGTATTTGAACTGGATGTGAAATATGCCGGAGAAGACCGTGCTTCCAAACTGGCCCGGATCCGCCAGGCCATGTCAAAAGAAAATGCCACAATGCATATTCTCACAACGCTGGATGATATCTGTTGGACACTGAATATCCGCGGAAATGACATCGAATTTTTCCCACTTGTTCTTGCCTACGCAGTCATAGACATGGAAAAATTAACACTTTATACGGATGCCGGAAAATATTCTGATGACCTGAAAGCATCCCTTGCAAAAGACGGAGTAGAATTTAAGTCGTATCATGCAATTTATGAAGATGTGAAAAAGATCAGCAAAGACGCAAGAGTCCTAATTGACCCTGCAAGACTGAACTATGCACTGTACCAGAATCTTCCTCCAGAAGCTGCGAAGATTGAAAAACTAAATCCGGAAATCATTTTTAAAGCAGTCAAAAATCCAGTAGAAATTGCTAATATTCGTACTGCCCAGATCAAGGATAGTATTGCCCATGTAAAATTCATGAAATGGGTAAAGGAAAACTATGATAAAGAAGCAATCACTGAACTGAGCGCTTCCGATAAACTGGATGAATTCCGCCAAGAGCAGGGCAATTTTATCCGCCCCAGCTTCGAACCAATTGTTTCTTTTGGAGAACATGGTGCCATTGTACACTACACATCCTCACAGGAAACAAATGTAAGACTGACAGGCAACAACTTCCTGCTGACTGATACAGGAGCAGGATTTTACGAAGGTTCTACTGATATCACAAGAACCTATGCGTTAGGAAACGTTTCCGATGAAATGAAAAAACATTTCACATTAGTGGCAATGAGTAATCTTCGTCTTGCAGATGCAAAATTCCTTTACGGAACAACAGGCATGACTCTGGATATGCTTGCAAGACAGCCCTTCTGGGACAATAATCTAAACTTTAATCATGGAACAGGCCATGGAGTGGGTTATCTTCTGAATATCCATGAACCACCTACCGGTTTTCGCTGGCAGTTCCGACCAGGAGAAATCTATCCCTTTGAAGATGGGATGGTCATAACAGACGAACCTGGAATCTATCTGGAAGGGAAATATGGAATCCGCCTGGAAAATGAACTTCTAACCAGAAACGGTGAAAAGAACGAGTATGGTCAGTTCATGTACTTTGAACCGATCTCCTACGTTCCCTTTGACCTTGACGCAATCGATGTTTCGATCATGACAAACAAAGACAGGGAACTTCTCAACAGTTATCATCAGACGGTTTACAAAAAAATTGCACCATATCTCGACGATGAAGAGAAAGCATGGCTTAAAAAATACACTAAGACCGTCTAAAAGAGAAAGGAATAAAAAAAAATGGAACAAGCAGTAAAAAAGAAAAAACCATTTGGTTTCTATGTATGTGCGCTTGGATTTACATTTGAGCGTATGGCATTCTACACAGTAAAATATCTGCTTGCGATCTGGATCGCAACAGAAGCAGCAAGCGGCGGACTGGGACTTTCCAGTTCAAAAGGTGCAGCTATCTCCGCTATGTTCGTAGCAGGAACTTACATCACACCGATCATTGGAGGTTATATCGCAGACTACTGGATAAGTCCGAGAATCTGCGTTCCAGTAGGTATGATTCTTATGGGCGCAGGATATTTGGTTGCCTGGAAAGCAGACTCTCTTGCTTTGATCTGGGTAATGATCATTCTCGTAGCAGTAGGTACTGGTCTTTTTAAAGGAAATCTATCCGGTGTCAATGGCCTTTTGTTCCACGATGAAGAAGAGCTGAACAACGCCTTCTCCATCCAGTACTCTTTCGTAAATGTCGGAAGTTTTATCGGAACCACATTCATCGCCATCACAGCTATAACAGGTCTTGGCGGAATCAAACTCAGCTTTAACACCGTATTCCTTGTATGTGCAATCTTACTCTTTATCGACGCCATTTGGTTCATTATGAATCAGAGAGCTCTTGGTGACGCTGGTAAGAAACCATTCAAACATGACCAGAGAGAATTCATTGATGAAAATAAAAGACAAGAGACAGAAAGTGAAAAATCTGCTCCTCTTACAAAAAGTGACTGGAAAAGAATCATTGCAGTAATTCTTGTCACTCTGTTCTCCGTTGTATTCTGGATGGTATGGTACCTTGCATACTTCCCGGCATATTATTATTTCGGATGGGGAAACGGTGCTGACTATCTGAACCACGCAAACTGGTACATTGGCTCTTTCCAGGTGCCTACATCCTGGTTCGATTCTCTCAATGCTCTGACATGTATTGTTCTTGGACCGGTTCTTGCTGTTGTTTGGGATAAAATGGCAAGACGTCCAAAAGGTGACATGAGTATGTTCAAAAAGACAGCGCTTGGTATGATGCTGGTAGGTGTTGCATTCCTGGTTATGGTACTTGCAGACATCGTCCGTGGAGATGGACAGTGTTCTCTCCTTTGGGTCATTCTTGTAGCACTCCTGATGTCCGTCGGAGAGATGATTTTCTCCCCACTGGGCAACTCCTTCATTACCAAAATCGCACCTGCAAAAGTTATGGGACTTCTGCTTGGATTCTGGCCAATTGCTGTATTCTTTGCACAGATCATCTATCCACCACTCTACGATTACTTGCTAACCGTGCCATTCCAGATCGGATATGGAATCCTTGGTATTATCGTAGTTCTTCTTGGTCTAATCCTTTGGGCATGCAGCAAGAAACTTGACGAACTGGAAAAATAATTGTTTTCAAAAAATTAAAGAAAGAGGATAAGGGACATGAATGAAGGAAGAGTAAATAGAATATTAAAAGCAATGGAAAAAAATCAGATCCCACAGATGATTGTTTCTGATCCGGTTGCCATCTTCTATCTGACCGGAAAATGGATCCATCCGGGTGAGCGTATGCTTGCTCTGTATCTGAATGTTAACAAAAACCACAAACTTGTCATTAACAAATTATTTCCGCAGGAAAAAGACCTTGGCGTAGAACTTGTATGGTATGATGACGTCGAAGATGCGGTAGAGATTCTAAGCCGTTACGTGGATAAAGATAAAGTTATGGGTGTAGACAAGAACTGGCCTGCAAAATTTCTCCTTCGTCTTCAGGAGCTTGGCGGAGGAAGCAGTTTCGTCAATAGCTCTTTCATTGTAGATTATGTCCGCATGATCAAAGACGAGGAGGAAAAAGAGCTGATGCGGATTTCCTCACGTATTAACGATCAGGTAATGGAAAAAGTAATCCCTCTTGTCGCAAAGGGAATGACAGAAAAAGAACTTGATAAGAAAGTACGTGAACTCTATGCGGAAGCAGGCTGTGAAGGCGTATCCTTTGACCCTATCACCGCTTATGCAAAGAGCGCTGCTGATCCTCACCATGTAACAGACGACACAAAAGGAAAACGCGGAGACTGTGTAATCCTTGATATCGGCGGCTTCAAAGACAACTATGCTTCTGATATGACAAGAACCGTATTCATCGGCGAGGTATCTGATCGCGCAAAAGAAATCTACGACATTGTTGTAGAAGCAAACAGACGGGGAATAGAAGCTGCCAAGCCAGGTAACCGTATGTGCGATGTAGACCTGGCTGCAAGAAAGTACATTGAAGAAAAAGGGTATGGAAAATATTTTACCCACAGAACAGGACATTCTATCGGCCTTGAAGACCATGAATTTGGTGATGTTTCTTCTGTCAATACAGATATCATCAAGCCAGGGCAATGCTTCTCTGTAGAACCAGGAATCTATCTTCCGGATGAAAATTTGGGGGTACGGATTGAGGACCTTGTACTCATTACAGAGGATGGATGTGAAGTTCTCAACAGCTTTACCAAAGATTTGATTGTAGTACCAGAGGAATAAGTACGAGTAAAAAAATTTTTCTATTCAAAGAGAGTATCCCCAAAGTCATAATATGACTATGGGGATACTCTCTTTAATATTAGCTGCAGTCAACTATATCTATTGAATTTTCTTTAAAAGATTCAGTTTTTTCTTATAAGGCGCATATCGTACCGGAATATCAATATGCACAGACTTTTTCATAATGCTTTTTTGGTGGGTAAAGGTATCGAAACTAGCTTTTCCATGGTATCCGCCCATTCCACTGTTTCCCACTCCTCCAAAAGGCATTTCGGATGTAGCCAAATGGACAACGGTATCATTAATACATCCGCCACCATAAGAGATATGTTTTAAAATATAGGCTTCTCTCTCCTTTTTATTTGTAAAAAGATAGAGCGCCAGAGGCTTAGGCCTTGCTGTAACCTGTGCCACTACTTCTTCCAAATCATAAAAAGTGAGAACTGGGAGCACTGGTCCGAAAATCTCTTCCTGCATTACTGGGTGATCCCAACTGACCTTATCCAAAATTGTGGGTTCAATCTGAAGCGTTTCTTTTCTGCTTCCGCCCCCACATACCACATGGGCATTCTTCATTAATCCAAGCACACGATCATAATGCTTTTCATTAATCATCTTCGGATATTCTTCATTTCTGCAAGAATCCGTACCAAACATCCTCCGTATTTGTTTTGTCATTTGCTTCAGCAATTTATCTTTTACACTTTTTTGAACAAAAATATAATCTGGCGCCACACAAGTCTGACCACTGTTAAGAAATTTTCCCCATACGATTCTCTTTGCCGCCAAAGCAATATCTGCCGTTTCATCTACAATACAGGGACTCTTTCCTCCCAGCTCCAAGCTGACAGGTGTCAAATGTTTTGCTGCTTTCTCCATAACATATTTTCCCACATTAACACTGCCAGTAAAGAAAATATAATCAAACTTTTCGTTCAGCAATGCCTCGTTTTCTTTCCTTCCCCCTTCAATTACGGTGACATATTTGGGGGGAAACAGTTCTTTTATCATTCTTGCAACCAGAGCAGATGTATGGGCTGAATAAGCCGAAGGCTTAATTACTGCACAGTTTCCCGCACTTAAAGCACCTACCAAAGGCGCAATCGTAAGCTGAAACGGGTAATTCCACGGTGACATGATAAGAACAATTCCGTACGGTTCTGAATAAATAAAGGAGCGGGACGGAAATTGTGTAATAGGCGTTGGAACCCTTTTTGGCTTTGCCCATCCCCTCAAGTGCTTCAGTGTATATTTGATTTCTTCTTTTACAATTCCAATTTCCGTAGCATAAGACTCAAAAGGAGATTTATGAAGATCTTTATGCAATGCTTCCATAATTGCCTCTTCATTTTTGCAAATCCAATCCTGCATACGCTCCAGCTGTACCAGACGAAACGCTACATTTTTTGTCTCCCCTGTTCGGAAATATTCTTTTTGATGATTTAAAAGCTCTTTATAATTATTCATTTTATTCCTCCTACTTACGAATTTGATAATAAATCTCCTTTAACTGCTCTTTCTTCATAATTTTCGGCACTGGATATAACGGATTGGCTTCTTTAGCTGCACGCTTCGCCAGTATATCAATATCATCTTCCAATATTCCTTCCAGCTTGTCCGGAATTCCCATCCTCTTATTCATCGCTTTAATTTCCGCTATAAAAGCATTTGCTTTTTCTTGATCTGATTCCAGATCCTGGCCGATTTTTACAATATCAGCCAGTTCTGCCAGGGACATATATACTGAACTTCCATAAGCTTCCAGCACGTATGGAAGAATTACGGCATTTGCAAGTCCATGAGGAATGCCATATTCTCCACCTAAACTATGAGCAATCGCGTGAACATATCCTACATATGCCCTTGTAAAAGCTGCCCCTGCCAAAAAGGATGCCTTCTGCATATTTTCTCTGGCTTCTATATCCTCTCCATTTTGATAAGCTCTTTCCAGATTTTGAAAAATAAGCTTAACAGCCGAAACACTGTCTTCTATTGTCTGCACTGTATTACTTTTTCCTATGTACGCTTCCACTGCATGCGTCAGCGCATCCATACCTGTAGTAGCAGTTATATGTGGAGGAAGCCCTGTTGTAAGAACAGGATCCAGCACCGCATACTTTGGAATCAGTACAAAATCATTCAATGCATATTTTTCATGAGTCTTCTCATCCGTCAACACGGCAGCCAATGTAGTTTCACTTCCTGTTCCTGATGTAGTCGGAATAGCCACAAGAAGCGGAATAGGCTTCCATATTTTCAGTTCTCCTCGCATTGATTGTATTTTTTTACGAGGTCTGGCAACTCTTGCACCTACTCCCTTCGCACAATCCATTGGAGAGCCTCCTCCAAAAGCAATCAATGCATGACAGCCGTTTGCTTTGTACAGCTGTAATGCTTCTTCTACATTCGCAATTGTTGGATTCGCAGTAGTTTTATCATAGACAACACACTGTATTCCTTCTTCACGTATCCACTTAACCAACGGTTCATGGAGTCCCAGAGAAGCAATTCCCGGATCCGTTACCAACATAACATTACGAAAACCCTTTCTCTTCAACATATCCGGAAGCTTTTTTAAACTATCTCGACCTGTAATCAGTTTTGGTTTACGCCAAAATGGAACATGATCCATTGCAATCTTCATAACCTTCTGATATAAGCGACACCATAATCTGTACATTTTTACTTTTCCTCTCTTTCCAATCCTTCTTTAATTAATTATGTGTTTTCACATATCCAGAATTACTCACTGTATTTTAGACATAAGGCAAGGACAGGTTCTTTCGTAAACCTGTCCTCACTGCTTACTGTTTGTTTACTTTTTCAAGGTAAGGAATCTCAATCGGATCAATAGGATTCACAGGGTTTTCAACCATTCCCTTTTCCTTTCTTTTACGCCGTTTCAAAAGTTCTCCTCCCTTATTGTAAAACCAGAATGAATATACAAGCAGCTTATTCATTTTCCCAAGCTTATCCTTAGTTGTTTTTCCATAAAGACTTCCTCCCGCCTCTATCGAAACCTTTTCTCTTATCAAAGAAATAAGCTCTGTCTCACATGTAACATGCCTAGGCAAAATGGTATACCCCATACCAACACACTCTATCTTGTGGGAATCACTTCCGCCGATTCCCGGCTTCTGATACTTCATTGCCAGCCTAGCTGCCCTTTCATTAGATTCTTTTGATTCACAGGCATTAAACGCCTCAATAAAATCAAATCTTTTTATTGTCTCCGGAGAGCGAAAATACTTTTTCGTATTAGTAAAGCTAAGATATTTTTCCCCACAGGGATGTGCTGGTCCTAATATACCTCCATGCCGGTGAACAAAGTCAATTAACATATTCACTGGCATTCCCTTTAGCTCCAGCAAACGCATTTTAACGCCTTCCGGCATCACACAAATAATATGTCCGGCATCGCAGGTATCGTACTCAATTCCTTTTAATACTACAAAATCGTCATGCTTCTTACCTTTCATCTGGTATTTCCAGTGCCTGTATCCTTTATATGTGTCATGGTCTGTAATCAGCATTCCGTCAAAACCTTCTGCTTTTAATTTGCTAATATAATCATCCAAGCTTACTTTACTGTCTATAGAGCCTTCTTTTACATGACAATGCATATCCAACTTCATAAGTAAGCCTCCTTTGCCTTTTCCGTATAATATATCCTTTAAAGCTGATTTTATTATAGCACAAAAAGACAAAAAAACCTATACTCTTCTTTCCTTACTATGTCCTCTGGATGAAAGACGAATCATTCCAAAACCAGCCATCCATACTATCATATACACACTCCAGGAAAGCTCTGTCTCCGTAAACCCAAATAAAACTGCGGCGGCTGTAGATAGAATCAGCCCAATTACCAGTAACAAAATTCTGCTTTTTCCATACATAGCAAACACCTCTCTTCCTATAACTCACTATAGCAAAAGAGGTGTGCAATAAAATGTACTCATTTTATATTTTCCAAAGTATATTTCTTTCAATTTTATTCAACAAACGTCAAATCGTCATCATCATTGTCTTCCTGTAAGGAATCCTTATCCGGATCAATTGATGAACTCTTTTCTCCGCCATCCTCGTCATCCAAAAGCATTCTGGCTCTTTCAACCTCGGTTTCCATAGATTCCTTTTCACGAAAATTCTTGGAATATATTCTTTCTTTCTTACCAACTTCCCGGGATTTCATCATAAACTGTACAATAAGACCAACAATAGCCAGTATAAGGCTAATCAGTACTGTAAGAAGAATATTTCCGTCAAGTCCCGCCATTTCCGCTGCTGAAATGCCCGCAATAAATCCACCTGCTATCGCCGAAATAATGATAATAATCGGATCCAAAAAAATGGTAGTAATGATAGCAAAAACCAATCCCACACCCAGACATATCAAGGCTGTCAATGGTGATTCAGAGGTAAACGTCATCAAAGCCGCCCCTGTTCCCAGCATCAGCATCCATACAAAAGCTCCTACCCTGTACAATATAGCTGAAAGACATGCTAAAATTACTGCCAACACTGCTGCCACAATAAGTATCACCATAGTTTCCAGCCCGAAAACAATTCCTGCTGTCAGACCAATCATTGCTCCTGCCAGCGCACCCGCAACTGCAGCCAGAACACGTATCAGCTTCAATCCAAAAAAGCAGACAATAAGCCCGATCACTATCGCAACAATCATTGCAGTCATATTATGTTGTATAACTGTCTGCAAATTATAGATAATCTCCGCCGGCTCCCCACTGGCTATCTGGTTTATGATAGACATTAATTCATTCATAAAATTCTCCTTTGTCCCTCTATTAATTATCCGTGAGTGTATTATAACACCTTTTTACATTTCTGTTAACCCTGTAAATGCATCTGGCAGAATCCTCCTCTGATATTTTGAATCAACAATAGAGATGGGCATCAATTGTACTTTTCAATCAACACCCATCTCTACTTCTGTGGTTCAATCATTCTTTTTCCTTTCTCTACACATGTAGCAAAAAATGATTTTTCTTTTTTATACTGATCTTCATTCACTCCATCACATAATCTTTACTGTCCATCATAACCTTCTCAATACTAATATTTCTACGAATACTTTCTCAATACTCTAACTTTCAATATCGATCTTTTTGGATGTCATTCTTAAAGTATCAGTACAAATAGTTTAACTTTTTGGTGGTCCGTACCTCCTTTTCTTAAACTATGAAAACAATAAACCTACTCAAAACATTTAGCAATTGCTCTTTATGTTTTTTTCTTTCGTTTATTATTTATAGTGTTATATTAACACCCAATCTTTGTTTTGTCAATATATTTCTTTTAATTTATTTCATTTTCTTTTTTCTTTTTTTATCGGTATTATTTGCCTGAATATTCCGACTATTTAGTGTATATAACAGCGAAAAAATCTCTTCTTTCCTTGTCTTCCTATGACTCATTCATTAATTCTTCTCTTTTTTATTACAAAAAAACTCCAGGCAGTTTCGCAGATCTGAAAATTCTACAATCCGCAAAGCTACTTGGAGCATGCTTTTTCACAAAAATTCGATAGTTCAAATCTATATGGGGATGTCTTCACTTAGTACTGAACAGAACCTGTATCTGTTCCGTTTACTACATAGTAAACAGCACCATCCTCTGGTTTAATATACAATGCAATATCTTTGATATCCCCGACTTTCTTTCCGTACTCTTTTGTCCAAGACTTCTTTACAGCGGCAATCATATCTTTCTCTTCCACCTGTCTGCCCATGTACTGTACATAAGTCTTTATCTTAATTTCTTTCTTTGCAGCAGTTTTTTTAGCCGGTGCTTTCTTTGCAGCTGCTTTCTTTTCCGGTGCTTCTTTAACTGTTTCTTTTACTGCTGTTTTAGCTGTTCCCTTAACTGCATCTTTTGTAGTGTCTTTCACTGTATCTTTTGCTGCAGGTGCCTTCTTTACTGTTTCTTTTTTAGTTACGGCCTCTTTCGTTTTTGCATCAACTGTCACTGCCTTTTTTACAGTATCAGCCAGAACATTAACCGGTGCCTGCTTTGCTTCTTTTGTGGCAGTTTTCGTCTTTGCTGTGGATTTTGTAGCCATTTCAATTCCTCCTAGATCTTTTTGCTTCCATAATATACTTTCTATTTCTGCCTGATCTCTATTAGTCGTCAATATTATATCACACTATTTTAAAATTGCAATGTCTCCCAAATACTGCTGTGAAAACTGCTCATTTTTCAGACTTTTCCCGCCAGACTATTAGTATTTTTTGCCTATACAAACTACTACTTTCCAGTAGTAATATATCTACGAAGTACCCCTGCCACATTACTAATCGGCATTGACTGAAGCCATATTCTGCCTGGTCCACTGATGATGGTATTAAAAATTCCTTCCCCGCCAAATACCATATTTTTCACGCCTGGTACGGACTTAATTTCCATGCTGCAACTTGCTGTCATGGCTGCCAGATGTCCTGTATCCACAACAATCTGCTGCCCCACCTGCAGCTCATATTCCACCACATGCCCGTCAAATTCTGCAAACGCTATGCCATGTCCACTAAGCTTTTGCATAATAAAACCTTCTCCACCGAACAAGCCGGCGCCAAGCTTCTTGTTTAAAAAGACAGAAAGTTCTACGCTAGCTTCTCCTGCAAGAAACGCATTCTTTTGCAGAATCATTTCATTTCCCGGTGAAATTTCAAAAGCTTTGACAGAACCTGGAAAACTGGATGCAAATGCAATCAATCCCGGTCCCCCCTGTGAAGTATAAATATTCTGGAATATTGCTTCACCAGAAAACATTCTTCCAAATGCCTTCCCAATCCCACCATTAGTAGATGTTTCCATCACCATATTGGGCGACATCCAAGACATTCCCCCACCTTCTGTTATAATTTTCTCTCCCCCCTCCAGTTCGCAAATTACAACCGGCAGCGTTTCTCCCTGAATTTGATACCTCATACTTTTCCTCCTTTTCTTTTTGTTTAAAAATATAAGAAATTGTTACACTCAAAAAGCTTTAAAATTATATCTATGAGGAACCTTTGCCTTTTCCTGAAACAATGCTTCATACAGATCACTCCATAGTTGTGCAACTGAGTCCTCTCCTTCTCTGATATCTTCTATCAGCAGTCCTCCATCTTCTTCAAGAATCTGAAAAGCTTCTTGATCCCTTGACAATTTATGAAGTGCAAAACTATAGTAAAACTTAATCTTTCCTATTTTTTGCACCAATGGTCCACTTTGTTCATAACACTCACTGATTTCTTGGTAAGCTCCACTTATGAAAAGGATCTTAAAAGCTTCTTTTAAATAAGCACTCTTACTGCTATTATCAGGTATCTTTTCAAACAAGTTCATTCCCCTGCAAATATATATCGTACCGCCTGTTTTTTCTCTTCCTTTAAAAGGGACAAGCAGCTTAACGCATGCAAGCTCCACGGATTTTCCTCCAGAAGTAACGATCTTTCCAGAAATTTTTGAGCCTTTACATATTGACCGGATATATAAGCTCCTATCCCCGCTTGATAATAAGCATACCAATTATCACCATTTGTCGTTTTTATAGATTCTTCTATAAAATTCAAATTATTTTCCTCAATCAGAAATTCATCAGGCGAATCCATTGGATCTGGTCTGTGCAGTACACCTGTCTCAAAGAATTTTTTCCAGTTCCTTATAGATTCTTTCCCCTCACAAAAAGAGAGATGTTCCGTCCATTTTCCATGAACAGCCAAAGCTCCATATCCACTTCCATTCAGTAAAACTTTTGCTGAACTTTTTGCCATTTTTCTTGTTCTGCTAAGACGTTCCTCTAACCTAATAGGCAGGTTTTCTTTCAAAATCTTTTCTGTTATTCTCTTACTTCTTTGGCTATGAGAAAGCTGCAGCTCATTTTTAGATATCTGAATTGGCCCATATTGTTCCAGCCATTCCCAAGCCGTATGAGGAGCTATAGGAATACAGCCATATTGTGTTTTTGCAAGTCCTGCCTGCACCTCAATATATCTTCCCGCCTTATCTGTCAAGAACTCCTGCCACCTGTCAGATGCATCACTATTTCCCCAGGAAAATAATTTTCTGCTCCTTAATCTGTCCGTTGACATTTGGAGCATCCCGTAACCATCCTTATCTACATTTGCAATATACTTCGGTGCATTCTTAGGAATATCAAAAAAGTAATCCACAGACTTTGGAATCTTTTTATAGTCCGTAATATCAATCCCCTTGACTAAAGGTATATCTACCTTAAATACAGAACCATCTTCACAAGTATAGGCCTGTTCTGCCGGAACTACGATCCGTCCGCCTTCATATTCTGGTACAGCCATATTACTCCACCAATACATTGGAAGAACCTGTTCACTTTCATTGACAATCCTCATCCTGCAATTTAAAAAATGATCGAATTCCTCCAGCCAGAAGTCCATTTGATATGTAATCTTCCGAGCCCTTTCATATTCGTACATCCGGAGAACAGGGAATCCTTCCTCCGTGGCTGTTTCTGCTGTGTAAAGCTGTTCTACAGTCAGAGGTGTATGGCCAATCACTCCCACATTCCACTCTACACCACCGCTAAACCAGGCATTTCTAACCGCAAGATTCCCGTAATAAATGACATCATTTGTATAGAGAAGATTTCTGTCTTCCTTCTTGTCCCAGAGTTCCCACAACCGTCCTCCCAGTTCTGGCAAAAACACCGCCTTTACAAAATCATTCTCCAAAACCGCAATCTTGTAGTCTTTCTTCTCCAAATTTCGTGTATACATACTATACTGACGATAGGGATAGGCATTAAACCTCCTTCCATATCCTTCATATAATTCATCGTCCTCATCTAAATCAAATACCAGATTATTTTGCAGAATTAATTCTCCAAGAAGATCTGGCTGAGGTGATTCTTCTCCCAGGGCCGCTGATGGTATTGTTTTTATTTCAAACCTTAACTCCGGTTTCATAATTTTCTCCTCATAATTCAATATTTTTATCGACATAATATATTTTCCATTTGCTTTTGTCAACATTTATGCTATGATGGCGAAAAGATTTTTAACTTTACCTTAAAAGGAGCCGATAATTATGGGAAAACTTTTTATTTACCTTATATTTATCAATATAATAACTTTTTTTATTTACGGAGCCGACAAATACAAAGCGCAGAAGAAAAAGTGGCGTATACCTGAAAAAAAGCTGTTTTTACTGGCACTCATTGGCGGCAGCATTGGAGCCGAAGCGGGGATGCTCTGTTTTCGGCATAAAACAAAACATCTCCGCTTTATGATAGGCATCCCTGCCATTTTTCTTTTTCAAATTTGCATTCTACTCGGAATTACGTATATGGTCAATTAGAATTATCTGAGTAAAAAGATTCTGTAAAAAGCTGTAAACAATAAATATGCCGCTATACCAAGCAGGTATAGCGGCATATTTTCTGCCTTACTTTATACTTTTTATTCTGTTGTTGTTTTCTTCTTTACAATTTTCTTTTTCTTTGTTTTGGGGCGAAACATATTAATATGCATACGATGCGTTGCATCTCTTTGAAGCATCTCTTCAAAAATTCTAAGATAGCCTGTATCCTGTATCAACCATTGACCATCAATCTTTACATACTTATCCGTATAAATGGCGGAACCTCTAATCTCCATTCCTTCATATGGATTCCCTTTATCAAATAGCAGGTCATCCTGTAAATACCATTTTCCATAAGCAATGCTATCACTCTCAAACCAAATCTGAGGATTATGTCCCTGATGCATTGTAATCTCTGTTTTTGGCATTGCTTCTTTTAAATAATTTGTAATCTCCTTTGGACCATGAAATACAAGTCTCCCATCTGAGTAAGCAGTTTCTATGTCGGGAGCCATCGTAGCTTCCATCGCTTCCCAATCTTTTGTATCCATGGCGCAAAAGTAACGGCTTTTTAACTCTTTGATCGCCTGCACATCTTTAAGTTGCTGTACTTCTTTTTCCAGTGCTTCCAAACGTTCTTCCACTGTCATACTTTTTTCTTCCTTTCTACGATATTATATATTCATTGCAACTTCATAAGCATCTGCTGTTGCATCAATCGCCATACGAACTTCTTTCGCATCTCCAATAATGTCATATGCAATTCCTAATTCATTACATTTTGTTGTAAGTTCTTCTGTTGGGCGTGATGTGGTTCCAGTAGCGATTATCAATGTATCAAAGTGTCTCGTCTTCTCACTCGTCTTTTTGAATTTATCCGTAAATTTGTATGTAATTTCATGGTCACCAATGCTGGTAATATTACTTCGGTTACTCTTCTGAATCGTTTTGCCTGGATATTCAATATCCATAAACATAGTACGCAACATGCCCATTCTATTTCCAACACGCTTCTTATCCATCACTCTGACATCTTTAACGCCTTTATTAATAAGATACTGAGCTGTCTCGCAACCGATCAAACCACCACCTAAGATTACCACTTCACCTTTTGCTTCTACTTTTCCATTCAAAATGTCTTCAGCAGAAACAATATCCGCTCCATCAATTCCCGGAATGTCCGGTTTCACATATTCGGAGCCTGTTGCGATTACCACATGGTCAGGCTTCACTTCTGCTATCAATTCTGGCGTTACCTTCACACCAACCTTGATCTCAATACCTTTCTTTTTGCACTGCTCAATTTCCCAATACACTGCATCTGCAAATTCCTGTTTATTAGGCGCCTTTCCAGCCATCAAGAATCTTCCTCCCGCCTGCAATGTTGCCTCATAGATTGTTGGATTATGCCCACGTGCCTTTAAGATTTCTGCTGTAACCATTCCTCCAATCCCTGCTCCGATGACCATTACATTCTTCGGTGTTTCCGTTTGTGGAAGTCCTTTGTATTCCAGACATAACATCGGATTCCTTGTGCAGGTAATATGTTTGGCTTTCGGATCAAGCACTTTATCATAACATCCTTCTGTACATCCAATACATCGACGGATATCTGCTTCCTGACCTTCTCTAGATTTCTTACACCACAGCGGATCAGCCAATTGTGCTCTTCCCACTGCAATCATATCAATCTTTCCTTCCCGAATCAGCTTATCTGCAACTTCCGGTGTATTGACACGTCCCACACCAATCACTGGAATATGAATTCCTTTCTTCACCGCCTCAATGTTATCCATATTAAATCCTGGTTTCAGGTTATATGGCGGAACTTCGTATACCGTTGCAAGGCTCCTTGCATTTCCTCTGGAAAGATCAACTGCATCCAGTCCAGCTTCTTCTGCCCAATTGATAAACTGGATTGTTTCTTCCACTGTTGTTACTTTTGGAAGCATCTCATCAATTGCGTCCAGACGCATAATAAGCGGCATATCTTCCGGCATGTTTGCACGCATTTCACGAATAACTTCCAAGCTAAAACGACATCTATTTTCTAAGCTTTGATTCCCATATTCATCTTTTCGCTTATTTAAAGACGGATTCATAAATTCATGCGGAAGATATGTATGTGCTCCGTGAAATTCCAAAGCATCAAAACCTGCTTCCACCGCAAGCTTTGCCGAAACTCCATATTGCTTAATGATTTCATGAATTCGCTCTACAGTTAGATTATCTGGCGTTTCTAATTTATTTGTTTTATCAAAAAATTCCTGCGGAACAAAGCCACCATGCCAAATTTGTATAGCAGCTTTTCCCCCATTCTTATGAATTTCATCTACAACCTTTTTTAATTCATCTCTATGATGTTCATTATAAAGTCCAAGATACAAGTATGCATGACATTCTGGACAGATAGTTGCAAGTTCCACAATATTTAATCCACATCCACCTGCTGCAATAGTGCCATGATAATTGATAAGATCTTCGCCCACATCATGCTTATTCTTGACCATTTTCGTATTCATTCCAGGAAGGACCACTCGATTTTTCAATTCCATTCCCCTTATCTTAATTGGGGAAAACAATGCATCATAACTCATTTTCTAATCATCCTCTCTTAATTTGCACCATTTATCTACATTTTGCTCTGATAGATATGGGAATTATCCATCAAAGTTGATGCACTTCCATATTTCATTTCATATAATATCCTTTTAATGGTGATGAACGGATTACATTTGATGTAATCTTTAACTTTTGTCTAAACTTTAACACTTTTTTTTATTCTCGCTGGTGCAAAAAGTCGATTGTCATATACAAACAATGTACAAAATTTCCACTTTTAATATCATCTTTATATCTTTCTTTGGCTTTTTGCCTAATTCTATAATGAAATTCTTCCACTTCTTAATTTAGTAATTCCGTAAATATATAGCAAATAGTTTTTGCAATAGGTAAAGATTTTAAAGCTACTTATAAGCCTCTAATATACAAAATCGCAGATATCTCACAAAATTCGTCATTTTTCTTTTTTATCCTTAATCCCATCTCAAAAAACTACTATTTTCATTGATTTTTTTTATTAAATATGCTATCCTTTTCCATAATTGAGATGTGGATTCAGACATATTCGTACAGTTCAAAAAAAAATTAGATAATTTTATCTATTAAATATGGAGAATTTTCTGCTATCGGTAGGATACTCTTAATTTTGCTATAATTTCGTATACGTTATGCTGAATCTTTGTTTAGTACTTTAGCTTTCCTAATTCTGGATATCACTGTATGAACGATATCTCGACAAATAATTTTCAAATTTTTACAAAGAAAGTAGATGAAATTTATGACTAAAGATTCTATACAAAGGGGAAAAGATAACCATCTGCCATCTAGAAACAGTTCTTCTTTTTCCGGCGCACATGATTATTTTTCTAATAGTGTATTACCTCAGAATATCCATGCACGTATCCGTCGTATTACTGCGCCTACTTCATATATAAATAATCAAGAACAAGTCTTCCTTTTGATTCAAACCGGCAACGGACGTATTTGTGTAAATGGTCTACAGTATGATATCAAACCAAATACTCTAATCTATTTGGGGCCATTCCACCGCTATCGGCTCTTGCCTGCCAAGTCAGATGAACTGCAAGTTGCGGAGGCACGTATCCATAGTAGTACTTATGTATATATGATCGCCAACCCCTATTTAAAATATGAACATATGACGGTTCCTTCAGAACCTCCTGTTGCTTACCTAAAGGGTCTGTCAGCAGAGATTGCTAATGATTCTATGAATGCTCTTTTACATGAAATTGAAAATGACTCTAAAGACAGTATCCATTTCTGTTTCTGCTATATTATGGATTTCTTTGGTCTGATTACAGATCATGTACCTAAAAGATATTTATATTCAGCTGAAAAAGAATAAAAACCCTTTGTGGCAGGTATTTTTAAACAGCTATTGTTAAAATAATATTTTAACAATAGCTGTTTTTATAGGTTTACATCCTTTATTACCATAAATCTGACTGTGTTTTCTTACTTTTTGTCTCTTTCTTTTGGTATAAAAGTACAATTTCCCAGCTTTAGCACCCAAATTAATATGTTAAAATAACGACAGTCATAAATCACTAGATGACGTATTGGTGATGAACTCCAAAGGTCAGGGAAACCTTCGGAAAACTAAAAAATATTTATACATACTTACATTTTAGAAAGGAGATTCAACGATGTTTGAAAACGAATTTGAAGGGAAAGTCGTACTGGTAACTGGTGGTACTACAGGAATTGGGTATGCTACTGTAAAATCTTATCTGAAGGCAGGTGCAAAGGTTTATTTTCTCGGTAAAGAAGGGGAAGATGTTAGTGCTCAATTAGAAGAACTGAAAGCTATCAATCCTGACTATGAATTCAAGCACAAAGCAATCAATCTATGCGATTACAAAGCTGCTCAGGATTTATACGCTGAAATCGAAAAAATGTGGGGACGGTTGGATATTCTGGTTAATAATGCCGGTGTTGACTGTAGTACACCTATCCACAAATTAAAACAGGCGCAATGGGATTACGTTATGGACACCAACATTAAAGGAATGTTTAACATGACCAAATATGCCATCAAGCTTCTAAGAAAAACAAAAGGATGTATTGTGAATACTGCTTCCGTAACAGGAATTTATGGTTCTGGATGCGGTTGTCCATATCCGGTATCCAAAGGAGGGGTTATTGCGTTCACACAATCCATAGCTTGGGAACAGGCATATGTAGGAATCCGTTGTAATGCTGTCGCTCCTGGTGTTATCAATACACAACTTCTCAGCACAGTTCCACCGTTTGCGAAAAAGAATTTAGAGCAAGCAATCCCGCTTCGTTACATCGGAGAACCAGAAGTAATCGCTAATGCAATCTTGTTCCTGTCTTCCAGTGCAGCTTCTTATATTACAGGTGTAACATTGCCTGTTGACGGTGGATACAGACCGCCAAATGTAGCGAATTAGGTAGTATATTATATTTACGTAAACAAAAAAAGAAAATGAGAGGGTAATCTACGTGTGTACATCACGCTTCAATATCTTTAATCATAGCGAGAATAGTTTTTTCACTCCCGGGTCGCAATTGGCCAACATTGCAAAAGTTAAACCTAATGCTCCTGCACTCGTATATATTTCACCAAAAAACACAGAGATTATTATGACTTGGAAAGCATTGGAGGAGTTATCTAACCAGATTGCCTGGTATCTTCTAGAACAGGGGATTTCCTCCGGTAAAAGTGTTATTGTTGCTCTTCCCAATATCCCTACACATATTGCTCTGGCATTTGGTATTTGGAAAGCAGGAGCATGCTATGTTCCGGTATCTGACAGACTTCCCAGGCGAAATCTTCTGGAAATCTGTAAATGTGTTTCTCCGGCTTTAGTTGTAACAAATCGCTGGAAACCAGACTGTTGCCTAAGTTTGAGTTCTGCTCAGCTGAAAGAACATTGCAAGGGTTATTCTTGTGAGATGCCTTCTGACAGACTCGCTGTTCCTAACCTTGCAAACTGTAGCGGGGGAACTAGCGGTAAGATGAAAGTTATCCTGCAAAATATGCCTGCTGGAGGAAGCGATGAAGAGTTGGCCTTTTGGTTTTCTATGACTGGAATGCAATTTGAAATGCGTCAGCTTCTGGCAGGTCCGCTTTTCCATGGAGCGCCTCATTCAGTAGCTTTTAATGGCTTGTATTGCGGAAATACTTTGTATATGCCTTCCTGCTTTGATCATAGAGCAATCGTAGCATTAATCAAAAAGTATCAAATTGAATATGTACAGTTGGTTCCGACTCTGATGCAGCGGATTATAAAAATGCCTGATTTTAACCCAGAAGATCTTAGCAGTTTGAAGGCATTCAGTCATACCGGTGGCGTTTGTTCCGCTGACTTAAAAAAGGAATGGTTTCACATTCTTCCTCCGGAAAAAATTTATGAAATCTATTCTATGACAGAGTGTGTAGGAATTACTTCTATCCGTGGTGATGAATGGCTTACACATGAAGGAAGCGTTGGACGTATGCCCTGCGGTAATATCGTGATACGCGATGACAATGGGCAGGATCTTCCCGCTGGAGCAACTGGCAATATTTATATGTCTTGGGCTAAAAATGCTCCGAATATTGGCTTCTTGAATTTTACTCTTCCAGAAGCCGACTCTTCTGGTTTTAAAAGCGTGGGAGATATTGGGTATATAGACACGGATGGGTATCTGTATTTCGTAGATAGACGAAGCGATATGATCGTAACCGGAGGTGAAAATGTATTTGCTAATGAGGTGGAAACTGTATTAAAGAAACATAAAAAAGTAGGTGATGCGGTTGTAGTCGGAATTCCCGATAAGGAATGGGGGCACCGTATCCATGCTCTCGTTGAAACGGTAGCACCTGTAAGCGATAAAACTCTTATCAAGTTTGCGCTTGACTATCTTCCTCCTTATAAAATACCAAAATCCTTTGAATTCGTAGATAAAATTCCCCACAACGAAAATGGAAAAGTTGTTCGTGATGCGATTGTGGAACAGTATTTAATAAAACATTCTAATTCTTAATAGGAGTTAAAATAATGGAAAACAAAAAATTTAAAGGATGGGGTGTACTTGCTGCAGCTTTTATCCTATCATTTATCCCCACAGCAATAATGAGTAATTGCTTCTCATTATTTATGGCGCCGGTTTGTGCTGATCTTGGTTTCAGCACAACCAGCTGGTCAATCGTGAATCTAATTTCTGCTTTTGCAAGCGCAACCGGTGCTATGATTCTTGCGGGTATGTATCAGAAAAAGAATATGAAGCTTATCATGCTAATTGTCACAATAGGAACCAGCCTTTGTTGGGTAATTGCGACATTTTGTACTGCTATCTGGCAATTTTATCTAATATTTGCCTTATCTAATATCTTTATGGCAGGTTTGACCCAACTTCCAATTTCTATGCTCATTACTGCATGGTTTGAAGACAAACGCGCAACTATGATGGCAATCGCGTATGCAGGTGGTGGTTTAGGTGGCACAGTGTGGTCACCTGTACTGACAAGATTTATCTCTTCTAATACTGATGGATGGAAAACCGCAATGCTGTTTGCAGCTATTGTAGTAGGTATCGTAATGATCCTAACTACTCTTTTCTTGGTAAAACGCTCTCCGGCAGAATATGGCACAGAACCTTACCGTATAGGGGAGAAAACAGACAGTATAAATGGTCAAAAAACTGACTCCGATAAGTGGGTTGGTGTATCTAAAAAAGTTGCTATGAAATCCAGTGCTTGGTACTGTGTTATCGGCGTAGTTATCTGTGTTGGTATATTGGCTGCCGGTGTTACAACTCATGTGCCGAATTTTGTTACATCCATCGCACAAGATGGCGGTTCTCTTCAGGGTACAGTTCTTTCTGTTTACTCGGTGGTTTCTATGTTCGGCATGCTGGGAGGCGGTATATTAATGGATCGGCTCGGCATCCGAAAAACTGTTCTCTTGGCAGCATTTTTAGTTGTAATAGGACTGGCAAGTCTTTTTGCTTACTCTGTAACTGGTGTGACAATAGTTGTATTTGGCTATTCCTTTTTTGCACTGGCAATGTTCTTGCCGAAGGTACTCCCGGCGATTTTGATGTCTAAAGTATTTGGTACAAAAGATTATGCCGGTATTTACGCTACTGCTAACCTCTTTTTCCTAATTGGTTCTGCTTTTGGTGCGGTACTGACTTCTATTATTCAGGGAATCGCAGGTTACGGCATCACATGGATTTTTTATATGATCATAGCAGTTTTTATGTTCTTCTTTGTATCCGGTTCGCTGCGTGGTAGTGAAAAACTACAGGAAAAATACCCACAAGGAGACTAGCTTTCATAATTCCATCTTAATACCTATTACAGGACAAAAGTCTGTTATTTGTGAATGTTTATCTGATATTCTGCAGGATTATATCAAATTCTGGGAAATGTGTTACCCATATCTGTAACCCATTGAAAAAACTTTTCATAAAAACTATATTCCTAGATAGCTTACTGTCCTCCAGATATCGAAAATAAAGGGAGATTACAAGATTAGTTAATCTTGTAATCTCCCTTTTAAATTATGAAAAAAATCAAGTGTATTCGCCAAGAAAATCGCAATAAATAAAGATATAAAGAAAAAAGAAAGTCTTTATTGCATCATAAACAACAGTTTTTTTATATCGTTTATAGTTTTCAAGTTTTTGTAGCCGCAAATGTTTGTAGGAATTAACTTTTCGTCGCCAATATCCACATAAAAAGCTAAAGTATATACCAATGATAATCAAAAAACAATGTTAAAATATTATCGTTCCTTAAAATATAATATTTTTGGTGGCATGCGACTGGAATTTTAAAAATCTCCAACGCAAATAATTACAAAGTAAGAAAGGCGGTAAAACGGTATGAAAAGAAACGAAATACCCCAGCAGGGAGTACTGCAAGGTGTCCGTGTAGTTATATGTGCAGTATCTGTTGCGGGTCCTTTTGCTGGAGAAATTATGGCAGAAATGGGTGCGGAAGTCATCCAGATAGAAAATCCCAAAAATCCGGACTATGCACATGGTGGCAGCGAAGCCGGATGGATGGGCGATGCCATGCGCCGCAATATGCGCATGATCACTTTGGATGTAGTGAAAACTAAAGGTCGGGAAGCTTTCCTAAAACTCATGAAGGAAACTGATATTTTTATTGAAGCATCCAGAGGTGGTCAATGGGCTGGATGGGGACTTACAGATGAGGTACTATGGAAAGTAAATCCTAAGTTGGTCATTGCACATATTTCAGGCTTTGGACAAACTGGTGAAAAAGATTATGTCAGTCGGGCATCTTATGATCCAATTGCTCAAGCTTTCAGCGGTATCGTTTATGCTAACGGCGATGATACTATGCCCTATTTCCCTATTGCCCCAGACGTACTGGACTTCTATACAGCTCTCTATACCAGCAACTCCTGCTTAGCAGGCTATATAAATGCCCTCAAAACAGGAAAGGGAGAAAGTTTTGACGTTGCTCAGTATGAATGCGGTCTGCGTACTTTGCATCAATATCTACTCCAAGATATTGTTCAGAATGAACCGGAAGTACGTTCTACATGGATTGCAGCAGAGATTTCCGCTGCATTTGGAAACTATAAGTGCAAAGAAGGCAGCGTTTTTATGTTGACGGTTGGCATACCTGTATGTAAAGCTGTCTGCGAATTATTGGGACTGCCATATGGTTCAAAGGAGTTCCCTGCAACAGATTACATCTATCCTCTGGCTCTTCCTAAGGGACAGAAAGTAGAAGCGGCAATGAAAGAATTCTGCCTGTCACACACCGCAGATGAAGTGGAAGATATTCTTAATAAACGTAAGGTACCATGCAGTAAGGTCATCACCTACAGGGATATGCTCACAAATCGTCAGTACTTGGCACGTAATTCTCTTATTTCCTATCCCAGCACCCGTTGGGAAGATCCAGAAAATCCTGGACACCCCCTTACTATCAAAGCCCCTGGCATACCAGCTAGAGCGAAAAGAAATCCTGTAAAAATCTGGCGTTCTGGAGTGGACTTTGGACTGGATACGAAAGATGTATTGGAAGAATTGGGTTACAGCGAAGCAGATATTAAGAAATTCTTCAACAATAAAATTTGTGTTTCCCGGAAAGACTCTTGCCGTATGTATAAACATATCTAAGTCTAAAATAGTAATTTAAAACGGAGTATTATAAACGTATTTGAAAACAAATTCAACTGGAAATTACAATCGTATCCGACAGTAAGCATAGTACAGTTTTGCAGCAGTGAAAAAGTTTCTTACATTTAATATATCAAGTATACCTCTCCTTCTTTTTCATTGCTGCCCCCTGCTAATCTACACATTCTGAAAATCTTTGGATGCATGCCATGTAACAAAAATATAAAGTTAAATTAAGCAGGCTTATGGAGCATAGTTTTACAAAGTACTATCAATTACAGAAGGACTTCTTGCTCCAAATAGAACTTCCCCATAAAGTCCTTTACTGATTGTAATGAAAATGAACCATAATATATTGTAATAGAAAGGATATTGCTATGAAAGAAATCCATAATAAACTTACGCAAAAATTTGCAGAATATCCCAATTTTGGTACACTCAAAGGCGTCAAGGTATTCATAACCGCCACTAATATTGCTGGTCCTTTTGCTGGCTGCCTAATGGCTGAAGCGGGTGCAAAGGTACTACAGGCAGAGGCTCCTACTATTGCCTGCCAGACCCGTGGCACACACCAGTGGGCACAAAACCACCGCAATGAGTATTCCATCACTATCAACACCTCTACTCCTGCCGGAAAGAAAATATTCTACAAATGTATTGAATGGGCAGATATCTGGATCGAAGCCAGCAAACCTGGCTCCTATGCTAGACGTGGTATAACCGATGAAACTTGTTGGAAACGCAACCCAAAACTTGCTATTGTCCATGTTTCAGGCTACGGTCAGTTCGGTCCGGCAAAAAACAAACCCTCCTACGATGTTTCCGGTCAAGCCATGGGAGGTTACATGTATCTGAATGGTGCATCCCCCACTTCCAGTCCGCTAAAAGTTAACCCTTGGTTAAGTGACTTTATAGCCGCATACAATGTCTGCATCGCTGCCCTTTGTGGCTATATTAATGCTAAAAATAGTGGCGAGGGTGAATCTTGTGACGTTGCAATGTATGATACTATGTTTCGTCTCCTTGACAATTATCCTGCTGTTTGGTTCAATAAAGGCTATCCAAAAGCCGGTGAACCTGTTCCATATCGTACTGGAAACAAGAGTGACCAAGCAGCCTGCTTCTCTTTCTATGACACAAAAGACGGTGGTGCAATGTTCGTAGCTATCGTTGGACAGGGACCTGTTTCCCGTGGTTTCCCGATCATCGGCATGGGAACGCCCGGTGTAACAGAAGGCATTCCTAAGGATTGTACTGGTTTCCCGATTTTTGACCCACGTGGCAAGAAAGCAGATGAACTCTGTGCCAAATTCTGCGCTGAACACACCTGCGACGAACTGGAACAAATCTTTACTAAAGCGGGTATTCCTTGTCAAAAGGCCTATGGTCCTGCGGACATTGAAAAGGATCCCCAATATGAAGCTCGCGAAAATATCGTTGAGTGGGAAGATCAATGTTTCGGAAAAATGAAAGGTATCGGTGTAACCAATATTTACAAACGGAATCCTTCTCAGATTGTTGCTGCTGCTCCTTGTTTTGGTGAACATAACCGTGATGTGCTTCAAAACTTTGGCTATACTGATGAGGAAATTGATGCACTCTATAAGAAAGGCGAACTCGTTACATGGACGCCTGCTGAAACCGCAAGAAGAAAGAACTACATTGAATGGGGATATTTCTGGGATCCTGAACGTCAAGCCAAACGCATTGGTCTTGAATATCCACCAAAAAAAGGACGCTAAATATCAACTTTTTAAATGATCAAAGGCAAGCCGTCATAAAGACAGCTTGCCTTTTCATCATGGGTTTATTATTTAAAATGTCCACTCTTTTTCCCGGAATCCTACCAAAATTCTATTTTCATCAATCAAGAGCGGCCGCTTTACAAGCATTCCATCACTTGCGAGAAGTTCAATCTTCTCTTCATCGCTCATATTGTCCAGCTTATCTTTAAGTCCAAGCTCCCGATATCTCATACCGCTGGTATTAAAAAATTTCCGAATAGAGTATCCGCTCCTCTTAATCCACTCTGTCAGCTCTTCTTTTGTGGGGTTTTCCTCCACAATATGGCGATCTTCAAAGCTAACTCCATGTTCCTCCAGGTATTTTTTTGCACGCTTACAAGTAGTGCACTTTGGGTATTCAATAAACAGCATGCTATACTCCTTTCTCCTTTGATCTGTAAATCGCTTCTAGCGCATCCACAATTCCTTCTACTCCCATAAGGCTGGCATTAAACAGGATCTGATGAGACTCTATGCTTCCCCAATCCCTTCCTGTATGCGCCTCGTAATAAAGCTTTCTTTCACGGTCAGTTCGTTTAATCTTATCCCATGCCTGCTTTTCCGTCAACTTATATATGCGGGAAATTCTTCGAATCCGATCTTCTTTAAAGGCATGGATAAACACATGGATACAATTACTGTAGTCTCCCAGTATGTAGTCCGCACATCTGCCCACAATTACACAAGAACTGCGGTCTGCCAGTTTCTTTACAAGCTCTGTCTGTACGCTGTACATCCGGTCACTTAAAGGCTCTGTATCCTCTCCGCTCATATACGTTGTATAATCGCCCAAGTTTACTACATAAGCGGATAAAAATCTGCCCAACACGGTCTCATTGAGATTTTCTGCCGTTTCATTGCTGATTCCGATTTCCTGTGCCGCCATGTGGATCAAATTCTTATCATAGAGAGGGATATCCAGTCTCTGTGCAAGCATATTTCCAATTTCATGCCCGCCGCTTCCAAACTGCCGTCCAATGGTAATGATGGTATTTTCCGTCATATGAATCAGCTCCTTTTTTCTTTTCTTAGTTTTATTATACTTCACCTGCCAGGCAATATACAAGGGATTTTGCTAATGTCCATGTGTAAGAATATTATAGGCTCCAACGCACATGACTGCCCCTTTTGGTCTTTGTTACAATCAGCTGTTTATCAATACTTTCTTTAAGCTCTCCAACATGAGAAATAATACCGATCATGCGATCTTCACCTGCCAGCTCACGCAACGTTCCAATCGCCTGTTCTCTTGAATAGTCATCCAGAGACCCAAAGCCTTCGTCTACAAACATGGTCTTTATCTGTATGCCTCCCGCATTTCTTGAAATAGCATCAGACATACCTAATGCCATAGATAATGCCGCCATAAATGACTCTCCTCCTGACAGTGTACGCACATCTCTTATTTTTCCAGTCTCCATACTGTAGACATCCAGATCAAGTCCTGCATTTCCGCGCATTCCCAAATCCTCCAGAGCTCGGCATTTCAGAAGAAATGTCCCCCCTGTCATGGTGTTCAGCCTGTGATTGGCAAATGTAATGATTTGTTTGAAATACTGCCTCTGTACATAAGATTCAAAATCTATTTTTGCAGATCCGGGAAGATTTCCATTGGCAGTCTGATCCAATGTTCCAAGGCAGGAATAATCTTCCTGAAGTTTTTTATTCGTTTCATATATTTTCTTTAAATTCCTTAGGATCATTCTGTTCGTTTCATTTCTGCTGTACCACTTTTTTTGTTCCATATCCAAAGTTTCCTTTGTATTTTCCAAACAAATCTTCTGCTCTTTCAGCTCTTTTGTATCTTGTTTCTCTTTCCCTTCCAATGCCTTCTGCCATGTATCTTTCTGACTCTTGACTTCAATGCATTTTTGGCTGTAATTTGTATACTCTTCCTGTAATTTTTCTTTTATTTCCTTGCTAAGAAGGCTTGCTTCACATACTGTGCTATCCGGGAAACCTTCCTGTTTCAGCGCTGTATAAAATTTATTCCTGGCTTCCTCTTTTTTCTGTGTTGCCTTTTCCAGTTCTGATATACGTGCTTTCTTTTCCCCTTCCAAGCGGCTGATTTCCTGCTCCAGATTTCTTACCCTCTTATCGCTTTCTTGTATTTTCCAGCGGCACTCTTCCATTTTTTCATACACTTCCGCCTGTTTTTTTTCAAGGAGCTTTTGCCTGTTTTCTAATTCTTCCTGCCTGGTGACTGCATCTTCTGCTGCCTTTCTTTCTCTTTGCTTGTTCCTAAAAATTTCTTTCCTGTTTTCCATTTCTTTTTCCAGAAAAGACTGCATAAAATTTCTTTCTTCTGGAAAATTGGGGGCAACTTTTTTCCCTTCATCAATTACTACCTTAACGGCCCCATTATAAGCCTGTCCGGCTTCCAAAAACTTTTGTTGCTCTTCATCCTTTTTACGTTCCGCCATATCCCGTTGTTTTCGGGCTTCTTTTACATCCTCCTGCGAAATAGGCATGCCCTCAATTCCAGCTGGAGAAGGATGGTGCAGTGAACCACACACCGGGCAAGGCATTCCCTCTTCCAGACCAGCCGCCAGGATCCCTGCCTGCTCTTTCAGAAAACTTTCATTTTTGCAAAAATACTCCCGGCTGGCTTCTTCATAAAGACGTTTCGTTTCTTCCAGTTTATTCCAGCGCTGTGCTTTCCTCTTTTCCAGTTCATCAAGATCAGGAAGCTTCTTTAAAATCAATAGTATCTGGTTTATGTTTTCCTTGGCATCTCTTTCATTGGTCCTGCAAAGAGCAAGGTACACCTTATCATTTTTCCCTTTTTCCAATTCTTCTCTCAGGACTGCTGCCTGTTCTCTTCCTCTTTCATAAGCTCTTTTTAAATCTTCCAGTTTCTTTTCTGTTTCATTTTTCTTATCCGTTTCTTCTTTGCTTTCTTGTGATTTTTTTTCATTTTTTATATCTAGATGGCAAACGGATTCTTTCAAATTATTCTCGACACGGCAAGCTTCCTCAAAAAAATGATACACTTCCTGAACTTTCTCTGCCTGTTCACACCGCTGCAATTTTCTTTTTATTTCTTCCATCTGCTCTTCCTTATTTTTTAAATCACTCAGCTCTTTTTGGGCAGTTTCATATCTACGGAAATTTTCATTTAGCTGTTCCGCTTTTGCCAGATTTTCATTCAATTGATTCAGCACATTCTGAAGTTTTTTTGTCTCCTTTAAAATCTCTTTTTCCTTTTCTGTCCCTTCTTTGAAAACTTCATTTAAAATATTCTGCCTGTCTGTTGGTAGAATTGTCTCTTGGATTCTTGTTTCATATTCCCCCTCTTCCGGATAAAAAATATGGGAAAGTTCCTGAGCTTCCGCCTTTTTCACATCCTGGATCTGTCCATATAAAACTCTTGCTTTTTCTTTCACCTTTCTTTGAATCTGTCCAAAAACATCCGTCTGAAAAATGCGGGAAAATATTTCTTTCCTCTCATCAGATCTGGCATAAAGGAGCTTTAAAAAATCTCCTTGCGCCAACATAACTGTCTGTGTAAACTGTCCGGCATCTAACCCGATAATCTCCACAATTTTCCGATTAATCTCCGCTTTTTTCCCCATAAATTCCTTCCCATCAGGGAGGTAAAGAGAAACTTTTGCCTTTTCCACCGTGGTTCCCGGCTTCCCATCTTTCCCTTTTCTCCTGCTGGGTCTTTCATATTCCGGACTTCTTACTATTCGATAAAACTGATCTCGATAGCGGAACGAAAAATCCACAAAAGTGGGCATATTAAGATCTGCGTATTGGCTGCGCATCATATTACCTTCCCTTTTTCCCCCGCTGGTCTGATCGTAAAGAGCATAAGTAATGGCATCAAAAACTGTCGTCTTTCCGGCTCCGGTATCTCCACTAACAAGAAAAATCCCTAAGCCGGCTTTTTCGAAATCAATTTCTTCTCTATCTGCATAAGATCCAAAAGCTGACAAAATAAGCTTTACCGGAATCATAAAATTTCCTCCTCCAAAATCTTTTTTAACACCATTTTCTCTGACTCATCCATAGAACGCCCTTGCATTTCCTCAAAAAATTGCTCAAATATCTTGAACGGATCAGACAAATCAAATTCGCCTTCTTCTTCCTGCATTTGCCGGTGCATTCTGGAATTATCTATCTTCAATTCCAAAAGAAATGGAAAGATCTGTTCCAGCTGTTCTCTCGGCTGGTACAGCTCCTTTTCATCCCTGAGAGTTACACTGATATAATCATTATCTTTACCTTCCCCTTTCTCCTGACTAGCTTTTTTTAATATTTCGTCTAAAGTACCTGTTACTTTTCGCACGTCTCTCAATGGAGAAAGCACAATCTTTTGAATCAGCGGATCAGTCCCCTTCTCCTTCAGCTCTACAAAAGTCAGAACCTTTTCATCCAGACTCTCCGAAACAGAATATTTTAACAGAGTTCCACAATACCAGGCATTTTTTTCTCCTATTCGCTGACGTCTGTGAATATGTCCAAGGGCAGCATAATCAAATACTTCAAGGGCTGATACATCTACCTGATCAATCCCTCCCACACTGACGATTTCGGAATCGCTTCGAATCGGCTCCTTCCCTCCGGAAGTATAAAACTGGTGACTCACCAGTACATTTCGCACTTTATGATCTATTTCTTCACGCTCAATCAGGCCTTTCACCGCACTGTCATATGTATCTTTCTCTTCTCCATCCGTAAATACTTTTCGCACATATCCTGGCTTTACGAAGGGCAGCAAATAAAATACAATTTTACCAAATTCATCTTCAAACTCTACCTTTTTTATCTTATCCTGCGGATTCACAGGTGGAACTCCTGCAATATAGATTTTCTGCTGTCCAAGAATTTCGCTTGCAAATTCCAGTCTTTCTGCAGAGTCATGATTTCCGCTTACCATTAAAACAGGCACAGGAGGCTCAAGTTTAGAAAGCTTTGTAAGGAAATCATTAAATATCGTAACCGCTTCTGCTGATGGAACAGATTTGTCATAAATATCTCCTGCAATCACAACAGCATCTGGCTTTTCTTTTTTCGCTGCCTGTATCACCTGATCTAAAATGTGAACCTGATCCTCCTTCATATTATAATAGTGAAAGTGTCTTCCAATATGAAGATCTGACAAATGAAAAAAACGCATATCGCTCCTCCCTCATTCTCTTTTCTGCATGGCCTGCTGTACAGGTATAATTCATCACGTTGTGGTTATTATACCATACTTCATCTTGTCAGCTAATTTTTAATCCTATATAATAGAAAAAGAGTTCCGCAAGCGGAACTCTTTCATTGAGTGTGCGTCCCTGTAACGGGATTTGTCCCAGATACAGGTCACCCCTCAAATATCAATGTCTGTATTCAATACATGACACGACATCGAAAGAGAGGCTATACGAATGAAAATTATAAAACAAATCGGCATTATTTTTTCCATTTGCTGGATCAGTACCGTAATTGAGGCACTTCTGCCTTTTTCCTTTCCTGCAAGTGTCATCGGAATGATCCTTCTTCTTGCATGCCTGATTAGCGGAGTTTTGAAAATTCACCATATTCAGGAAAAATCAGATTTTCTTTTATCGAACATGGCATTTTTCTTTATCCCTGCCGGAGTAAGCATGATCAACTATCTGGATATTTTATCCCAAAACTTGATTCCACTCATTGTGATCAGTGTTGTATCTACTTTTATCACTTTTGCCGCTACGGCATATAGTATGAAACTGGCTCTAAAACTTTTAAACAGGAGGAATCAAAAATGAATGAAGTATTCTCATCACCCTTTTTTGGCATTGCCATCAGCATTATTACTTTTTGGATTGGTGAAAGATTGCAGAAAAAAACGGGGAATCCCATATGCAGTCCTCTAATTATTTCTATGATACTTATCATCTGCATTCTTTTACTTTTTGATATCCCTTATGAAGCATACAACGCTGGAGGACAAATTATTAATATGTTCCTTGCACCCGCTACTGCATGTCTGGCGGTCTCTATCTACACAAAAATACAGCTTCTAAAAGAAAACTGGCTGCCTATCGTCATCGGATGTGCCTGTGGATCTCTTGCTTCCATGGGAAGTGTCTATTTGATGTGTCGTCTTTGGGGACTGGATGATAAGATTACTTATGCCCTTATTCCAAAATCTGTGACAACCCCTATCGCTGTCAGTATTTCTCAGCAATTTTCCGGAGTTATTCCAGTCACAGTTATTGCTGTCATTATCACTGGAACTCTTGGCAGTATTCTGGCACCATTTTTCATCAGATTTTTCCATGTTACAGATGCCATGACTGCAGGAATTAGCATTGGAGCATGTAGTCATGCAGTGGGAACATCCCGGGCCATCGAAATCGGGGAAACCGAAGGAGCCATGAGCGGTCTTGCAATCGGTATATGCGGGATAATGACTGTACTATTTTCTTTATTTCTCTAATCCCTTGATAAGGGCAGGAAAACCTGCCCTTACTCTAACTCAGCAAAAAACAACTCATAAAAATCGTCTTCTCCTTTAAGTACAGGAGAGTTCTCTCCACCGCCATTCGTACTTCTCTTCATAGAAGCATAAAATTCTTCTCCGGCACAAATCAATTCCATTTCGTAAATTTCATATCCCAATTCTCTGCATGTTCTGCAAAATGCCGAAACCGGATCCTTCTCTTTTCTTGTAGCAAGAATCCTGCTTTTGATCTCTGGTTCCTTCCTAGCACGTTTTTGCAATTCATCTAACATACCTGCAATATCTTTCATAAGAATTCCTCCTTTTATATTTTAATTTATCTACAGCTGAAAACTGAAAAGCAACATCTTTCTTACTAAAATCATCAAAGTTACCAAGATTACACATTCCGGGATTGTAAGTGACTGCCAGTACAAAAAGAACTGGGGATATATATCAATCCCCAGTTTTCTTTCAGGTCTTACCTTTATCCTTTATAGGCCAAGCATAGCTTTAATTTCATCTTTTGTCTTGGCTCCTACTGCCATTTCTGCCTTTTCTCCATTTTTGAAAACGATCAAAGTCGGAATGGACATAACACGGTACTTCTTCGCAAGTTCCATTTCTTCATCTACATTGACCTTTCCAATTTTTACTCCTTGAAGCTCACTAGCCAATTCCTCAATAATCGGCAATACCATCTGGCATGGTCCGCACCAAGATGCCCAGAAATCTACCAGTACCGGTACATCAGATTTTAAAACCTCCTGTTCAAAATTATCCTTTGTCAAGTGTAATGCTGCCATATTTATCCTTCCTTTCTAAATCTATGCTCCGTTGAAATGCTCGGATGCAAATACGAAATCCTATTTGTTTTTCTGTCTCTATTATACACAATCTGAGTCTTTTTTCTGTAACCAGGTCACATTTTTTACAGATATTTTATTTTTCCTACCTGTTAGCCTTATCCAAATCTAACGGGTTAATTTGACATCTGTCCCCATAATTCCACCCATATCTGTTACATGGGTATATCCCATATGTCCCATGAGTGCCGCCGACCTTTTGCTGCGTGCACCACTTAAACAGTAGACATACACATAAGCATCTTTATCTGAAATTAAAGTATCAATTTTCTTTAATTCATGGAGAGGAAGATTTAAACTGTGTTCCAAATGACCTTCCTCATATTCCTCTGGTGTACGCACATCCAGAAAAATGCTGCCTTCCTTTGACTGCGCTTCTTTTATATATTCCTGTATCGGTTTCTGTGGCGATTTTGTAAACAGCTTCATCTTACTGTCCTCCTCTTTCTTTTTCTGAGGATAGTATATCCGATTTTATATCTCTTTTCCGTGACTTTGTCACAAAACAACTAACCGGTACCAATTTTCTGTATCTTCTGTTTCATTTCCGGCAATGAAAATCATCTGATCTTTCAATTGAATCTCTAGAATAGGTAAGGTCGCTTTATCAACAAACAACATACATTTTCCTGTTTCCTTCCCCTTAAAATATCCAATATCATAATCATTTGTACTGCCGCCGTTTGTCCGAATAAATTTATCGTCTGGCATCTCATTGAGCAATGTCACTTCTACTATTTCTTCCTTTGTAAATTCACATTCATATCCCGCTGCCTCTACCAAAAAGCCGTCCCCTGTCTGCTGAAAATAAATGTCAACATTCTCAAATCTAAGAATGATTACTACTACCCAAATTACAATTCCTGCAGTAAGCGCACCAGTCACTCCCAAAATAATTTTAGCCGCTGGCCTGCCATAATTCATAGACAGATTTATACTATTAAGTCGATCCTGAACAAACAAATGGGGATCTTTGGGATTATTATACCAACCTTTTCTCCAGTATTCATCATCATCAATACTGTATGGTTCTGCCACTGTAAGAAGAACCTTTTTCTGTTTCCTTATTCCCCAGATAATCGGGAGAAGAAGACCCAAAACGGATATCGCCAGTAAAATAAAGTAAACAATATAGACTCCGGGCTCTATCCAGTCTTTCCCCTTACTTTCAAGCGCCAGAAAGAACCATGCCATTCCATAGATCCAGTCTCCGGTTACAAGACCTATTGTCCACGGGCGCCTGCCAAGTTGGTTTGCAGCAAGATTAATTTCTCTATGTTCGCTGTACACAGCATCCTGCTTTTTTGAAACCCCAATATGGACCAAAAAAAATACAACAGAAATTCCTAGCGTAGACAGAAATATAATCCGTTCTCCATAAAATTCCATCCCCCCTGTCCATATTTCCTTTTCCCAAATCCCCGACAGAAAAAGGAGAATAAAAAGCGGAATATACCAGCGAACGCTCCATGGTTTTTTATCTAGAAAAGAAGTTATCTCCGTATCCACAGGGACAACCCTTCTGCTCCTTTCGTCAATCCATTGATTTTGTTTTTTGATCTCATACATTTTTCGATGTGGAAAGATTACAAGACACCAAAGCCCGCACATATACTCTATCATCCACACGAGATAGATTATGATAAAAAAAGAAATATCCCAAAAGCAAAGAAAAGTAATCAAAATGCTTACTATCAAATTTCCCCTATTAAAAAGTCTCCATTCTTTTTTACTTTTCGCACAAATTGTTTTTACTTCTTCCTGCTCCAACGCGGAAGCCGGGATATGAACACCCATAAGCATTCCGTTTTCATATTGGTCTCTTTTGCCATAAGAATACTGACAAATTAACACAACAAAAAGATTTGTAATAAGAAAAATAAAAAACAATGCCACTTCCATTTTACTTCCCCTTTCAACCATAGGATCCGGAAATCCAGACAGAAAAAAAAGTATTGCTTGTATTTATTATACACACTAATACAAACAATACTTTTCTGCAACCTTTTTATTTACCTGCTTTTATCCAACGGAAATCATGTCCTCCTACGAAAATCTGATCCATCTCCACTGCTGCGCCAGTAATCATGTCTTTCCCATTATCCTCCGGATAAACGGATACTGTTCTGCAGTCATTTGCAAAATTAAAAATTCCAATCATTCTTGCTCCGGCTTTTTCGCGAACAACGCAGATAATCCCTTGCTGCCACGTCTCATAAGTATATACATTAGCATCTGCGTCAAATACTTCTTCCTGCTTTCTCAGCTTTTCCAGATAATCCAGCGAATGGAAAATCCGCCCTTCTACGGAACGTTTCCCACGGCGTTTCTTTGCCAGCTCCCAGCGGAATGCTCCTCGATGAATATAACGAGAGTCTGCACATTTATCTGGATCCTCTTTGTAAGTATAGTCATTCACCTGACCAATTTCATCTCCACTGTAAAGCATAGGAATCCCTGACTGCATCAGCATATAGGCATGGAGCATGATATCCAGACGAATGGCCGCTTCCATCTTTTCTTCATTCTGTTCGAATCCGGCACTCTCAATTCCACACATGGAAGCAGTTGTTCCGCAAAATCTGGCATCCTGTGTCACTGGATCATCATTGTAAAGTTCCCCTCTGCTGACACTTCCCGGAAATTTTCCAGTATAAAAGTCATTCAGATACCTTTTATGAGAAATTTCTTCCATTCCCTGTCCTTTGAGGAAATCAAAGTCAAGCCCCCATCCGATATCATCATGACAACGCAGATAATTGAGGAACGTATATTCTCGCGGAAGTGCACACACTGTATCCAGCTGTTTCTTCAAAAGAGCAGTATCCTGCACAGCAAGTGAATGCCAGATTGTTGCCATTGTAGTAACATTATAAAGCATATGACATTCCGGCTTTTCTACTGTCCCAAAATAAGGTACAACTTTCTCTGGCTCCATGACTACTTCACCTAAAAGAATTGTAGATGGGCAGACAATTTCTCCAATCATACGCATCATACGGACAATTGTATGAACCTGTTTCAGATTCCTACAAGGTGTGCCTAATTCCTTCCATATATAGGGAACAGCATCAATGCGAATAATGTCCATTCCTATATTGGCAAAATAAAGGAAATTATACATCATCTCATTGAATACTCTAGGATTTGCATAATTCAAATCCCACTGATAAGGATAAAATGTAGTCATGACATAATGGCCCGCCTCTGGCAGATAGGTAAAATTGCCAGGTGCTGTAGTAGGAAATACCTGGGGAACCGTTTGTTCATACCGTTCCGGAATAACAGGATTATCAAAGAAGAAATATCGGCTCATAAATTCGCCTTCTCCATTTCTCGCCCGAATGGCCCACTCATGATCCTCCGAAGTATGATTCATGACAAAATCCATGCAGACATTCATACCTCTTTCATGGCATTTTTTCGTAAGGCCTTCCAAATCAGACATTGTCCCAAGATCTTCCCTGACCTTGCGAAAATCTTTCACCGCATATCCTCCGTCAGATTTTCCCTTTGTCACATCTAGAAACGGCATCAAATGTATGCAGTTTACATTACAATTCTGAATATAGTCCAATTTTTTCTCTACGCCACGGATGGTACCTGCAAAATTGTCAATATAAAGCATCATCCCCAGCATATCTTTCTTCTTGAACCATTCAGGGTCAGCTTCTTTTGCTTCATCCCTCGCTTTTAAATCACTGTTCCTGTCTTTATAAAACTGCTGCATACAGCTACACAGTTCGAAGAACATGTCATCGTTTCCGTACAGCTCCATATACAGCCATCTAAGCTCATCATGATACCGCTTCAGTCTCTTTTCAAAAACTGACTCCTTTGCCATACTCTCATTCTCCTCTCTTACACTCCATCACTCCTGAATTAAATGAATCTGGTATGCCAGATATTCTCCACATTCTACGGGAAGAGGATAGCCAGCTTCCATAAGCGCCCCTCCACTGTAGCATTTACCTGTCTTTTCCTCTCTGTAAAATGCTTCTGAATCAAGCCCCCTCATTTTAATATAGTTTACTGTCATATTTCCATGTACCTTCAGCATTACTACATTTAAAAGAGCTTCCTTTTTATCTTCTGATACAAAGGACCAAGCTGCTGTTTCATCCTTTGTAGGATTAGATAGACGATAATAATCTCCTGTCTGGATAAGCTTTCCATACGCACGATAAGCATTTATCTGTTCTTTTACTTCTTCTTTTTCTACTTCTGTCAAAGCACCAAGGTCCAACTCATATCCAAAAGTCCCCGCCATTGCTGTAACACCTCTTGTATGCAGAGATACGCTTCTTCCTGTCTGATGATTGGGGCACGCTGATACATGAGAACCAACAGTAGAAATAGGATAAATAAAGGATGTCCCATATTGTATCTCTGTTCGATCAACAGCATCTGTATTATCACTGCACCAAATCTGGGGAGTATAGTACAGCATTCCTGCATCAAAGCGTCCGCCTCCACCACTGCAGCCTTCAATCAGAACATCTGGATATCGATTCAGTAATTTCTCCAGGAACTCATAAACTCCCAATACATAGTTATAAAGAACCATCCCCTGATCTTTTGCAGCTACTGAATATACATCGGCAATACTCCTGTTCATATCCCATTTAATATACTCAACGTTTGCATTGTCCAGAACTTTGCTAATCTGATCAAACACTTCATCACGCACTTCTTGTCTTGAGAAATCAAGTACAAGCTGGTTTCTTGCACGAATCGGAGCACGTCCAGGAATACGGAATGTCCAGTCCGGATGTTTGCGATAAAGGTCACTGTCCTCTGAAATCATCTCGGGTTCAATCCACAGACCAAATTTCAATCCTTTTTCATTTACCTGACGCGCAAGATCTCCCAAAGAGCAGCCCAGTTTTTCCTCATTTACATGCCAATCACCCAGACCACTGTTGTCGTCATTCCTCTTTCCAAACCATCCATCATCTAAAACTACCATTTCTATACCTAACTTTGCGGCATCTTCGGCAAGTTTCAGAATAGTTTCTCCAGTAAAATCGAAATATGCTGCTTCCCAGCTATTAACAAGAATAGGTCTTACTTCATCCCTGTACTTGCCACGACACAGATGATTGTGGAAGCATTTATGATAATTATGTGAAAGCTTCTCCAATCCCTGCCCCGAATATGTTAATACGGTCTCTGGAACGATAAGAGATTCTCCTGTTTCAAGGAAATAACAGAACGTCTCACTTTCCATCCCCATAACAGCCCTTGTCTGATTAAACTGATCCTTCTCTACTTCTGCCTGAAATCCACCACTGTATACGAACACCATTCCATAACAGCTTCCAAATTCCTCTGTTGTATTTTCCTCTGCAAGTATAACTGCCGGATTATACTGATGACTGGATGTTCCGCGACGGCTTCCGATTACATGTGCTCCATGTGCAACCGGCATCCGCTGAAAATTTCTTTCCATCGCATGTCTTCCATAAAAGCTGATTATGTCATAATTACCGTAAAGGAAATCCAAAACAGCAGAAGCTGCTTTTCTGACATAAATTTTCTGTGATCCGGTATTTTCAATCCGCACACTTCTCGTAATAATATCATATTCCGGGAGTACACCATAAAGCAATGTTACCTGCAATTTTGTCACCGGATCCTCCAAATAAATTTCAAGAGTCTGAGCTTCCTCTTCCTTGGCATATACTGCCGGAAGCCCTTTAAGCGCATACTTTCCATCCTTAATTCTATATCCGTTATATCGAAGGTCACTGCTGTATGTTCCATTTTCATTTTGTACTACAAGTGCGCTGCTCCGATAATCTCCATTTCCCATACATGGAAATTCCTGTGGTAACGCATCCATAGAATAGGTACGATCAAGTCCAGTATCATATGGATTACCAGAAAATCCACGATCTGCAAAAGTCAGAAGATAATCCATTTCTCCCTGGACTTTTCTACCATAATACAGATGAATCAAAAATCCATAACAGTCCACTTTAAACTGATAAGTTGTTTGTTTTGTGTGAAGCGTAAATATTTTTTTGTCTTCCTGAAAAATAATTGCCATTTAGTCGTTCTCCTTTTAAGTTTCGTAAAATCTGGCCGTTAAAACCCAATCAGCCCCGCCTTAAAAAACTTAAGGCGGGGTTTCTCTTTTCCATTTTAAATTCTATTTTACAGCTCCATTAACTACACCATTTATAATCTGTTTCTGGCAGATGATATAGAAAATTAGAATCGGTATCAATGCCAGCAAATAAGATGCAAATGCCAGGTTATAGTTTGTACCAAACTGTGTCTGGAAATTCAGCTGTGCCAGCGGTAATGTATTCTGTCCTGTACCAGACATAATAACAAGCGGCGTCATAACATCGTTCCATACGGCCAGAGCTGTGATGATAGCAACTGTCGCATGCATAGGCTTCATAATAGGAAAGATCACCTTCCAATAGGTCCGCCATGTGCTTGCTCCGTCTACTCTAGCTGCCTCCTCTAGTGCAATAGGAATATTTACAAGATATCCGGAATACAGCAACACATTCATCGGCATATAGAATACCACATATAAGATAATAACGCCAGCCCAGTTTGCAAGTCCCAGCTCTGCTGTCTGTTTTGCCAACGGCATCATAAGAATTGCAAAAGGAACAAACATACCACTTACAATAAACAAATATACAAATTTGTAGAATTTGCTGTGTGCGCGATTACGTCCAATCGCATATCCCATCATAGAGTGAAGCAAGATAGACAGAACAACTGTTACTACTGTAATAAGTAAACTATTTCCAAGAGATCTCCAGAAATCTGTAACTTCCATAGCCTGCGCAAAGTTGGAAAGACTCCATTTAGAAGGAAGTGACAGAATACCTGAAATACTGTTAGTCATCTCTGATGGCTGTTTAAATGCAATTACAATTGCCATATACAGTGGAAAAGCGATTGTACTAAGGCCAAGAATCAGAAGAATCATAACCGGCCAATTTGTTTTTACTTTATCTACTACTTTTTTATTCATTATAACTGCTCCTCCTTCCTGCTGGAGATGCTCATTTGTGCTGCGGAAATTGCCACAATCACAATGAAGAAGATAACGGCATTAGCACTCTGATAACCGAAACTTCCACCTTTCATACCATTGTTGTAAATCAGGTAAGAAATAGATTCGGTGCTCTGTGCAGGACCTCCCTGTGTCATAGCCATAACCTGATCAAATACCATCAGAAAGTTCTTGACACACAATACCATATTTATCGTAAAAAACGGAATGATTAAAGGGAAGGTAAGATGTTTGAACTGCTTCCATCCTGTTGCTCCGTCCAGTGAACCGGCCTCATACACATCCTGTGGAACGGTCTGTAGACCGGAAATATAAATGATCGTATTCATAGCAATATTCTGCCAGCAGCATACAATCATAATTGCAATCCATGCAGTACTTTCATTGGAAAGCATACTGGAGCTTAACGCATCGCTTCCTATCATTTCTCCTACTGCAGGAAGAATATAAGTAAACAGATACTGGAATACATAACCAACTACCAATGCACCAAGTACATTAGGCAAGAAATATGCTGCACGGAAAAATCCTTTCGCACGAATCTTGCTGTTCAGACCTAATGCAAGAATCAAGCTGATAACATTCGTCACAATTGTTGCACAGATTGCCAATTTAAAGGTAAACAGATAGGATCCTCCCACACGGGAATCGGTGAACAGATCCATATAATTCCTTAACCCAACCCAATCATAAGTTCCAAAACCTTTAAAGTTGGTAAAACTGTAGATAACACCACGAATCAAAGGTATTGTATTGAAGCAGACAAACAAAGCCAGAATCGGTATTGTTATCAACAGAAAGGTACGTTTTCTTTCATTTTTCATTCTATCCCCACTCCTTTTCTACTCCGCGTTTCCGTTCTCTTCCTCGTATGCCTGTACTTCACGAATGATATCACGGTTGTAACGCTGCCAGTCTTTATCAAACCTTGCAAGGAAAGCATCTTTATCCTTGTCGATCACATATGTCTGCAGGATAGCATCTGCAGCCATCTCTGACGGATAATAGTGATCCTGGTAATCTGTCATATTACCGGATTCTATGTACTCTTTCATGCCATCAAGCATCGGAGCCAATTCGAAGTCTCCTTCTTTACATGGTACTGCATTCTGATCGTCAATATAAGCTTGAATGTTTTCATCTTCAAGAAGGAAATCCAGCACTTCATATGCCGCTTCTTTATTCTCACACGCAGCTGTCACACTAAATCCAAGGTCAATACCAGAGTTTAAGGTATTACCTTCCGGATCATCACTGGCCGGCATAACAAAGGAATCAATATTCATATCCGGATTTACGGAAAGAATCTGGGGAACTGCATAACTTCCTATCGGATACATTGCAGATTCTCCTCTTGCAAATGCCGTACATGCATCATTATATCCATATGCTACCGGATCATCCGGGCCGTATTCCATCAGCTGAATATATTTTTCTGCAGCTTCCTCGTATCCTTCTGTAAAGGTTGTCTCTCCCCTGTTTACTTGTTTACACAGATCAGATGGTGCTAAATCTACCACAATTCCGTTCCATGGAGCCAAACAGGTCCATGTATCACGAAAGCCAAAATAAAATGGGAGAATGCCTTCTGCCTGAATTTCTTCACACAGACTCATTAATTCGCTCCAAGTTGTTGGGATCTCCCAGCCATGCTCCTCAAACATATCTTTGTTGTAAAGAATACCTGCCGCATTTGCTACATAGGGAACAATGTAAGTTCCATCTGTAGGAACTATTTCCAATGCCTCCGCTATGTCTACATAAGAATCTTTAATATCTTTCATTCCCTCATATTCAGATACATCAGCAAGAATTTCTGCATCTACGTAGTAAGAGTAGTTGATATCACCACCGATACCAATAATATCCGGATAATCTTCGCGGATAAACCGTGTTCTCATAATTGTAGATGCATCGTTAGGGGAATCAATGGTCAAATGGATATCATCGTGAGTTGCATTAAACTGTTCTTCCACTTGATCAAAATAGGTAGCTGCCTCCGGCTTATACTGCAGGATCTCAATTTCTGTCTTGCCGCTGGAGCTTCCGCTTCCGGAGCAGCCCTGCAGCATCAGGCCACCTGCTACAGCAACTACCAGCAGGGCGCTGACACATCTTGTCCTTTTTCCTCTCATTTTCATATCTCCTTTCTTCCTTTTTCTTTCTTCTCCCTTAGTAATATTATTTTAACATATCAATATGCGTCCATAAATACCAGTGTTTTTTTTGTTTTATACCTTTATGCTATTTTTCCGTCTATATATTGATATCACCTAGCATTTTGATATATAATTGAGAAGAAGTTATCCAAACGAATCTTTCGTCAGGAGGATCAACATGAGCAATGTTTTATTTTCTATTTTCCCCAGTGAAAACTTTGTAGACCTGGGGCTTTACCAGTATGGTTGGGAAGAATGTGATCCTGCCCATTCCTTCGGTCCTGCTGCCCGTACTCATTATCTCTTTCATTATGTAATTTCCGGCACAGGCATACTGATGGCTCAGAATTCAAAAAAACAATCTGTAGAATATCATATAAAAAGTGGACAGGGCTTTATGATTTTTCCACATCAGATCTGCACTTATACTGCTGACTCAGAACTCCCCTGGGAATATACCTGGATTGAGTTCGATGGTCTGAAAGCTAAAGAAATTGTAGAAATGGCCGGAATCTCTCCAGATTCTCCTATCTACAAACCGCGATATAAAGATATCGCACAGCAAATGGTAAATGAAATGCTCTACATTACTCAGCATTCTCAGGAATCGCCTTTTCATCTGATTGGACACTTATTTTTATTTTTGGATTATCTGACCCGCTCTCATGCATCTCCTTTGGTAAAACAAGGGCATCGAATGCGAGATTTCTATATTAAAGAAGCATTAAGCTTTATTGAACAAAATTTCCAAAATGATATTTCTGTAGAAGATATTGCTGCGTTTTGCGGATTGAATCGCAGCTATTTCGGAAAAATTTTCCACGATACCGTAGGAAAATCTCCTCAGGAATTTTTAATTTCCTATCGTATGTCCAAAGCTGGTGAACTTTTGAAGCTTACTTCTCTTTCTATCGGTGATATTGGAAATGCTGTAGGATATACAAATCAGCTGCATTTTTCAAGAGCCTTTAAAAATACTTACAGAATTTCTCCAAGAGCATGGCGCTATGAACAGCAAAACGAAGAGGATTAGTCCTCTTCGTTTTGCTGTTTTATTCCATTTTATTTATTTTTCATCTACTGCTTTAAGAATGAAGAGACTGGAATCAAAATCATATGTTTTTTCTTCTTCCAAATGAGTTTCGCCAGAAGCCCCGTCTGTTGTGATAAGTCCGGCATACATTAACTCATCTCCATAATGAGTCCCTTGAAAACTTTCTCTGGTTCTACGTTTTGTAACCGTATACCGGGTACCCTCATCTAATCCCTGGAGACGCAACCTTCCAAAAGGTAGATTAGAACCGCTCAGCACACGATACCATCCCACAATTGCCTCTTTTTTATCGGCACTCACTACCATCCAGGAAGTCACATTATTTTCAAAGGGACTGGACAAACGATAGAATGTTCCAAACTGCAGGATATGCCGGTACTTTTTCATAAAGGTTATCTGCTCTTTTACCGTATCCTGTTCCTCTTGTGTCAACGTATTTAAATCCAATTCATATCCAAAAGTGCCAAAGCAGGCCACATTCGCTCTTGTATGCAGTGGTGTATTTCTGCCAGTTTGATGGTTGGGAGTTGTAGAAACATGACTTCCCATACTGCTTACCGGATAGCAATAGGATGTTCCATACTGAATTTTCAGCCGTTCTGCTGCATCCGTATCGTCACTGGTCCACGCCTGCGGTGCATAATAAAGCATTCCTGGATCAAACCTTGCTCCACCACTTGCACAAGACTCAAATAAAATATGCGGAAACTTATTGATCAGCCTTTCATAAAGATCGTATACCCCTAAAATATAGCGGTGAAAAATTTCCCCCTGCCTATCTGCCGGAAATGCTGCTGACCAACACTCTGTAATACTACGGTTCATATCCCATTTAATATAGGAAACTTTTGCTTCAGACAAGATCTTCTCCATCATTTTGTAAATACAGTCTACTACTTCTTTTCTGGAAAAATCCAGTACATATTGATATCTTCCATGACAAGATTTACGCCCGGGAACCTGCAAAATCCAGTCTGGATGAGCTCGAAAAAGATCCGAATCCTTATTTACCATCTCAGGTTCAAACCACAGACCAAATTTCATTCCCATATCTTCTATACGCTGTGCTAATCCTCCAATGCCTTCTGGCAGACGATCTGTATTTGCAACCCAGTCTCCCAATCCGGCATGCTCGCTGCACCGGTCACCAAACCATCCATCATCCAGAACAAAGAGTTCTACTCCCGTCTCCTTTGCTTTACGGGCAATATCCAGAATTTTCTCCTGATTAAAATCAAAATAAGTTGCTTCCCAGTTATTAATTAAAACAGGCCGCACTTTGTCTCTCCAGTAACCTCTTGCTAATCTTTTCCCATAGAGCTGATGATAAACCTGACTTAAATGGTTGAGCCCCTGGTCCGTATAAACCATAACTGCTTCTGGAGTCTGGAATGTCTCATCCACATCCAGCTTCCAGTTGAATCCTTCCGGATGTATTCCCATCAAAACTCTTGTTGTATCGTGAGTATCCACTTCTGCCTGCACCAGAAAATTACCACTGTATACAAGACTGAATCCTATAGCTTCTCCTTGAAATTCATCTGCCGATGGACGCTTCAGAATCACAAAAGGGTTGTGTTCATGAGATGAATGCCCCCTCACGCTGCCAACAGACTGTATTCCATATTCTAAATGTCTTTTCCGCAAGTATCGCTCTCTTGCCCATGCTCCAGAAAACTGCAGCCACTCATAATCATGATCTGGAAAATCCATGCAAAGGCTCATAGCTGTTGTCAGATGGAGCGGCTGATTTCCTTGATTAGCAAAAGAAACACTTCTGGCAAGGATTCCTTCTTCAGCGAATATTGTATACATCAACCGCACTTCCAAACCAGTAAGAGTATCGTTAAGTCTGATTATTAATGTCTCTGCTTCTTGTTCATTTTCTGTATAAGTTGCGGGAAGTCCCGGAAGAACTGGTTTTCCCTTCTGAATCTCATAATCCACATAGCACAGATCTACAATTCTACTGCCATTTTCCTGTAAAACCTCCACCGCCGGCATACGGTAATCTCCAGTTCCATAGACGCCATACTCCTGCTTCAGATGCTCCAGTGAAAAATCCTTACTCTCTTCAAAAATGCAAGATGACATAGGACGTGGCATAAATTCCAGAAAATAAGAAAAATCTTCTCTGTCGTGAATTCTTTTCCCAAAATATAATTGGCCCATATGCCCATTTGGCAAAACAGTCATAATATAACTGATCTGCTTATTATACAGGTGAAATGTTTTGCTATTTTCGTTTACAACAATACTCATTTTTTCATCCTCCGGTTCTTAAAAGATTTTTCCTGTACACTAACACTATGCAAATTATATGCAAAGGCATCTTCAAAGTATAGAACTATTCGTTAGAAAAATAAGTCAAAATGTTAGATTAATTTCTTCCTTCCTCTTTTTTTGCTGCCAGTTTGCATTTTGTTTTCTGTACTCAGATGGTATCACTCCTTTTTTTATTTTAAAAATCTTTGAAAACCCCAATGCATCCTGATAGCCACAAGACATAGCTACTGACTCAATAGATAAATCTGTAATCTGCAAAAGCTCTGCCGCACGGGTAATTCGAAAATTTGTAAGATATTCTTTTGGTGAAAGTTTCAAATTATCTTGAAAAAGTGTATAAAGATAACTTCTATTTACTCCCACATAATCTGCAATATCTTTTATCATAATAGGATCTGCATAATTGTTCTGAATAAATTCAACCGCTTTGCGAACATAAAGGTTGCTGTCCTTTTCTGCGGCGCTTCCTGAAACTTCCATATTCTCTGTCAGGACTCCAAAAAAGGTATATAAAAGACCTTCCAAAAGATACTCATTCGCCACCGTATACTTTTTGTGCTTTAACATGGAATGTACAATTTCTTTCAATTCGTCACCACAGCTACACTGATATGTCAACTGTTTTTTATTGAGCCCAAGATCTCTTAAATATTCTCCCGCCCGCTCACCACCAAACCCAATCCATAAATATGTCCACGGTTCTTCTGGATCTGCCTGGTAAAACGTCTGCACCTCAGGCTCAATCAAAAATCCCTGTCCTTTTTGAAGACTATATTCCTCATCATTGACCAAGAATTTGCCTTTACCTTCCACAATATAATGCAAAATATAATTAGGTCTTACGGCAGGGCCAAAACTATGAAGCGGCCTGCATTTTGCATACCCACAGAAACAAATATAAAAATCAGAAAATTTTCGGTTTTTCATCTGCAGCACATAAGCATCCTCCATGGTACACCCTCCTTATTTTTTCTTATCATAACACGGAAACTGCATTCATGTAAAAGGATGGTTTTCCCTTGCCAAGTGTCTGTAATTCTTTATAATAAAAGATAAAAAGATACACATAAACAATAAATTTTCACCATCTGGTCTGATATGGCATTTTGCCTATTTTTATATAAGGAAGTGATTGTTATGAAATACGAAGGACAAATCTGCCGTTCCCCCATGGAACGAGGTGCTTTCATGTTGCCCGTCATGGTGGGCTGCAATTACAACAGATGTTCATTTTGTAATTTATTCCGACATTTAAATTACAGAATTCTCCCGCTAGGACAGATTGAAGCAGAACTATTGCGTGTCAAAAAGGCCGGCGGAAATCCTCGACGAATATTTTTAGGAGATGGAAATGCTTTCTGTCTTGACACCTCACACCTTCTAGAAATCCTCAAAATGATACATACCTATTTTCCCGACTGCGATTGCATTAATATGGATGCTACGGTTTCTTCCATTCTCACAAAATCTGATAAAGAATTGAAAGCTTTGTTCGATAATGGCATCCGACATCTCTACATCGGAATTGAAACTGGACTTAATGATATTCTCCTTTATATGAAAAAGGAGCATAATCTTAAACAGGCCTATGACGCCGTAAGTAAACTGCAAAATGCCGGACTTATTTTTGATGCACATATTATGACTGGAATTGCAGGGAAAAACCGAGGATTAGAAAACGCTGAAGCTCTGGCAGATTTTTTTAACCAGACACATCCTGTACATATCGTAAATTTTTCTCTCTTTCTCCATCGGGCAGTCCCACTTTGGCAGGAAATTCAAAAAGAACATTTTGTCCCAGCCTCGGAACTGGAGAATCTGCAAGAAGAACAGCATCTTCTAAAACTCTTCCAGCCCTCTTCTCCTACAAACTCTCAAAAGATTTTGTATGATGGCTTTCATGATTTTATTTCTGTTCGAATCCGGGGGACACTACCTGACGATCAAGAAAAAATGCTGAAAAAACTAGCAGATGAAATTTCCCGCCAGCAAACATCACCTCCTGTATTCGCTATTATAAACTAACTTTTGCTTAAAGCATAAAAATACCATTCCCTTATCCGTTTTCGCAACAAAAAAACCACAAAACTTATTCTAAGTTTTGTGGTTTTCAAATCGGAGTGACAGGATTTGAACCTGCGACCTCTACGTCCCGAACGTAGCGCTCTACCAAGCTGAGCCACACT
>JAHZAV010000005.1:57986-111796 GCA_019423745.1 Lachnospiraceae bacterium
GAACCTCTACTAACAGAGTCAGAGTCTGCTGTGCTGCCATTACACCAATCCGCACCGTTTGTTCTTCATCTGTTTTGTTCAGCGAACAAATATTATTATAACAGGCTTTTCCAAAAAATCAAGCCTTTTTTTCATTTTTTTTATTTTTTTGTTTTTCCTCTCCCAGATCAGTCAATTGTAGCAATAAAAAGTCAGTTTCATATGCAATTCCAATAATACCCAGGGCTATTGTTAATTAGGGACGTAACACTTTTAAAAAGTGTTACGTCCCTAATTTTACATTTTCTTGATCCTGTCAATTGCTGCAACTGTGTTTTCATAAGAACCAAATGCAGTCAGTCGGAAATATCCTTCTCCACTAGGTCCAAACCCGGATCCTGGTGTTCCTACAATTCCTGCATTTTCAAGCAGATAGTCAAAGAACTGCCATGATGTCATTCCTTTCGGTGTCTCCAGCCAGATGTATGGTGCATTTACACCTCCAGATACGCTGTATCCTGCATCTTTCAGCCCCTGATAGATTACTTTTGCATTATTCATATAATAAGCCACCTGCTGTTTCAGCTGTTCTTTTCCTTCTTTGGAGTACACTGCCTCTCCTGCTTTCTGTACGATATATGGTGCTCCGTTATATTTTGTTCCGTGGCGTCTTGCCCACAATGAATGGAGAGTTACATCTCCTGCTTTGAGATCTTTTGGAATAACGGTTGCTCCCAGACGCACTCCGGTAAATCCTGCGTTTTTAGAAAAGCTGCGCAACTCAATCGCGCAGGTCCTTGCTCCTTCACACTCGTAAATGGTATGTGGAACATTATCTTCAGAGATATATGCCTCATATGCTGCATCATAAATAATAACAGCTCCTTCTTTATTTGCATAATCTACCCATTTCTGCAGCTCATCTTTTGTAATTGTGGAACCTGTCGGATTATTGGGGAAACACAGATAAATAATGTCCGGACGTTCTTTGGGCAGTTCCGGTGCAAAATTTGTCTCTTTTGTGCACGGCATATAAATTACATCACTCCATGTCTCTTTGACTGAATCATAGGTACCGGTACGCCCTGCCATAACATTCGTATCTACGTATACCGGATAAACAGGATCACAAACTGCAATCTTATTATCTTTTGCAAAAATTTCCTGAATATTTCCGGAATCACATTTTGCTCCGTCAGAAATGAAAATCTCATCTGCCTGGATGTCGCATCCTTTTGCCTGGTAATCATTTTTTGCCATAGCACTTCTCAGAAATTCATATCCCAAGTCCGGTGCATATCCATGAAATGTCTCTGCATGTGCCATTTCTTCTACCGCTCCATGCAAAGCTTCGATGATAGCCGGCGCCAGGGGTTGTGTCACATCCCCAATTCCCAAACGTATAATAGATTTATCTGGATTTGCTTCCTGATATGCCGCCACTTTTTTCCCGATTGTTGAGAAAAGATAACTTCCTGGTAATTTCAAATAGTCTTGGTTTACTTTAAACATCCTTTCTGTCCTCTCCTTATCTTTTTGTTTTATATTGTAAAAAGTGATAAACTCACTCTGCTTTTGCTATGGGCTTATTTTAAAACATTCGGTACTCCCCGTCAAACACATGGTTAGCTGGTCCCGTAAGAAGAACTTTATCTGTTTCCTTCTGCCAGTCTACGAAAAGATCTCCACCGGATAATTGCACGGTTACTTTACGCTCTGTGAAATGGTTCAACACTCCTGCCACAGCAATAGCGCATGCTCCAGTTCCGCAGGCAAGTGTCTCTCCACTTCCCCGCTCCCATACCCGAGCCTTTAGAATTCTTGAATTAACAACTTCTACGAACTCCACATTAACTCTTTTTGGGAATCTTCCATGATATTCGAATGCCGGGCCAAGCCATTCTAAATCAAGCCCCCTGACCCTTTTGGTAAATATCACAGCATGTGGATTTCCCATGGAAACTCCTGTCATCCGATATTCCACACCATTTACTGTAATAGGCTCATCAATAGCCAGTGTACGATCACATATAACCGGAACCTGATCTGCTTCTAAAATGGGGCTCCCCATATCTACCTCTACCATACTGATTTTCCCTTTTTGCTCCGGATTCTCGATAAGGTGAAGATGTCGAAGCCCTGCCTTCGTCTCAATATCCAGCTCCTTTTTAACGGTCAGTCCTCGTTCATACACATATTTCCCGAGACATCGTATTCCATTCCCGCACATTTCTCCGACTGATCCATCCGCATTGTACATTTCCATGGCAAAATCAGCCTTTAAGGAAGGGCGGATTAAGATTAATCCATCCGCCCCTATTCCAAAATGCCGATCACTAATTTTCCTGGACAGAATTTCCGGCTCACTGACCGCCTCTTCCAAGCAATTCACATAAATGTAATCATTGCCAATCCCATGCATTTTTGAAAATCTCATACTTCTTTCCTTTACGGCATTTTCTATGTTATCAAATATTTACGATCCTGCCGCTCATTTTAGAAGTAAAGACTACACCTTTGCTGTAAGTGTTTTTGCTGTCACTCCCGGCTGCATACCCAGCTTTCCAGAAAGCGCACTTGTCACTTCTCCAGGAGCATCCATTACCACACTGATAATCGATACCTGTCTCTGTCGGTAAGGAATCCCCATTCTTCCAACTATATACTGACGATATTCATGGAGTAACTTATTTACCGCTTCTGAAGACTCTTCATCCTTTACAATAATACTTATAACAGTCACTCTGCTTTCTTCCATTTACATAGCCTCCACAATCTGGGAAACAAATGTTTCCAGCTCTTCTTCCTGCCCCTGCTTAAGCACAGATTTTACAGAAAGCTTCTTCTCCAAAATCTGAATTTCCTTCATTTCTTCAAGCTTTTTAGTAATCAGTCTTCCAGACGCTGCTGCCCATGTTCCATTTTCTACCAAAGCAACTGTACGTTTCTGCACAGATAAAGCCTGCATATCTGCAAGTAGATTTTCCATCGGAGGATAAATTCCACCATTATAAGTAGAGCATGCCAGTACAATATGGCTGCAACGGAAGATCTCTGCAATCAGTTCTGATACATGTACAGCTGAAACATCATACATCTTAACATCTTGTACTCCTGCCTCTGTCAACCGACATGCAACTGCTTCTGCCGCTGCTTCAGTATTTCCATAAATAGATCCATAAATAATAACTACCGCCTTATCTTCTGGTTCATACTTGCTCCATTTGTCATACTTATCTACAAAATGTTGCAGTTTTTCTCTCCATACCGGACCATGAAGCGGACAAATCATCTGGATATCCAATGCAGCTGCTTTTTTCAAAAGTGCCTGTACTTGTACTCCGTATTTTCCCACAATATTAGCATAATACCGCCTTGCATCTGCCATCCACTCACTATCAAAGTCTACTTCATCACTAAACAGCTTTCCATTCAAAGCCCCAAACGTACCAAAAGCATCTGCTGAGAACAGCACCTTGTCTTTTTCATCATAAGTAACCATAACTTCCGGCCAATGTACCATGGGCGCCATAGCAAAATGAAGAGTATGGCTTCCGGTATTCAATGCATCCCCTTCTTTCACTGCTATTGTTTTTCCTTCAATATTTATGTCGTAAAACTGTCCAATCATCTGCAAGGCTTTTGCACTGGCTACTACAGTCAGCTCTGGATAACGGCACAGCAGTTCCTCAATATTAGCACAATGATCGGGTTCCATGTGCTGTACAACTAAATAATCCAGACTGCGCCCATTCAGTGTATATGCTATGTTTTCTAAAAACTGCTGTGTCACACTGCCATCCACCGTATCCATCAGCACAGTTTTCTCATCCATAATCAAATAAGAATTATATGATACCCCTCTTGGTATGGGAAATAAATTCTCAAAGCGAGCCAATCTTCTATCATTACATCCTACCCAAACGATATCGTCTGTTATTTTTCTTGTAATCTGCATCTCTCTAACCTCCTGATCATCTATGCGGCGTTCTGCCATACAGTTTCATAACATTTCTTTCACGTGCATTATTATACCATACTTATTTCCTGTTGTATGCTGAATTTTCGTGTAATTTTTCTTGCTTTCCCGGCATTTTGCCTGATTTTATCATTATGCAAATCGACAGACAAAAAAAGGAAGTTATGATTTTTCAACTCATATCCTTCCTCTTTTGGCTATTTTTCAAATGTCAATTCCATTTTAGTTCCTTTATTTAATTTACTTTCTACATGAATCTTTGCATTATGCAGCATAGCTCCATGCTTTACAATGGAAAGACCAAGTCCTGTCCCTCCGGTTTCTTTTGAATGACTTTTATCCACGCGGTAAAAGCGCTCAAAAATACGCTCTTTTTGATCCTCTGGAATTCCAATCCCAGTGTCCGTTACAATAACCTTAACTCCTTGAAGCGTATTTCCTACCCATACATCTACGCTTCCTCCAGGTCGATTGTATTTAATAGCATTTTCACAAATGTTATAAATCATCTCATTAAGAACCTGACGTATTCCTAAAACACTCACCTGTTCTCCACTTACTTCCACATGGATATTTCTTTTTTCTGCTTGATGAGAAAGTCTGCTGCATATCTCTCGTGTCAGAGTATATAACTCAACTTCCTCTTTCTCCATATCTACTCTTCCCTCATCCAATTTAGAAAGGCGTATGATATCTTCTATCAAAACAATCAGACGACTGGCTTCATTATATATTCTCTCTGAGAATCCTTTGATGTCTTCTGGTTTGACCAGTCCATTCATCATGATCTCCGCATAACCGGAAATAGAAGTCAACGGTGTTTTCAGCTCGTGGGACACATTAGCCGAAAACTCTTTCCGCATATTGGCAATTGCTTCCTTTTCTTTATTTTGCTTATCCATACTTTCTAATAACGGTGTTAATTCCTCATACACATCATTTTCCAGCGGCTTCTCCAGATTCAGCTTGTTAATGGGTTCAATCAATCTTGCAACCTGCCATTTTGCCAAAAGCCAAGCAAAAATCATCATAACTACGGCAATTACCGCCATAACAGGCATAATAATCAATGCTGAATGAAAGGCATTATTAATTGTTTTTGACACCCTAAGAACAGTCCCATCGGACAGCTGTTTTGCATAATAAAACATTTCGCTTCCTATTGTATCAGACTGTCTGATATTCTGCCCTTCTCCGCTTTGAAAAGCTTCTTTTACTTCCGGCCGGTCTGCATGATTCTCAAGTTCTGATGTATCCTGTCCAGTATCATACAGAACCTTTCCGTTTTCATCGATCCAAGTTACTCTTGTATTTTTTCTCACAGCATCCATCTGATCCAGATATTGATATCCGGAAATTTCAATAGCTTGGATGATATAGTCTGCCTCCTGCCGGATTTCATCCTCCATAATATCAATCGTCTGCCGGTATACAACCAAACTCATAATCCCATAAGAAATAAGCAAAGTAGTCGTAAGAACCAGCATCATGCTTCGCTGTATTTTACGTCTCATAAAAACTCCTGTTCAAAGACCCTTATTCGCTGATGCGGTATCCAACTCCACGCACTGTCTGAATCTGTTCGCCCGCATCTCCAAGCTTTTGGCGAAGCGTACGCACATGAACATCTACAGTCCGGGTTTCTCCGTCAAAATCGTATCCCCAGATATCCTCCAAAAGCTGATCTCTTGTCAGAACAATATCCGGATTTTTCATCATACGCTTCAACAACTCAAATTCTTTTAAAGTTAAAGTAACAACGGTTCCATCAGAAGAAACTTCGTGTTTTTTTACATCCATAATAATACGGCCAAGAGCAATCTTATCTTCTACATTTACCGCATTTTTTCTACTTCGTCTAAGTACTGCCTTTACCCTGGATACAAGTTCCATCATACCAAACGGTTTCGTCACATAGTCATCCGCTCCAAGATCAAGTCCCTTTACTTTATCATACTCCGTGCCCTTTGCAGTTACCATAATAACAGGAATATCTCTTGTTTTTACCGAAGCCTTTAACTGCTTCAGAAGAGAGATTCCATCCTCTCCCGGCAACATAATATCAAGTAGAATAAGCTCTGGCGTATCCAGCGCCAGAGCCTCAAGAAATCGGCTTCCATCTTCAAAACCGCGGGCTTTAAACCCTGTTGTCTCAAGAGTATATACCACAAGTTCACGGATATTATTATCATCTTCTACACAAAAAATCATCCGTTTTCTCCTTAATTATGACTCAACTGCCTGCATCCCTTTGTGAATACCAGTTATAGAAAACTCAACCCACTCTGCAATATTAGTAGCATGGTCTCCGATACGCTCCAGATATTTGGCAATCATAATAAGATCTACACCTTGTTCCCCTTTGTTGCCTTCTGCAATTAGGTTGATTACCTTCTTCCGAATCTCGTCAAACAGACTATCAATTCTGTCATCTGCATCCATCACTCTTCTTGCCAGCTCTAGATCACGATCTACATAAGCAGACACACTGTCATTTACCATTTTAGCCACGCCAGCAGACATTTCTTCGATTTTCTTCACATCGCCTGCCTCTGACATTCCTGCAGATATGATAATCTCTGCAATATCCGCTGTCTGATCTCCAATACGCTCCATATCTGTTATCATTTTAAGAGCAGCTGATATCTGACGAAGATCTCTTGCCACTGGCTGTTGCTGTAAAAGAAGTTTCAGGCAAAGACGCTCAATATCCTTTTCCATCTGGTCGATACTTTCATCGGCACTCATAACTTTTTTTGCCTGTTCTATGCTGCCTTCTACCAACGCCTTTGTCACCCGGTTAATAGCAAGCTCACACAGCTCTCCCATATGAGTAAGCTGTTCATTAAGAATCTCCAGCTGCATATCAAATTTATTACGCATATCTTATCCAAACCTCCCTGTGATATAATCTTCTGTTCTCTTATCTGAAGGAATTGAGAACAATTTCTCCGTATCATTGTATTCAATGACTTCTCCCAGCAGGAAGAATGCAGTATTATCCGACACACGTACTGCCTGCTGCATATTGTGAGTTACCATAACAATAGTATAATCCTTTTTCAATTCCATCGCAAGGTCTTCTATTTTAGAGGTAGAAATCGGATCCAAAGCAGATGTAGGTTCATCCATCAAAAGCACTTCCGGTTCTACTGCCAAAGCTCTTGCAATACAAAGTCTTTGCTGCTGACCGCCTGACATTCCTAACGCACTCTTTTTCAGCCTGTCTTTACACTCATCCCATATCGCAGCATTCCGCAACGATTTTTCCACAATATCATCAAGTCTTGCTTTGGAGTGTATTCCATGAGTTCTGGGTCCAAAAGCAATATTATCATAAATACTCATTGGGAACGGATTTGGCTTCTGGAATACCATTCCCACACGCTTTCTTAAAAGGTTTACGTCCATTCCCTTGAAAATATTCTGTCCATCCAAAAGGATTTCTCCATCAATACGACATCCTTCTACCAGATCATTCATGCGGTTAATAGACTTTAATAGTGTAGACTTACCGCATCCGGAAGGCCCGATAAAAGCAGTAATCTTATTGGCTTCAATTTCCAAATTTATATTTTTGAGAGCCTTAAAATCCCCGTAATGCAAATCGAGATTTTTAATACTTATCTTTCCCATTTCCATTCCCTTTCTATACTTTCGTCAATTTTCGCGCAATTACGCTTGATAATGCATTGATACCTACAACAAGAACCAGCAGGATAACGGCCGTAGCGTATGCCTGATCCATATAAAGCCCCTCACTGGACAAATTATACATATGAACTGCCAAAGTACGTCCCGATCCCATTACGCTGGATGGAACCTGTGCAACTGTTCCTGCCGTATAAATTAACGCTGCAGTCTCACCTACAATACGGCCAATCGCCAGAATTACACCGGCTAAAATTCCAGGAACCGCTGAAGGAAGAACAATTCGAAAAACCGTACGCAGTTTTCCTGCCCCCAGACCAAAGCTACCTTCCCGGAAGGAATCCGGTACCGCTTTAAGCGCTTCTTCTGTTGTACGCATAATTAGAGGCAAAATCATAATAGACAATGTAAATGCGCCTGCCAAAAGGGAAAATCCCCATCCAAGCGTATTGACAAAGAACAGCATACCAAATAAACCATATACAATAGATGGAATACCGGAAAGAGTCTCTGTTGTAAGACGAATTACTCCAATAAATTTATTTCCTCTGCCAGCATACTCAACAAGAAAGATTGCTGAAAAAATACCAAATGGAACGGCAATCAGCAGAGAAAGCAATGTCATAATAATTGTATTAATCAAAGCCGGTACAACCGAAGCATTTTCTGATGTATAGTGAAACGAAAACAAAGATGGCGTAATATGCGGCAAACCATTAATCAGAATATATGCAATTAAAAAAAGTAAAACGGCAAAAGTAATCAAAGCCCCCAGCATAACTAGCAACATAACAATAAATGAGCCCGGATGCTTCATATATGTTTTGAATTTATCTCCTATGGTCGTTTTATTACTCATGATCTGCCCCCCTCTTCAGTAATGCAACGCTGAAGTTAATAATGAGAATAAACACAAACAGCACCACGCCTGTTGCGATCAGTGCTTCCCTATGCAAATCTGTCGCATATCCCATTTCCAGTACAATATTTCCGGTCAGTGTCCGTATACCCTGAAGAATACTTTCGGCAAATCTTGGCTGATTTCCTGCAATCATAATAACTGCCATGGTCTCACCTATAGCACGCCCAATCCCCAGTACAACCCCTGCAACTACCCCAGATTTGGCTGCTGGAATAATAACCCGGAAAATACTTCTTTCTTTTGTTGCTCCAAGAGCAAGAGAACCTTCATAGTAATGAGCCGGTACCGCTCTCATGGCACTTTCTGTTGTTCCAATAATTGTTGGAAGAATCATCATTCCAAGAATGAGAGAAGTTGTCAGGATACTATTGCCATCTCCTGCCCGATCTACCAGGCCTATTCTTCTTAACGTCTGTCCAAAATCACGGATCAACGGCACAACAACTACCAAGCCAAAAAAACCGTATACAACGGACGGAATTCCTGCCAAAAGCTCCGTTGCCGCTTTCAGCGGCTTATAAATCCGTTTCGGACAGTACATTGCCATGAACACTGAAGTCAGGATCCCAATCGGCACACCGAACACAATTGCTCCTGCTGTTACATATAAGCTGCCGACAATCATAGGAAGGATTCCAAACAATTTATTGTTAGGGCGCCAGATGTCGCCTGTAATGAATTTTATAAATCCTATTTCTTTAATTGCAGGGATTCCATTTGCAAACAAGAAGATACAAATGAGAGCTACCGCCAGCACCGAAGCACAGGCGGCAACTAAGAACACTCCCTGCATGAATTTTTCAGTCCATGCTTTCGATTTCATACTATCTTTTTCCTCTTATCCTACTGTAAGATTATTCTGCAATTTCATCCCAGGAGTAAACTTCACCTGTGTAAATAGCTTTTACCTGATCAGATGTCATATCTTCTGTAGGGTTATCGTTATTTACAATTACAGCGATTCCATCTGTAGCCATTACAGTAGCAGCAAGTTTTGAAGCTTCATCTTCTTTCAGCTCTCTGGATGCCATACCAATATCATAGCTTCCTTCGATTGTATTTGTCATACCCGTTGTAGAATCTGATGTCTGAAGTTCAATACTTGCATTTGGATTTACTTCCTGATATGCTTCTACTAATTTTTCCATTACAGGTGATACAGAAGAAGATCCGCCAACAACTGCTTTTCCGGATGGCTGTGTTCCCTGGAAGTCTGTTACATCAGATACTGGAATATATCCTTCTTCCTCTACAACTGCCTGTCCTTCTGTACTCATAATAAAGTTCATGAAATCTGTTGCCACTTCATTATTCAAGTCTTTTGATACAGCAATGTTAAATGGTCTGGATACTTTGTAGGAACCATTTACAACATTATCTGCTGTAGCTTCTGCTCCGTCAATTTTCAGTGCTTTAACACTGTCATCAAGAGATCCAAGAGAAATATAACCGATTGCATATTCATTTTCTGCAACAGTTGTCATCATAACGGAAGTATTGTTCGTAATCTGTGCATCTGCTGTTGTCATATCAACATCTTCACCATCTACTTCTTCAACAATACCAAACAGTTCTGTGAAAGCTCCTCTTGTACCTGATCCATCTTCACGTGATACAATCGTAATGTCATTTGCCGCATCCCACTCGGATGTTGCTTCTGTATTTCCGCTGTCAGAGCTGGAATCATTGCTTCCACATCCTGCAAGCATTCCTGTCATCATTCCTGCCACTGCTAAAACTGCCATAAACTTTTTCATTTTCATCGTTTTTAATCTCCTTTTGTTTCCTACGAAATTTTGTATGTATTTTCTTGACAGTAGCTATCATATAAGACGAATGTTAAATCTGAAATCAGACGAATGTTAAATCTACGTAAAATTATTTGTTCTGTAGAAATTATACCCTCCAATGTACAAACTATGCACATAACCTCTATTTAATTAATAAAGGACGGGATTTTTCTCAAATCCCGTCCTTTATTAATCAAAGTCTTTTCTCAAAATTTCCATCTACTGCGCATCCTTCTGTAAATATCATAAATGCATCTGGGTCAATACTATGTACAATTCTCTTTATTTGTCCAACTTCATATTTGGATATCATTACTAGCAAAATATAAGATGTCTTATTCGTGTATGCACCCTCTCCATCCCAGTTTGTCACTCCACGACCCATCTGTTCCATGATGGCTTTCGAAATTCCTGTCTTTTTTGTAAAAATCATTACACTCATATTAATATTCTGAATGTGAACTCTGTCAATTGCGATGGACAGAATAGTGGTATAAATAAGAGAATAAATAACAATTTCAATATTAAACATGAGCAAACAGATAGCATACACAAAAATATTCATAATAATATTAATACGCCCTACACTGAAACCCGGATATTTCTTCGTGCAGCAAAGTCCGATAATATCCTGTCCTCCTCCAGAACTTCGTCCTCTAAGTACAAGACCGGTTCCTGTTCCTGCAACAATCCCTCCGATGATACAAGATGTCAGATAATCATCAATAACTGGATCAACAGGAATCGGAATGACCATCAGGAAAATACTCTGTATAGCTACCGTGATCAAAGTTTTCACCGCAAATTGTCTTCCCAGTACCCGATACCCCAGATAAAACAAAGGGATATTCATAATAAAATAAATAAGACCGGAAAGATCCATTCCCCCTGGCACCGGCACATGCAGCACTTGTACAAAAAACGTACGGAGAAGCTGGGCAATTCCCATAAATCCGCCGTTATACAACCCAAGAGGTGTAATCAGCACATTAACACCTAACGCAAATATAAAACTTCCTGCTACCGCATCTACCCCCTGTACCAAACCCTCTTTTTTCTTCTCGCTCATCCCACTAAACATTTTCCCTTTTCTCCTCTTATTCCATAAATCTCCTCAAATAAAAGGGACCTAAGCATACTGCCTAAGTCCCTGACTGTTCTTCCAAACAAGCCTGGATTGCTTCATTCAATGAAAGCATCTTCTCATCCAGCGTTGATACCATCTCCGCACATTCACGCAGATCCCGGCTAATGTATTCCGGAGCATTTCCCTCAAATTTATAGTATATTTTATGCTCCAGACTCGCCCAAAAATCCATCGCAATGGTACGGATCTGAATTTCCACTTTGGTATCTACCACACTGTCGGATAGAAAAATCGGAACAGATACCAGCATATGATAACTTTTATATCCGCTCTCCTTGGGATTCTTGATATAATCTTTAATAGAAAGCACTTTCAGATCGCTCTGATTTCCTATCATTTCTGCCAGTTTATAAATATCTGATGTAAAGGAACATATCAAGCGTACTCCTGCAATATCATTGACGTATTTGACCATATTCTCAATTGAAGTCTCATGTCCATTTCTCTTCAATTTCTTTACGATACTTTCTGGTGTTTTTATCCTTGTCTTGATATGTTCAATTGGGTTATACTGATGGACATGCTGAAATTCATCATTTAAAATTTCCAGCTTTGTTCCTACCTCCTTCAAGGCAGACGTATATAAAAACATGATGGTTTTCCAGCTGTCTACATCCTCATAATACTTAAATGTTGCTCCCATATTGTTTCCGTACTCCTTCTTCTGTCGCCTTGACTTTGACACTTTATCAAAAATGTCCTTTTGTCTGTTGCTATGCCAAACACGCTGCAAAAGAAACGCAGATATTTCCTGCCGTTTCAGCAAAACTCTTTTAGCGCCAACATAACAGCCACATTATATTTATTATATCATAATCAGGCCTCATTGTCATATAGTTCATACTTATTTAAGAAAGAGTTTGTTATACGGTCATGTTTACAAAACGGTTAAAATTCGATTCCCTCTCTTGCGGTTCGTCCTTCATCATAAGGATGCTTGATTTTCGTCATCTCTGTTACATAATTTGCAATTTGAAGCAATTCATCAGACACATGATGTCCTGTCATTACTACTTCAAGACCACGAGGTTTGTGCTGAAGGAAATGAATTAATTTTTTCTCACTTAATAACCCCAAATCAGCCGCACAAACTGCTTCATCTAATATCAAAACATCAAAGTTAACACAAAATTTGGCAATTTCATCCAAAGCTTTTGTATTATAATGCCGATATTCTGCTTTTTCATTGCTGTTCATCTGATTATAGAATTTTACATGCCTTTTTCCCGGAAGACATGTAACATTAGAAAGCTGTTCCAAAACTTTTCTTTCATTAGAATTGTTGTCCTTCATAAACTGGAATACCAGAACTTTCAGTCCGCTTCCTGCTGCACGAATTGCCTGACCCATAGCAGCAGTTGTCTTTCCTTTTCCGTCCCCATAATAAATGTGTATCATCCCAGTTCCTGTCATATGTATACCCCCTGACATATTCTCCTGTTTAAGAAGTCAGCCAGTCTGACTCCTAATATCTCTTAACATATTGTAGGGGGTCTCATGCTAGAAGTCAAGCTGCATATCTCCAAATTTAATCCACTGTTTTTTGCGCATAAATTCTGAAATAACCAAAGTCACTACTGCCGGAAGAAGAATCTGAATCAAAAGTATCTTAATCAATACCAAGCTTGCAGGTTCTGTCTGAATCATTGTCTGCCAAGTCATAATCTGTCCTACCAGGCCTGCCGTTCCCATTCCTGATCCTGTAGCATTACTTGTCATATGAAGTACTACTGTCCCAACAGGTCCCAGAATCGCACTGGAAAGAATTGCCGGAAGCCATATTACAGGTTTTCTTACAATATTAGGCACCTGAAGCATAGATGTTCCGATTCCCTGTGCCAAAAGTCCTCCAATTTTATTTTCTCTGTAACTTGCCACAGCAAATCCAACCATGTTGCAGCAGCATCCTACTGTTGCCGCCCCTGCTGCCAACCCGGACAAATTAAGAATAATTCCCAACGCTGCCGAACTGATCGGTAAGGTAAGAATCATCCCCATTAAAACAGATACGATAATTCCCATTAAAAACGGCTGTTGCTCAGTTCCCCAATTGATAATGGCACCAAGTCCCGTCATAAACTTTGAAATTGGAGGTCCAAAAAACAATCCTACTGCTGATCCTGTTCCAATGGTAACAAGTGGCGTTACCAAAATCTCTACTTTAGTCTTACCAGATACCAAATGTCCAAATACAATACCGACATATGCCGCAATAAACGCACCCAGCGGTTCACCCGGACCAGAATATACCATTGCTCCATCTACCAGTACTGATCCTGCCAGAAGATTACTGGCAAATGCACCTACCATTCCCGCAACGCCGGCTGATACTGTTACAAGCTGACTTTCTTTAAATTTTGCCGCTACCCCGATGCCGATTCCAGCTCCCGTCAGCGATGCTGCTACTTTTCCCACAACGTATATCATATCTCCTGCACTTCCGCCGATCAAAGTTCCAATCTGCTGAACGATGGTCCCTATGATCAAGGTGGCAAAAAGACCTTGTGCCATTCCGCTTAATCCGTCAATAAATATACGGTCCAATACTTTTTTTAATTTGTCCATGATACCTTCTCCCTTATCCTTTTGAATACACTTATGTTTTTACATGTGTCTTGTCACCTGGAAAGTGTATCACATGGAGAAACGGAAGTCAACGAATTTCTATCTGACACATCTGCATGGTACGAATGGCTGCCTCATGCGTATCCACTGTTACGCCTGCACAACACTGCTCCGAGACTGCTACCGGAAGCTCCGGAGATATCGCCTTAATAAGAAGTGCATTGGATACTACACAAATATCCGTACAAAGCCCAATCAGTTCCACCTCTTCATAAGTATTTTCTTTTACCCCATCTGCCAACTTTACACTTCCAAAAGACGGCTTCTCAATAACGTGCTTTACATATTCTTTCAAATCATCAATAATTTCCCAGCCTTTCGTTCCTCTAATGCAATGTTCAACGGGTAATTTTATACCTTCCTGTGTCTTTAAATAATCTTCTTCATGGGTATCTTTCGTAAACCAAATATCCCAGCCTTCTTTTACCGCTCTTTCTATTCTTGTTTTTACGTTAGGTATAATCTTTTTTGCCTCTTCCGTTCCTAAAGACCCTGTAACAAAATCATTCTGCATATCTACAACTACCAGAAGCTTTTTCATAACTGCATACCACCTTCCTTTTTGTCAAGCGTACACCATACCTGCCAAATTTGCAATGAGCCCTATAGGAATATTCCTGTTTTAGATTTTCTTCAGAATGTTTAGATCTTCATTATGATATCTTCATTTTTTCTTTAGATGAGTGTCACAGATTGGACATATTTATCTTATATACTGAGATCATCAAATAAATGAAGTTGACGGGAGTACATAGAAAAGCTTCTTGGATTTCTGCCAGCTTCGCCTAAAGACATTTAACTTTTTTTAGATAGATTTACCTTTTTTCTCTTATTTCCTTTTTTTCAGGAGCAGCTTACCATAGCTGCTCCTTTTCCTGTTTACAACCTTTCTTCTCAATGCTATACTGCCAATGAAGAACAAAGAATAGAGAGGACAAGCGTTATGTTTCGATTATGGGCAAAAGAATTTAAGGATAACCGTATGATTCGCGATACTGTCATATGCGAAGAAAGCACAGACACACGAACCCACAAGATATTCCGTGCCCTTGATAAAGTCTGTTACGAATTTGATCTTAGTAAACCAATCTGGTTAGATTCCACCATTCAGGAATTTAAACGACTCAGCAAGACTCGTTTCTATCAAGATAATTTTGTGGATTCAATTGACTTTGATTATCTGGAAATTCAAATTATAGAAGAGGGAGATTAATATTTATATATCTCCCTCTTAAAAGAACATTAAGATATTTTATTCTTGGGATGAGGGTTAATGACATTTACTGTATACTCATGAAGTGCTTCTCTATGGAATTTATCAGACTGCAGGAAACGAGAATATAATAAATCCATCATAACCAAGATAGGAAACTGTGGTGAAATTGCCATGCCATTTTCCAAGTGTTCTTTTACTGCAAACAGCAAAATCTCATCACAGAATTTTTGAAATCCTCTTTCTATACATGAAGTCATCAGAATAGTAGTCGCTCCCTGATTTTTACATTCTTTCAACGAATTAATAACTGCTTCTGTGCGCCCACTGATACTGATTCCAATAACTGCACAATCTTCAGAAATAACAACTGTATTCATACGCATCTTTTCATGGTCTGTAATAGAAATAATATTCAGTCCGATACGCATAAAGCGGAAACTCATTTCCTCTGCAGCCAGCCCGGAACTGCCTCTCCCGTACACATAAATCCTTTTTTTAGTTTTTAAAATCTTTAAAATCCGTTCCATTTGCGAAATATTTACCAGAGAATATGTCTTATTTAACAGTTCTTGATAAGTATTTAAAACCTGTTTTGTTTGATCATCTGTAGCAGGTTCACGAATCGCCGCAAAAGTTTCTCTGTAATAGAATAGGAATTCTCTGTATCCTTTAAACCCACATTTTTGAGAAAACCGGGAAAGAGAAGCTTCTGATACATAAAGAAGCTTGGAAATATTCCGAGAAGAAAAATCTATTTCTTCTTGATTATGAATAAAAAAGTCTGCAATAGTTTTTTCCAAAGGGGTAAGATTTGTATAGACGGATTCAATAAGTGGAATGATTGACTTTTCATAGTGTTCCATAAGAATACCTTTCCTTTTTGCCAAGTTTAGTTAAGTGAATGAAAATGAAAATAGGCCCCCAACATCCCCGCCTGATTTTGATTCTGAGCAAAAGCAAGTTTTGTTTTTTCTGATATTGAAGGAATAAGATAGCGATCCATCGCCTTACGGATTTTATGATATAAAAAATCTTTTTGTGCCATAATTCCGCCTCCTAATACAACAATTTCCGGATTTATTACATAGCAGATATTTGCAATTCCCATTCCAAGAATATCCACCATTTCGTCAATCGCTTTCAGACAATCTAAATCTCCTGCTTTTGCTTGATCAAAAACAAACTTTCCATTAATAGAGGCCGGGGTTTCCCGCTTAAGTTCGGCAACCTTTTTAACCAAAACACTGGCAGCTCCTAAATCCTGAAACTGTCCGCCAGGCAGATGCATATACCCCACCTCAGCACCACTGCCAGAAAAACCGTGAAAAACTTTTCCATCTATAATAACAGATCCGCCAATCCCTGTGCCAACAGTTAAACAAAGGCTAATGCTACACCCTTTTGCTGCCCCCGCATAATTTTCGGCCAATCCTGCGCAGTTTACATCATTCTCTACCTCACATGGAATTTTAAAACGTTCCTCTATAATTTTCTTTAATTCTGTTCCTGTATACTCTGGAATCAAATCAGAAGCATATGTGATTGTACCCGTTTGGCAATCTACCATTCCGGCAGTAGAAATGCAGACTCCTGATGGGAAAAAATCTTTTAAAAAATCTTCTATAATTTTACAAATTTTTTTCACAATTCCTGGTCCGCCATATTTCTGCGCTTCCGTAGGAATCTCTCCTCTTGAAAGAAAAGCAAGGTCTTCTTGAATTACTCCGTATTTAATAGATGTTCCTCCGATATCGATACAGATATATTGCTTCATATGATATCTCCTTATTCTGGTATCAAAATTTTAAAAATCGCTTTTTTAATGACAGTAGGCTCATCCACTGCCACTGCAGTACGATGTCCATCTTTTGGGTAACAAATAAGAAAATCATCTTTGTTCAGGATAACATGACAATTAGAATCTCCTTCCAAAGGAAGAAAATCATCCTTTTCCACAAAATCTTTTTGAACCATATTGTCAATAAAATTGATATCAATTTGTTCAGAACCATCAAGCATTAAATGCAGATCCAGATACTGACGATGCGCTTCCCAAAAGCGATTTTCTGGACTCGTAGTTTCATATTCTACAATATTTACAAAAAGACGTTCCCCTTCAATAGGATGGCTCCCCTTTTCATAATTGACTAAATCGTGTGTTTTAGCATATTCAAAACATTCCAAAATACCTTCTTCTAAAAAAGAATAATCTTTTAAATTTTTCATATTTCCAAAAATCATAATCTTACCTCCGTATCAACGCAACCGTATTCTCAACTAAAATAAAATAGGAAAGGACATCCGGCCGGCCCAAGACCGTAACCGGATGCCTGTATCCTCTGGTATATAATCCTGCAGAATTTAGTTTTTATAAATAGTGGTATGTGGTGCTGGTACAGAATAATCTCCTTTTACTTTTCGGTAAATCATACTAGCTGGAATTCCTACAACCAAAGATACTGCAATAGAGATAATTGAGTAGGACCAAATAGATACTGCATCCGCAGACACAAAATACTTGATATAAATCATCACACAGGAAGCAGCTATGAAAGCAATTGTTGCTCCAAATGTATTTGCAACTTTAGTAAATGCACCCAAAATAAAGGTTCCAATCAAAATACCTAACACAAGTCCCATAAAGCCATTAAACCATTCATATGCAGATTTAACCCCTCCATTTGCCAGTACCATGGCAACTACTATAGAAAAGATACCTACAATTAACGACACATACTGACCGATTTTTGTCTGCTTTTCAAAGCTCAGTTCCTTTTTAGAAAGTCGCTCTTGAATATCTAAAGTCCAACTGGATGCCACAGAGTTTAGCCCTGTAGAAAGTGTAGATTGTGCAGCTGCATAAATTGCGGCTAAAAGAAGGCCTGTAACACCTACCGGGAGCTCAAATGCAATCCATGATGCAAAAATCTGGTCTTGCTGTGCTGCCGGAGGAAGTGGATTTCCTTGTACTTGATAGAAAACATATAAACCACTTCCAATGAGATAAAAAACAGTAGCAATAAAAATAGATAATCCTCCATTTGCCAGCATCATTTTGTTCAGTTTCTTTGTATCTGTCGTGGTAGTAAAACGCTGTACAATATCCTGACTGGATACATAAGATCCCATGGTATTAAAGCCCGCACCAACAATCAACAAAAATACACTATTTTTCAGAATATTAGCGTCAAATAAAGGTTCATTGGAGGCCAGGAATTTCTCACCAACAGAGAATTCATGAAAAATCGCTCCCAATCCGCCGTCAATCTGAGATATCAGAAAAATCAATCCAAAGGTTACACCAATCAGTAAAACTGAACCCTGGATAAAGTCAGTCCAAAGTACAGACTTCAATCCCCCTGTATAGGAATAAATAATTGCAATAATACCCATGATAATAATTAAAATATTTACGTTGATGTTCATCAGACTGGAAAGTACCATACAAGGCAAATACATGATTATGGACATACGGCCGATCTGATAGATAATAAACATCACTGCTCCCAAAATACGCAGTCCCTTACTGTTAAAGCGCAGCTCCAGATAATGATAAGCCGTATCTATATCCAGTTTACTGTATATTGGAAGAAAAAATCTAATAGTTACAGGGATAGCAAGCAGCATACCTAATTGTGCAAACCACAGCAACCAGGAACCTGCATAGGAATTTCCTGCTAATGACAGAAACGAAATGGGGCTTAACAAAGTCGCAAAAATTGAGACTGATGTTACCCACCACGGCACAGTTCCATCACTCTTGAAATATTCTTTCCCCTTCATCTCTTTCTTGGCAAAATGAAGGCCGGCAAGCAAAACTGCTGCCAGATATACGATTAAGATAATTAAATCAATGATTGTAAATCCTTGCATTGTAAACCTCCCTCATCATTGCAATTATGCACAGTATTTTGCAATAGTTTCTTTTATCATCTGAGCAGCTTCTCTAGCAATAGTCAAATCCGCGTCATTCAGACCAGTCAACGGTTCACGGACACTTCCAATATCCAGTCCTACGTTAATACGCAGTACCTCTTTAATCATGGCATACATATTTCCACGTCCGGAGCAAAGTTTATAGATAATTTCATTAATATCATATTGAAGGTTACGAGCTTCTTCCATTTTATTAGCTCGAACCATCTCGTCCGCTTTTAAAAACAGTTCTGGCATAGCACCGTAAGTACCACCGATTCCTCCAGCTGCTCCCATTACACGCCCGCTAATAAATTGCTCGTCTGGACCGTTAAATACCATAAAATCATTTCCACCGGCTGCCTTAAACATCTGAATATCCTGCACCGGCATAGAAGAATTTTTAACTGCAATTACACGTGGATTCTTTTTCATTTCTTCCAAAAGACTCATAGTTAAAGCTGTCCCAGCCAATTGAGGAATATTATAAATAACAAAATCTGTATTTGGTGCAGCAGAACTGATTGCATTCCAGTAAGCCGCAATAGAATATTCCGGCAGCCGGAAGTAAATCGGAGGAATAGCAGCAATTGCGTCAACTCCACAATTCTCGGCATGTCTTGCCAATTCCATACTGTCTTTCGTATTATTGCAAGCTACATGACAAATTACGGTCAGTTTTCCTTTCGCTACAGCCATGATATTTTCAATTGTAATTTTACGGTCTTCTACACTCTGATAGATACATTCTCCTGATGACCCGCAAGCATATACTCCCTTGACCCCTTTGTCGATAAAGTATTGTGTCAGAGCACGAACACGTTCTGGACTTACTTCTCCATTTTCATCATAACATGCGTAAAATGCGGGAATTACACCCTGGTATTTTTCTAATTTGTTCATAACGAACTCCTTTCTGGCCTTTCATGCCTCAAAAATGAATAGTGTATCATTAGTAAAAATTATAATGTACCAAGTGCTTCACTAAAAGATTTAGTAATTAACTGTGGACGGGTGATTATAGATCCTACAACCACGCTATAACAGCCTAATTCAATTACTCTTTTAGCTTTGTCGGGAGTATTGATATTGCCTTCAGCAATAACCCGATGCTTTACTTTTGACAAAATTTCACGAATAATTTCAAAATCGTTCGCCTCAATTTTATCTCCTTTACTCTGTTCTGTATATCCAACCAGAGTAGTCCCTATAAAATCAAATCCCAACTCGTCCGCATGTAAAGCTTCTTCTACGGTAGAACAGTCTGCCATAAGAAGCTGATTCGGATATGCCTTACGAATCTGATGGTAAAAATCATCCAAACTCAGACTGCCGGGACGTAAATCCTTGGTCGCATCCAAAGCGATAATTTCAGGTTTTACTTCCATCAGCTCATCAATTTCTTTCATTGTGGGGGTAATATAAACTTTACTGTCCTCGTAGTCCCTTTTTACAATTCCGATAACTGGAAGTTCTACATTTTTCTGGATTTCTAAAATATCTTCTTTTGTATTAGCTCTGATTCCATAAGCCCCACCTTCTTTAGCTGCCAGTGCCATTCTTCCCATAATAAAAGAAGAATGGAGCGGTTCGTGAGGAAGCGCCTGACATGATACAATTAAATGCCCTTTTAACTGTGCAATTTTTTCTTCCATGGAGTATCTCCTTTCTTTAATATCTCCTAAGTTAATTGCAGTATATTCTTTATTGAAAATATTTTCAACATCTGTGGCATCAAAAGAAAACACTTTAAATGCAAATGGAAAATTGCACAAATTCGTTTAAAATAAAAGAGCGGAATTGTTTTCTTATACAGACAGCGTGAAAGTACTTTCAATAAAATTCCAAAAAATGATTCCTCAAGAATTTTGAATCTAAAAAACAAAACCTTAAGGAACCATCCATTTTAATAACATAAATATAAAACAGTAATTTCCTGTACTTTTTTATCAATTGTTTCGTATCGCTGCCAAAGGACTTAGTCTCATTGCCCGAAGAGCCGGAAAGTATCCTGCTGCCATCCCGACAAATACTGCAAATATAATCGCTGCCAGCACAAGCCAGAATGGAATATAAGAAATTTTTCCTTCTACTCCCATCACAGCGCTGGAGGATACTACAACGTTAATAACAGCCGAAAGAATATAACTCAAAATACTTCCTATAATTCCCCCTAACAGTCCAATAAATGCCGCCTCCATCAAAAACATTTCCTTAATATTGCGCAGACTGCACCCCAAAACTTTTATAACGCCAATCTCTTTTGTCCTTTCATATATGGACATCATCATCGTATTAGCTATACCAATAGCTGCTACAAGAAGAGAAACTGCTCCAATACCTCCAAGAACAGCCTGTATAATTTTCAGCTGACCTTTAGCACTTTCCATATATTCCACATTTGTGTCTGCCTGAAACCCCATCTGCCGTATGATGTTAGCTATTTCATCAACTTCTTGAATATCGTCTACTTTTACCTGTGCTTTTGTATAACTGAATTCCTTATACGGTTTCCCTGATTTTGTAACAGGCTGCCCTGGAATTGCCCTGCCGGAAAATTCTTTTTTAAGCATTTGTTTTAACGTATCAAGATCACAGTAAACATTATAATAATGGTTATTGTAGGTATTCACATCTCCCTTCACAACTCCACTTGCACGTACGGCATGCTTTTTAACTGCTTTATTGGAATGTTGCCCTGTTCCCTCTCCATCAGACTGATTTTCTCCCCCCATAGCCACCGTTTGATTATCCTGTGCTGTCTGATATCCGGCTTCATCTAAAACAAGGAACAAAGAATCCTTAGCCAGATCTATGTCGGGAAGTTCTCCCGTTTCATAATAATTATTATTTCCTTTCTTATCATAGAAAGACGTGATAACTCCATTTCCATAAAGAAGCTCTAATTGTCCTGTCCCTGTCTGTGGAAGCGTTCCTCCCAAAGCCAGATCAATATTCTGAGCCTTCAGGCCTTCCGGTGTCATTGCCGTTAATTCTGTCCAGCACTGATAACCTCCTTTCAGAAGAATGACTGACATTTCATATACAGGCTGTGCTGACGCCACGTGATCTATCTGTGAAAGTTGGTCTATAACGGAATCTGTAATCCATTTTTCTTTTTCCTCCTCATCATTCACACTTTTGCCATAGGATGTCATCCCATTTCCCATACCACCGCTACTGACAGTAATCGTATTAAGACCTCCCGACTGCTCAATCTCCTGATAAATCATCTGCTGCATTCCAAGGCCAAGTGAGATCATAACAACAATAGATGTAGTACCAATAATCACACCAAGTACTGTCAGAAACGTTCGAAGCTTCCTGCGTTTTAAATTCGCACTACTCATTCTTAGAAGATCGATCCAATTCATCCAGTAATCCCTCCTCTTCCAGAGCAGCCATCTTCTTTTTCTTCACGCGTCTTATCACAATTACAACTATTATTGATGCCAGGATTACCGCTGTTGCCACTACAGGGATTACCGGAAATCCTTTTTCATCTTCCATTTCTGTAAAATCAGTCATTGCTGCTGTATCTTCCATTTCTGTAATTTCTAATTGAAATATTTTTTCCGTTGTAGATACCTGTCCTGTTTCATCTTCATAGCTCAGAGTCATCTTCATATCCTCAATTCCCTCTGTAGACTCTTTTCCTTCCAACATAGCATCTATATCCGTGCTGGATCCAGGTTCCACATTTCCTAAAAACAGTTCTTCTTTTTCAATCCCTTTACCTTCAAATATTGCCTTTACATTATATAACTTTACCCTTCCCAGATTATAAAGACTGCTGGTAATATTGGCTTCTTCTCCAACTGCTATAGCACCTGGCGTAATCTCAAAATCACTCATCTCAAACCTGGCATCCTGTTTTACAGGAATAGAAAGGCTGGAGGAAGCCTCTATCTGTGTCGCATTTCCATCTTCATATTTCATAGACAGATTAATACTATAGGGTTTCTGCACCAAATCAGCTTTTGCATTGAGTTGAATTGAAATATCAGCCATTCCCCCAGCTTTTATTCCTTCCAGATATATGGAGCTGGAACCCGATGAGGGAAGAAATGCCGGAGAGGTTGTCTGCTCATCAGAACCTTCAGATGGAGCTTCCAAATCAAAAAGCATGTTTGAAACTTTTGTTGCCTTTGATGTATTTTTCAAATGTATCGTAAGAGTAAAATTGCTTCCCGCTTTCACTTCAGCTGGATTTGTATCGAATCCTGTCACAATCACTCTTGGAACAGACCCAGAAGCATTTCCCTCTCCGCCGCCTGTTGTCACTCCTCCATTATCAAATCCTCCCGCCGCTGCCAACAACTGCGAGTCACCTTCACCTGAAAACATATCCGTATTTCCGGATTGTACACTGCCACTCTGTCCCTGACTCTGGGAGGATGATGGCTTTTGATTCTCTTTTTCTTCATCCTTCTCTGCAACATTAACATAGAAAGAACTCGTATTGGATATTTCTTCTCCTTCTTCTTCCAGAGCAGATACATCAAAGCTTAATGTGTATCGTCCTACAGCCGCATCTTTTCTGGCTGTGAAATCAAACGACACTTCCCCCGTCTTCCCTGCCTCTAATGTCTCAATGGTTTGACTATAGCTCTGATATTCCGTCTGAAATGGCCATTTATCTCCACTGTTTCGAAGTTTGGGAACAATTGTAATCTTATTCAGCCTATTTTCCCCTGTATTTGTAATATATACTTTAAAATCTTTTTTATCCCCTTGCTTATATGTAAGAACTTTGTTATCCGGCACCGTAACTGACATACCGCTTGTTGCTGCCTTAAGCGGAACCGGACACGCCATACCCCAAATCATTGTTGTCATTAAAACCGCTGTCAATATTTTCTTCATCCACTTCATAGTTTCCTCTCCTTTTCTCCCTCTTTTTCTTCAATTTTCACAATCTCTCCGTCAATAATATGGAAAATACGATCTGCATAAGATGCCAGCTGAAGATCATGCGTTACCATAACAAGTGTACGCTTCTGCTCCCGTACTACTTTCTGCATCAGCTGCATAACTTCCTTTGAAGTATGGGAATCTAAATTTCCAGTAGGTTCATCTGCAAAAATAATATCAGGTTCCATAACAAGTGCTCTTGCCACACCTACCCGCTGCTGCTGCCCTCCTGACATCTGATTAGGCATATGTTTTTTATGCTTTCCTAATTTGACAAGATCCAGCATCTCATTGGCTTTTTTCATCCGCTCATTTTTTTTCACTCCACGAAAACTTAAAGGTAATGCCACATTCTCTACCGCATCCATCGTTCCAATTAAATGGAAAGACTGAAAAATAAATCCTACATGTTCTCTTCTGAACTTAACAAGCTGCTCTTCATTCATACTCTCTATATGACACCCGCTAATAATAACTTGACCCTTGGTAGGTTTTTCCAGTCCTGCCAGCATATTGAGCAAAGTAGATTTTCCGGATCCTGATGTTCCTACAATGGCACAAAATTCCCCCTTATAAATCTGAAAATCAACTCCATTCAAAGCCCGTACCGCCTCATCTCCTACACGATACAATTTATAGAGATTTTTCACCTCAATAACTTTTTGCATGATCTATATAAATCCCCCTCTCCTTTTATTTTCTGCATTTCCTTCCAAATCATATTTAACACCTATACAAAAGGACAATATCATATAATTCCTAATATAACTTTAGGTTTTTTTTTAATATTTTATTAAGATAAGTACAAAAGTCCTTTAAAGTTCCTATTCATAGAAAATTTAAAGGACTTTACAGATTCTGATTTTCATTTTTTCATTTTAGGTTCAAATATCAGGGAGGCAAGATAGCCAAAAATCAGTGCTGCCGAAATTCCTGCTGCACTTGCATGAAATCCTCCCAGAAAGATACCTATAAACCCATTTTCCTGAATTGATTTTTGCACGCCATTCCACAAGGTATTTCCAAAGCCAAGCAAAGGTACCGTAGCACCTGCCCCTGCAAATTCTGCAAAAGGCGGATAAAGATTAAAAAATCCAAGAACTGCCCCACTGCAGACCAGTAATACCATGATACGGCCGGGCATCAGCTTTGTTCGATCCAGCAGAATCTGTACCAATGCACAGATAAGACCACCGCACCAAAAAGCATTAAAATAATCCATATCATACCTCCTCGCACTGTTCCAAAACAATTCCATGTGCAATTCCAGGCACACTGGATCCTTCATTATAGCTTACTGTAGACATGAGAGCTCCCGTTGGAACAAAAAGCACTTTTTTCCACTCTCCTGCTGCTATTTTAGGTAAAATATAGGATGACAATGTTACTGCTGCACATCCACAGCCACTGCCTCCAGCATGTGTATCCTGAGTTTTCTGATCAAAAATAGTCATTCCACAGTCCATGTGATGATTTTCTATATTTATTCCCTTTTCCCGCACTAAATCCACTAAAATACTCGTCCCTACATACCCCAGATCCCCGGTTACAACCCGGTCATATTCTTCTATACTTCTACCAAAATCTTTCAGATTCTGCAGGATGGTATCTGCTGCTGCCGGAGCCATGCAAGCCCCCATATTCTGGGAATCTTTTAATCCATAATCAACTATTTTTCCTACAGTCACACCGGTGATTTTCACAGCGCTTTTCTTCTTTCCCACTAAAAAAGCTGCACTTCCGGTAACCGTCCATTGTGCTGAAAGAGGTCTCTGATTCGCATAACTTAGGGGAAAACGAAATTCTTTTTCCGCTGTTCCAAAATGACTGGACGTAACAGCCAACATATATTCCCCGTAGCCAGCTGCCACTGCCATGGAAGCAAGTGCCAACGCTTCCCCAGAGGTAGAGCAGGCACCAAATAATCCAAACACAGGAATCTGAAGTTTTTCCACTCCCATAGAGGTTGCAATCCCCTGCCTCAACAAATCCCCTCCATATAAATAGCGTACTTTATCAGCTGACATATGAGCTTTTCCCAATGCCAAAATACAGGCCTCATTCTGCATTGTGCTTTCAGCTTCTTCCCATGTTTTTGCACCAAACAGATTATCTCCTACCAAATCAAATAAATTGCCAAGAGGTCCTTCCCCCTCTTTTTTGCCTACAACCGACCCACTGGTAATTAAATACGGTGCATCTGTAAATGAAAGGCTCTGTGCTCCTTTTGTTTTCTGGATCATCCTACAACACCTGCCTTTTCCGCCAGCCAGTAGATAAATCCCAGCAGCCAGCTCGTAAATATTCCATACAAAATCACTGGACCGGCAATCGTAAAAATTTTACATCCAATTCCCATAACTTGCCCTTCTTTTTTGTATTCAATGGCTGGTGCTGCTACGGAATTTGCAAATCCGGTAATAGGAACCAAAGCTCCAGCTCCTCCCCATTTTGCAATTTTAGGATAAAGGTTAGTCCCTGTTAAAATGACACTAAGCAGTATCAGAATAACAGAATTCCAGCTTCCGCTTATATCTTTATCCAGTCCTAATTTTTCACAATAATTTAATACGCATTCACCAATGGTACAAATAACCCCACCTGTGATAAACGCTTTTAACATATTGAGCGGAAGATTATGCACCGGTGTCTTCCTTTTCACATATTCCTCATATGCTTTCTTTTCTTTTTCCGTTAAAGGACCCACATTCTAGCCACCCTTCATTTTCAAATTTCATCAAAACCTTGTATCTAAAAGAGGAAAGCACGTTTAGAAGCTTCCTGTTCCTCCCCACCGGTTCCAGAAAAATATCAGAGCCCCCACACCTTTTCCTACAGCCATTCCCAGAATTGCCCAGGGGATACACTTCCCAATTCGAATTCGTCTGCTAAAAACCGGAAATACATTTAAAACTTCCGCAAGCGCCATTGCCCAACATCCCGCAAACATACCTGCCAGAATTCCAAAAGCCGGCAAAATCCATCCTCCGAAAGGGATCGGTATTTGAAAAATAAAAAATGCATTTCCTAATATACCTCCTAAAGCTGCCGCATCCTCATAAAGCAAGATATATTCTCCTGTATGTGTTCTATCTGCAAAATCCGACAGAATTCCCAGTTCAATAATAAAGGAAAACAGGCCGCCAGCCACTGTAATCCCGGCACTAAGCCCTATGAGTCCCAGAATAATCTGCAGTATGATCTGTTGTCCCCACATCAATTTCCTTCCCCTTTCTGGAATAGGTTTCAATTAAAGTCGTCTGTATTTCATTCTCATAGGTTCTCATTTCCACTTCAATAGGAGTGGGATCTGCTGTGAAACGTTTCTTACCAAAATGATTAAAAAATACGAGAATGCCTATAACTAAACCGATACAATAAGTAAATTCCAGTACCGTAAATCCATCGGATACTTTTCCTGTCAAAAGTGTATAAATCTGTTGAAATAACCTTGTTGTATCTACATCATTATTAAATGCCATAATAGAAAACGCAGCCCCGGCAAACGTCAGAAACACAACACCAGCCGCTTTAATTAAACGAACCATTTTACTTTCCGATTTTTGAGCTGCTAGTGTAATAATAACATCCGATTCTCCCAGATTTTGCACGTCTGATTCGGGAAACTCCTTATGAATCAACTCAATAACTTTCAAAACCGAAATTACTGTTCTGCTAAGCTTTTTATCTATAGAATCAAATCGAAAAAGTTTCATCGTTTTTATTTTTGCAAGAACAATCGGATTACTACATTCGACCTGAAAAGCCTCTCCCAAGATCACATCTGGTTTTGTCACCTCTATATTTCTGTCTGCTTTGATATATATTATTGTTCTTACCGGTGACACACTTTCACACCTCCTCACATTTTTCTGCACCTCCATAGTCTGACTGCCCCTGCTGCTGTACTCTTACCAGAGTACCATCTGTAATCTGCTGGCTTCCTTTGATATCTCGAAAATAATAGATAATTCCTACAACAACAGCTAATGTAACCACAAAGATAAGGCATACCCTTATTTTTTTCCTGGCTTTCTCCATACTCTTCTCTCCTTTTCGTGTAACCTTGATGTTTAGTATGGTTTCCGCCAGCAAAAAATATACATTGGGTATGCCTTTTAAATCTTCTCTCTCATCTGCTCCAATATTCTTTTTTCCATTCTGGACACCTGCACCTGCGATATGCCAAGTATTGCTCCTACTTCTGATTGAGTTTTATTTGCAAAATATCGAAGATAAATAAGTTGTCTCTCCTCTGGTTTTAGCTGCTCTAAAAGCTGATTAAGCAGCATACGGTTTAATACTGCCTCTTCACTTCTCTCCTTTTCTTCCAGTTTGTCTAAAAGTTGAATCTCATGTCCATCCTTCTGATAAATGGTTTTGTGAAGAGATTCTACTTCAGCCCCGGCCTCAAGTGCAAGCACAAGCTCTTCTTTATCCACTTGCATTGTTCTTGCAATTTCCCCAAGAGATGGTTCATCTCCGTTTTGTCCTTGTAGTTTTTCTTTGCAACAATGGGCTTTATACGCCATTTCTTTCAAAGAACGGCTGACCTTAATCATACCGTCATCCCGAAGAAATCTTTTGATTTCTCCGGAGATCATCGGAACCGCATAAGTAGAAAATTTCACATCATAAGACAGATCAAATTTATCAATGGCCTTCAAAAGTCCGATACTTCCGATCTGAAACAGATCCTCCGCCTCTGCTCCACGGTTATAAAACCGTTTCACCACACACCATATCAGCCCGGTGTTTTCCTCCACAATCTGTGCTTTTGCTTCTTCATCACCTTCGTGAGATTTCTGAATCAAAGCGATTGTGTGGTCCATAATTCCCTTCCTTTACCGATTTCCTTTTTCATTTTTACTGTAGTCCCTTGTCCGGGTGCCGATTCTACTTCCAATTCATCCATAAAGGCCTCCATGAACGAGAATCCCATTCCCGATCGTTCCAGATCTGGTTTTGTTGTAAAAAGTGGTTCCATAGCCTTTTTCACATCAGCAATCCCCACACCTTCATCTGAAATTTCCAGATAAATAGATTTGCCTTGTATCCATGCTTTAATATGTACTTTATTAAGTGTATTATTATAGCCATGAATAATGGCATTTGTCACCGCTTCTGATACAGCTGTCTTCACATCTGAAACTTCCTCTACTGTAGGATTAAGCTGTGTCATAAACGCTGCAACTGTGACTCTTGCAAATGCCTCATTGGATGAATGACTGTCAAAACTCACTTCCATTGCATTATATACTTCCCCAATATGTTCCATCCTATTTTTCCTCCTCATATAACTGCATGATCTTCATTACCCCTGACATTGTCAGTATTTTCTTCATCCGGTCACTGGTATGCACTGCCCAAACCTCTCCGCCCATCATGTATACTTTTTTATAACGGCCCATAATCACTCCAATACCTGAGCTATCCATAAAACTTGTGTCCGCAAAATCAAAAATAATATAACGGATATGCTCTTTATCAATAAGATGGTCTGCCTCCTTTTTAATTTCTTCCGCATTGTGATGATCCACATCACTAGGCAGAAAAATCGTAAGACAATTTTCCTGTACTTGATACTTCATACCATATTCCTCCTTCAAAAATGATCCATCTATAGAAAAAGGATATGTAATGATTATTACATATCCTTCTCTTTCGTATCATAATTATTCTTCTTCATTCCCGGTATCTTCCGTCTGTCCGGATGTATCAATATCAGGGTATTTCTCTTCTACCTTCTGTTTCCAGTTCTTGGCATTTTCTGTGTCTCCGGAAGCTTCATACGCCTGTGCCAAGAGCCACATCGCCTGTCCATCATCAAAACCTTCGTTCATTTGCATAACTGTAGTCAGATTTGCAATGGCATCTGTATAATTTGCCACCTGAAAATTTTCCTGAGCTGTACCATAAAGCACCTCACTGTAGCGCTCATAAATATCTGCTGTCATTTCTTCAAACTGCTCGCGTCCCAAAGTGCCTAATGAGTCCGCATTCACTTTCAAAAGTTCTTCCACCATGGCAGCATCGCTCATGTCCTGATTTAAATAATGTTCATACATACTTAGTACAATCTCATAACTGTCCAATGTGGACTTTGCTGTCTGCTGAGCATTTTCCGTCTCTTCACTTGTCGCACGGTAGCTTTCAAGTTCTGTTTTCAATGCACTGATCTGTGCTTCCTGCTCTGCAATCTGATCACTGAACTCCAGCACCTGCTTATTTGTTTTATTTGCCGTAGAACGGTTCACAGCCGGCATAATCAAAAACCACATAACAGCAACTCCCACGACAATTCCTATAATAATATTAATTATAGTCATCAGGCCAGCATTTTCCTTTACTCCACTGGAGGCTGGCTGGATAATCGTTTCGTTGCCTATATTGTATGTGACAGTCTGAGGTTTTTCTTCTTTTTTCTCTGCCTGCTTTACTGCTCTCTTCCGGCGCAGCTCATTCATCTCATGCATATAGCGCAACGTAATATCATTTGTAGTATCCAGTTTATGGGCGGCTTTCAGTGTATGTCTCGCCTTTCCATATTGCTGTGTGTGAATATACAAAAGAGAAAGGAGCTGATATGCTTTCAAAAAAGACGGATGAGCATCCACTACTTTTTTCAGCTGAATAATAGCCAAATCCTCTCCATCCTGATAACAGTAATCCAGACTCTGATTAAATTTTCGTATTGCCTGATTTACTTTCTCCAGTTCTGTAGGATTTTCCTGTAATTTTTTTATATAATAATTGGCAATATTTTCATGGGACTGAAAATTTTTGCTTAAAATCCATTCAACCAGAGCTTCTCCCACTTCACCCCGTCCATAATAAACCAGTCCCAGCAAATTTCTTGCCGCAATATTTTCACTATTATACTGAAGGCTCTTTTTCAGAGAATTAATTGCTCCCGACATATCTCTGATACGCGCCCGTTTTAAACCATCATTATACCAGTAATTGGACTGATATACTAATTTCTGTGTATACTCCATAAGATCCCCGTATTCTTCCTATTTGTTCGTCTGTTCAATCATTTCCCGAAGAATGTCTGTCATATCAGTAAGATCTTCCTGATATACGGCATCCTCAATATCTTCTACTTCTACACTTGGCTGAAATTTCTTCAGCTCTTCTTCGTAATTTAGCATTTCTATACCTCCTTTAAACGGTCAGGTATCCGTTAATCTCTATTTCTTTTCTCTTAATAATGCGCCGGATTTGTCCAATTAAATACAATGATCCAAGACAAAATATCCTGCTGCTTCCTTTTCTTTCAACTGCTGTAAGAAGTGCCGTTGCCGGATCGGGACATACGCAGACTTCTTTTTCCGTAAACTTTCGGAAATTCTCTGCCAGTTCTTCTGCCGAAACTTTTCTGTCATCCTCTATTTCTGTAATGATATACCGTTTTGCCGAAACCTCTCGACAAAGAGTCTCAATCATCACTCTGTATTCTTTATCTTTGACAGCCGAAAAAAGGATGATAGGTTCCTCTTCTTTCAAGACCTTCAACGTATCCGCAAAAACCTGCACAGCTCCTGGATTGTGGGCTCCATCTAAAAAAAGCCCAGGAAGAATTTCTTCCATTCTCCCCTCCCACGTAACAGACTCTACTGCCTTCTGCCATTTTATATAATCTCTTTCTTCATCAGACAATAGATACTCCATTGCCTCCAATGCAAGGCTTACATTCATCGGCTGGTAAATTCCACATCCTCTTACATTCCAAAGGACATCTTTATCATACGCACTGCTTCTTAAAAAAGCAATATGTTTCTCAGTGATTTCCCGGATTTCGTACGCATTTTTCGTAAGTTTTCTACACTTTGCATGGAGTTCAACCGCACGCTTTCTAATGATTTCTGAAGCTTCCTCATCTGTCCCGTCGAAAATAATCGGAATTCCTTCTTTTATAATCCCAGCCTTTTCTGATGCTATTTCACTTACTGTATTTCCCAGATATGCTGTATGATCCAGACTAATCGATGTAATAATAGTAAGCACTGGATAGTCTATGGCATTTGTTGCATCTAATCTTCCACCCAGACCAGTTTCAAGAATAATATATTCGGTATCTTCTTCCTCAAAAGCCAGCATCGCCATTCCAAAAAGAAATTCAAAATAGGATGGATGGGCAATACCATCTCTAGTCATCCCATCCACCGTCTTTTTCACTTTCCGGAAGATCTCCAGAAATTTTTCATTTCCTATCTGTATATTATTGACTCGAATTCTCTCATTTATCACTATCAAATGAGGTGATGTGAAAAATCCGGTCTTTTTCCCCATCGCAAGAAGAATTGCCTGCATATATGCACATACAGAACCTTTTCCATTTGTACCGGCTACATGAATAATCTTTCGATCCATAGCAGGATTTCCAAGTCTTCTCAGAAATTCTTTTGTATGGGAAAGCTCATGTTTTTCTGTAAATTTAGGAATATCCGCTATATATGCAGTTGCTTCTTCGTATGTCATTCTTCTTCTCCTCGTGTGGCCTCCACCCATGAGACACCCTTATCAACACTTCCGGTGCCTGGCTTTTCAATCAGTTTTCCATCTTGATATTCATATTCACAGGATGTACGGAAGATTGTATTGCTGGATCCCACCTGGCTGACTGTAAGAATATCTCCATTTTCCAATGTTGTTTCTGTAAGTTCTATTCTTGTATTATTTAAAAACTTACTCTTCTGTTTTTCACCATTCACATATACTTTACTGTTCTTTGTAAAATTCTGTCCATACAGACTATAGCCTTCCTCCAGCTTAGGTACAAGATCTGTAACCTTCACATCTTTTACTCCCATCTGCATATGACCTTCTGTAATAGGTGGATTACCATCATATACATACTGTTCCCCATACATAATATCATATTGAAGCAGTTCAAGATCAGCAAGGTAGTTTTTCGTCTGCCGACGTTCCTGATGATAGTTGAAAATTGTTCCCGAATGAATATCCAGTCTCTCCAAAACATCTGCCATGATCTGGTAGGATGGAATATTACGGTCTTCTTTTTCCAGCCCAATATTATCCCAAATCACATAATTTGTATTGTAAAGATAACGGCTCTTCAGATCCTCTGCCTCCAGCCCCATTGTAGGAAGATGATCTCCATAAAATACAACAACTGTAGGCTCTCCTCTTTCCTCGATTTTTTCAACCAATTTGCCTGCAAAGGCATCCATTTCATATACTTGATTTACATAGTACTCCCATTTATTCTTGGTAGCCTCATCTTCAATGCCTTCTACTTTGATCTTCGGATTTTCAATCACCTGTTCTTCTGGATAATCTCCATGCCCCTGAACACTTACCCCAAAGACAAAATCCTGCTGTTCTGTCGTATCCATTGCCTCCAGAATGTGGTCGATCAGCACATCATCCTTAGCCCAGCCATTCTCTGTTGTCTGGAGGATATTCATAAACTCCTTACTAGTAAATGTATCAAATCCCATCTGATTATACACTTCTGCACGACTGTAAAAATTACCTCCGTTATTATGAAGTGCATGAGTCCCGTAACCAAGAGCAGAAAGGGCAGAAGCAGCGCTTTCCGTTGGCTGATACTTTGCAATCGTCTTATAAGGATACTCTCCAGGGCCAAAATAGCGCATATTCATTCCGGTTAACACTTCAAATTCTGTATTGGCTGTTCCCGCTCCGACAGATGGTACCTTGAAATATCCTGAAGAATATTTTTCATACATCGCATGAAGATTTGGACAGGCATCTTCAGATGTTGTAAAAAATTCCGCCTCATCCACATCAAAGTAAGATTCCAGCTGAATAAAAATAATATTAGGGAGCTCTTCGTCAGAACGTCCTGTTTCACATTTTGTTATCTCCCCATTATTACTAATTTCCGCCATAGTTTTTTCACTGTATCCGTTTGGCTCATCAATTCCGGTATTAAATAAACTTGCCATAAAGCAGTATGGCAAACCATAGTCTTCATAAGCAAACGCAATATTCCCAAAATAATTGGATACAACCCGCTTATCTAATGCCACCTGTGAAATAAATGTATAAGCTCCAAAACATGCAATAACACCTATGAGCGCTATAAACCGGTGCATTTTCCCTTCAAATTGGCCACCACGGCGCCACATAGAAACAACCCATAAAACAACTGCTACTATACCAACTATCAGGACGATTAATTCGAGTGGATCAAAATAATTATCTATCAAAGATACTGCATCTTCTGCAACCTTCAAGTCTTGCGCATTGAAAGGGGTCACTCGCTTAATCAGCATATAACCATTAGCAATTCCAAGTGCAAGCCAGAGAACACTGATAATAATTCTGGCAAAAACTCTTCTCCGCACCAGGTAAACTACTGTAAATGTCATGAAAATCATAAATGCATTATATAAGAATACCAAAGGTGAACCAACCATATAATCCCAGGCTTCAAAAGCAGAATGTCTGGAAATAGCCTCTATTACAAAATTAATGATACATGCCCAAAAGGCATGGAGCAATAATGAAATTCTGTTCATAGCAGCATAGATTGGCTGCATCTTCCTGGCGAACGGTCCATTTCTTCGCTCTTCCAGTATCCGTTCCCGGCGTTCCTTTTTCTTTCGGTGCCACTCTTTTATATCTTCTTTTTTCAAATGTTTTAACTTTGAAAAAGTGCCTTTGATATCTGGTTTTTTCAAATGAATTCTTTTCATTATCATCCCTTGCCTTTTTGTAATCTATTCTGATTTTTTATTATTTGGACATCTTAGCCTGCAAACCTGCAAGTCTTTCCCGAACCTGCTCCATCATCTGCTGATATTTTTCCAGTTTGTCCCGTTCTTCCTGCACTTTTGCTTCCGGGGCTTTGCTGACAAATTTTTCATTATTAAGCATGCCATTTGAACGTGCAATTTCTTTTGTCAAACGAGCTTCTTCCTTCGTCAATCTTTCAATTTCCTGTTCAAAATCAATCATATCCTCAAGCGGAAGATATGCTGTTGCATCCGGAATTACTACAGATACTGCATCCTCTGCAATGCCTTCTTTATCTTTCTGTACAATAAATTCACTTACATTTGCAAGACGAAGTACTGCATCCTGTAAAAGTTCAAATCCTTCTCTTAGCTCATGATCATCACTTACAACATAGACCTTAATCTTTCTTCCAGCTGGAACATTCATTTCTGCACGAACATTGCGCACACCTGTAGCCAGTTTCATGAAGTGTTCTACAATATTCTCAGACTGTGGAAATTCCCAATCTTTTCTATATTCCGGCCACTCTGACATCATAAGTGACTCTTCTTCCGGAATCAGTTTTCCGTAGATTTCTTCTGTTACAAAAGGCATAAACGGATGCAAAAGTTTCAATGCCTTTTTAAGCACCTCACGAAGTACCCATAACGCTGCTCCTGCAGACTCTGGATTTTCCTCAGCATTATACATTCTCTGTTTAACAAACTCAATGTACCAGTCGCAAAATTCATCCCAGATAAAATCATATACTTTCTGAAGAGCAATACCCAGTTCGAATTTATCCATATTTTCTGTCACATCGTGGATCAGCTTATTACATTTGGACATAATCCAACAGTCCGCCGGCATCAGGCTGGAAGCATCCGGCTTTTTAATTTCTTTTCCTTCCATATTCATAAGAATAAATCTGGAAGCATTCCATACTTTATTTGCGAAATTACGGCTTGCCTCTACTCTTTCGTTATAGAAACGCATATCATTTCCAGGCGCATTTCCTGTTACAAGTGTCATACGAAGAGCATCTGCTCCATATTGATCAATGATTTCCAATGGATCAATACCATTTCCCAGGGATTTACTCATCTTTCGTCCAAGTGAATCCCTTACCAAGCCATGGATAAATACTGTGTGGAACGGTGATTTTCCAGTATGCGCATATCCAGAGAATACCATACGGATAACCCAGAAGAAAATAATATCATATCCTGTAACCAGAACATCTGTCGGATAAAAATAATCCAAATCTTCGTTCTTTTCTGGCCATCCCAATGTAGAAAATGGCCAAAGTGCTGAACTGAACCAAGTATCCAGCGTATCCTCATCCTGAGTAAAATGTGTACATCCACACTTTGGACATTTATCAGGCATTCCTCTGGAAACAACAACTTCACCACATTCATCACAGTAATATGCCGGGATTCTGTGTCCCCACCAAATCTGACGTGAAATACACCAGTCACGGATATTTTCTAACCAGTGCAGATAAATTTTATCAAAACGTTCCGGCACAAATTTCAAATCCCCGTTTTTCACTGCTTCGATAGCCGGCTTAGCCAGCTCATCCATCTTAACAAACCACTGTTGCTTAATCAGTGGCTCTACTGTTGTATGGCAACGGTCATGAGTTCCTACATTATGAGAATGCGGCTCCACTTTCACAAGATAGCCCTGCTCCTCCAGATCCTTAACCATAGCCTCTCTTGCTTCATACCGGTCCATTCCGGCATATTTTCCACCATACTGTTCGTTGATGGTAGCATCATCATTCATAATATTGATTTCTGGCAGATTATGCCGTTTTCCGACCTCAAAGTCGTTAGGGTCATGCGCTGGTGTAATCTTTACAGCACCTGTACCAAATTCTCTGTCAACATAAGAATCTGCTACAATCGGAATTTCCCTGTCAGTTAATGGCAAAAGACATTTTTTCCCAACAATATCTTTATACCTGTCGTCGTCAGGATGTACGGCAATCGCTGTATCACCCAACATTGTTTCAGGACGTGTTGTAGCAATCTCCAGATAATCATCCGTGCCAATAATAGGATATTTAATATGCCAGAAATGTCCTTCCTGCTCCTCATGCTCTACTTCCGCATCAGAAAGAGAAGTTTTACATACCGGGCACCAGTTGATAATTCTGGATCCTTTATAGATATATCCTTTCTCATACAGACTGATAAACACTTCTTCTACTGCTTTGGAACATCCCTCGTCCATAGTAAAACGCTCTCTGTCCCAGTCACAGGATACGCCCAGTTTCTTTAACTGGCCTTCAATCGTTCCTGCATATTCTTCTTTCCACTGCCAGGTTCTTTCTAAGAATTTTTCTCTTCCCAGCTCTTTTTTATCAATTCCTTCTTCTTTCAGCTGATTCGTAACCTTTACCTCTGTAGAAATAGCTGCATGATCAGTCCCGGGAATCCAAAGGGCATTATACCCCTGCATTCTTTTATATCGAATAAGAATATCCTGCAATGTATTATCCAATGCATGTCCCATATGAAGCTTTCCGGTTATATTCGGAGGGGGCATTACTGTGGTAAATGGTTTTCTGCTTCTGTCTACTTCAGCGTGAAAATACTTATTCTCACACCATTTTTCATAAAGTTTAGGTTCAATCTCTTTTGGATTGTAAGTTTTTTCCAGATTTTGGCTCATGTGTTTCCTCCTCATAATTCGCCTGTCAAAATACCCAGGCCCTTTAAACATTTTTTATTCTATGAGGGGCCGGATACATCAAGAAATTTCTTAATATTATAAAAAATCACCCCTCACTTACAGTAAAGGGCGAATCATTATCCGCGGTACCACCTTCATTTATTATACAGAAACGATTTATTGCAACTGAAAAATCTGCTTTTTTCTGCATTTCTCCTCTTGTTTTTTAACGGAAACGACTCCGGGACAACCTACTGTCATAATCCCACTTATGATATATTCAGCTGTCCGGCTCCAAAGCTACCTTCCACAGTCTCGATTCCAAACTGCCTTTCAGCCAACGGACAGTTCTCTCTTTTTGGATGAAATTTTTCTGTGTACTCCTCTTCTTCATAGCCTTTCTTCTTCATAAGCTATTGATAATCATAGCCAGATGAATCTTTTTTGTCAAGCTATTCACTGAATTTTCATAAACTCTTAAGAACTAAATAAAGGACGGAATTTCCCAAAAATCCCGTCCTCATTAAGACTATCCTCAATAATATTGTCCTGTAGACTTCCGTCTTAACGAAACAATTTTTGATAAATATTCAAATCTTCATCTTTAAAAACGTTAAATATCACTCGTTTCAGTTTTGAACCAGATAAATATCTGTCTACTGTCTCCAACGCAATCTGCGCTGCCAGTTTATTAGGAAAATGAAATTCCCCTGTAGAGATACAACAAAATGCAATGGATTCCAATTGATTTTTTTCAGCAATGCGAAGACAGTTAAGATAGCAAGAGGCCAACTCTTCTTCCTGCCTTTTTGTAACCTTTGTCCCTACAATCGGTCCAACCGTATGGATAACATACTTTGAAGGAAGGTTATACGCAGATGTAATTTTCGCTTTACCAGCAGGCACATCATGTCCTTCTTCTTCCATTATCTTTGCACATTCATTCCTAAGTTGAATCCCTGCTGCCGAATGAATCACATTATCAATACATCCATGACAAGGCACAAAACAGCCTAATAGCTGCCCATTAGCAGCATTTACTATTGCATCCACTGCGAGTCTTGTAATATCTCCCTGCCAAAGTGAAATACGATCAGCATTTTTAACCATACTACATGGGTAATTTTCTGCAACAAATGGCATTTCTTCTATATAAATAATACCTCGTTCCCGAAGTTCTTCCTGAAGCAATTCGTCCTGAATCTTCAGCAATGTCTCATCCGCTTCTCCCGGCCACCGTACGTTCATCAAACTCCGTAAAAGTCTTCTTTTTTCCTTTTCATTTACTGGCTCCTTTACTACAGCGTAACCTGGATTTTCTTTTACAAACTGCTGAATCAGCCATGATACTTTCTCTGAATGTGTCACGTTTTCTCTGCCCTTTCTTTTTTTGAAATTGTCTCTGCACACACCTCTTTTGTGTCAGACATTCCAATACTACGGATCTATGTTACATGAAATCAAAAAGAGACAACTGATTATCCCGGCTAGATTTCATTTCTCGTTCCGTAATTGTTTCATCCCCTTGAAGGTGACCGATCAGAATAGGAGATTGGGGATCATGCTCACTTCTTTTATTCTTTGCGCTGCAAAGACTGGATGTGGCATAGCAATATCTGCAGCCATGAATACATGTATCATACATACCTATATCAATACTTTCGCAACAGCCGCACTCTGGTCTCTGACTTTTGTCCTTTTTTAAATCCAGCTTATATCCTAAAATTCCCTCTGCTTTTTTTCGATCAATACAAGCAGCATGCTCGATTCCTAAAAAGTTCAAGTTAATCCTTTCAGCACAGGTATATAATGGCAGATTATATTTTGAAGCAATTTTTGCCAGGCCTTTTGCCACTTCCACTTTTTCTTCATCTTCCAATTCACGAAATGGACATCCCTTATAAGAATCTACAAAACTAAAAATACATCTCGTAGTATATTTATGAAGCCATTCGCAAAGCATTTCAAATTTCTCCAGATGATAGGACACAGAGTATTTCTCTGTAAGTAAAATGGGATCAAACCGAAAATCCACCCGTTCTTTCCCCAGCCGTTCACTTAACAGAATAAAGGTAGCAATTGAGTCTTCTGTTGCAGGCAATCCCGGTTCAATATCTTTATCATAGCCGGTTACTGTCATTTCAAAATAATAAGAATATCCAAGTTGATCTATCATACGCAAATATGGCAACATGGGCTCTGGATTTTTTGTCCAGAACACAAAACAATCCACTGTCTTAGGCGACAGACGAACTCGACTTACCTTTTTTCTATTATAAGGACTTGGCACCAGAATTTCCTCCGCCAGCAAACGGTTCATAAACCACTGGGGATACAGTGCCGGAATATCTGTCCTTCTGCTTGCACTGATTATCATATGCCCTCTCTCTTTCTGCCATTAAAAGTAAATGAATTTCTAAAAGTACATATTTATTATAAATTATATCACATACTTTTTTTCAAGAACAGGAAAAACCTATTTCTATTTGCACTGTCTTTCTTCCTGCGCTATGATAGTCTCAGTATTATAAGCGAAAGGATACCCAATGAAAACATTATTTCTTGTATCAACATTCCAAAATGTTACTCACATTCTAAAAAAAGTGGAACCAAAACTGAAAAGAAAGCACATTGCCTATATTCCTACAGCTGCCCGCACAGAGAAAGTTAAAGGCATGGTAGAAGCAGAAATGCTGACTCTATCGAATATGGGAATGTTACCAGAAGAGCTGGATATTTCTACTTCCTCATATAAAGAAATTGATGATACTCTATCTAAATGCGATTTTATATTCGTTTCTGGAGGCAATACTTTCTTTCTTCTGCAGGAGCTGAAAAGAACAGGGACGGATAAACTCCTCCATCGTGAAGTGGAAAAGGGAAAGCTGTATATCGGAGAATCTGCCGGCGCAATTATCACCTCGCCGGATATTGGCTATTCTTCCCTTATGGATCAGCCTGAAAAAGCTCCACTGCTTACTGATTACTCTGCCTTAAATCTGGTGCCTTTTTATATTGTTCCACATATCAAAAGCTCTTTTCTCGGAAAAGAAGCTCAAATGATCAAAGAAAAATATGATTCCTGTTTGGAGCTTAAGCTTCTTACAGAACATCAAGCCTTATTGATTGAAAATGAAAAAGTAACTCTTTTTTAAATAATAAGATCTCATTTATTGATTATTGTGGTGGGAGCTCTGCAATCATTTCCTCTCCAGGAACAAGTTTCCCACCTTTCACTACTTCTGCAAATACACCTTGAGACGGCATGATGCATTCTCCCATTCTATGATAGATGGTGCAGTGAGAATGGCACTCTTTCCCAATCTGTGTAATCCTTAACTTAACTGAACCGCAATAAAGCATGGTACCCACCGGAAGATTTGCAAAATCAAGTCCTTCTACCAGAAGATTTTCACCAAAAGCCCCGTCTTGTACATTTGCACCCCGCTGATTAAATTCCTTGACACGATCGTAAGAAAGCAGACTCACCTGGCGATGCCACTTTCCTCCGTGCGCATCCCCTTCTATTCCAAAATCTTCGATAAAATTTGCTGACAAAACAGGTGTCTTTTCTACCCCTCTTACTGTACTGATACAAATCGCTTTTATAATTCCTTTTAATTCCTTCATTTCTCTTAACCTCCTATTAACGACATTGGCTTTGTTTCAGTCATATTGGATGGCACCTCAAAACAATGTGCCTTGGCCTTTTGCCATATAGCATCCCTGACTGCTCTCTCCAAATTTTTTCCTGTCCCTCCACGAAGGATTTCTTTTAAATCTACTCCATCCTCATAGCAAAGACATGTTTTCAAATATCCTTTTGCCGTTAATCGCACTCTGTTGCAACTTCCACAGAATTTCCCATGCAAGGCACTGATTAGCCCCACATCTCCCAAAAATCCCGGAATATGATAATACCTGGCAGGACCAAATCCATGAAACTCTGTACTTTCCTCCATATCTGAAAATGTCTCTTTCATCTCCTGCAGCAATGTTTCATGACTGATGGACCGAATACTTTTTCCAAGTCCTATTGGCATCATTTCAATGAAACGCACATCAACTGGTAATTCTCTTGCAAGCAGAGCCATATCCATCCATCCTGAATTCGGAACTATACCTTTATAGTCACTTTCTTTCACCATTTTCTCCCAATCAATAGAAACTGCATTTATTTTAATTTTCAATCCTCTATCCAGGGATTTCTCTATTGCCCGAAGAACCCTTTTTACATCTCCTCCTCCGGTAATCATTCGAAAGAGTTCTTCCTGCCTGGTATCCATACTGATATTGATTCCGTCTACCCCAGCTATTTCCAGCTCATCTAAATAATCTTCTAAAACTATCCCATTGGTAGTAAGGGTTACCGACTCAATGCCTGGAATGTCTTTCAAGTGACCTATCAGGCCGGTGCATCCCTTTCTAACCAGGGGTTCTCCTCCTGTTACTTTTATATGTCTGATCCCCAGTTCTGCAGCGCATTTTACAATTGTCAGAATCTCTTCATATGTCAGAATTTCAGCCATAGGAACTGACTCTATCCCTTCTGGCATACAATATCGACAACGAAGATTACATCTGTCAGTAATCGATATTCTCAAATAATTAATATCTCTGCCGTACCGATCCCGCATACTCAATTCCCCGCTTTCTGGTCTTGTGAATAAATAAATATTTTTATATAATATCGCTGATATACAAACTATTCTATATAAAGGAGGCTCCTATGTTTTTGAGAAAATATAATTCTTCTGATATAAACGAACTTTTTGAACTTTTTTATGATACGGTTCATTCTGTTAATATAAAAGACTATACACCAGAACAATTAGATGCCTGGACAAATGGTACTGCTGACATGGAAGCCTGGAATGCCTCTTTCCTTGAACATACTACAATTGTAGCTGTTCATAATAATATGATTACAGGATTTGGTGATATAGACAGAACCGGATATCTGGACAGATTATTTGTACATAAAAATTTCCAGCGCTGCAAAATTGCCTCTGCAATCTGCGATGCTCTGGAATCTTCTGTTCATGTCCCACTGATTCAAACCCATGCTTCTATTACCGCCCGTCCCTTTTTCGAAAATCGCGGATATCGCATCGTAAAAGAGCAGACTGTCGAACGCAAAGGTATCTGCTTAACAAATTTCCTTATGGAAAAATATTTATAATTTTTTACTTAAAATTCTTATCAATTAAAGCGCAGTATTCCTGAAACGAAGCTTCCTCGGAAAAAGTAGCTCGAAGTGCATCTCTGATTCCTTTATAATACCAACCTATCATATTTTTATCTTTCATCCGAAAACGATTCCAAAGTTCTTCTCCTACTTTGGGATAATCTCTGTCAATATCTCTCATATTGGAAAGCTTATCTGCAAGAGCAATCATTTGCACTTCTCTTGGAGCATGTCCAATCGAACGAATTGTTGCACTTTTTCTTTCCAACCATGTTCTGGACTTATCTTCACTTTCTCCAAGAACCATGTTTGCTACTCTAGGTGAAAATTCCAACGCTAAAATATCTGCGGTGACTCCTTCACAGTCCTCAATTGTATCATGCAGCACAGCTGCACTAATGATTTCCTCATCTTTCGTCATCCCTGCTACAATTTCCCCCACTTCAATCGGATGTACGATATAAGGACGTCTTGTGCCTTTTCTTAACTGTCCCTCATGTGCTTTTGTCGCAAATTTAATTGCTCTTTCCACCATATCCATATACCTCTTTTTCGTCCTTAGAATCCTTTTATATGCCTTCATCATAGCATTTGCACTGATAAATAGCAACGCATAAATCACATGTAACCTGATGAAATTACTGACAGAATATGTTACTATATTATATATTCTTGCAGCAGGTTATCCTGCTGCACCTATCTTATAAAGGAGACTTTTATGATAACACAGAACAATTCTGCAAAACATTTTGTACTGATCACCGGAGCATCCCGCGGAATAGGAAAGTCATGTGCCCTCCTTTTCGCCCATATGGGCTGGCACATTTTTCTTAACTGCCGCTGCTCAATTATGGAACTTAGGCAGGTAGAAAAACAAATACTGGCAGAGACTCCCGGCAGCTGTACTGTTGTTCCCGGTGATGTCGGAAATCCCACAGACGTACAGCAAATATTCCATACCATTTACCAAATATGCCCCTGCCTGGATGTTCTTGTCAACAATGCGGGCATCGCTCATATTGGGCTTCTTACTGATGTGACTGATCAGCAATGGCAGAACATTATTAATACTAATCTTTCTTCCGTGTTTTATTGCTGCCGCAGTGCTATTCCCCCTATGGTGTCCAAAAAACAAGGACATATTATTAATATTTCTTCCATGTGGGGAACATGTGGTGCCTCCTGTGAAGTTGCTTATTCTGCTGCAAAATCAGGGGTTCATGGACTGACCCGGGCACTTGCCAAAGAGCTGGCTCCCAGCAACATCCAGGTAAATGCCATTGCCTGCGGTGTAATTGACACCTCCATGAACAGCCAGTTAAGTATGGAGGAGCGCCGCGATCTGGAAGAATATATTCCCTTTGGAAGATTCGGAAAACCGGAAGAAGTAGCACAACTTGTATGGGATATTGCAAATGGTCCGAATTATCTTACTGGGCAAGTGATAGGAATAGACGGAGGGTATATCTAAAGATATACCCTCCTAATTTCTTTCCTTTATTTTATCAGTCTTTGAATTCTTTTGCTTTCTTCTGTCCCTGCAGCACCAAGCAGCTCAAAAAGCAGTGCCTCATATGTTGTCAGCACAGCTCCTTCCTTTTGTGCACGCAGAATTGCTGCTTCTTTATCTGTATCTTTTCTACTAGAAATACAGTCTGTAACAAGTACAGGGATATAGCCATGTGCACGCAGATCAACCAAGGTCTGAAAGACACAAATATGTGCCTCTATTCCACACAGAACAATAAATTTTTTCTCCTGTATAGATGGACATTCTCTCAAAACATCTTCATATGCACTAAAACGAATTTTTTCCACAAATTTCTCTGTCTGAGCCGCATCTCTAATTTCCTTCACCGTGGTCCCCAGACCTTTTGTATATTGTTGCGTTAAAAGGATTGGTACATTTAAGGTGCAAAGTCCGGCCAGAAGAATAGATGAATTTTCAATCAACGCTTCCTTCCCTGACATTGCCGGTACTAATTTTTCCTGATAATCAATAACAATTGCCGCTGTATGTTCACGTTCTATTTTCATAATTACTCCATTTCCAATACCACCGGACAGTGATCTGATCCCATAATATCTGTTAGTATTTCTGCATTTTTCAAACGCTTCTCCAAGCATGCAGATACACAGAAATAATCAATACGCCAACCTGCATTCTTCTCTCGTGCCTTAAACCGATAGGACCACCAGGAATATTTTCCCTCCTGATCCGGATAAAAATAACGGAATGTATCAATAAATCCGGCATTTAAAAGTACCGTAAATTTCTCTCGCTCTTCATCTGTAAATCCGGCATTTTTCCGATTTGTTTTTGGATTTTTCAGGTCAATTTCCTTATGAGCCACATTTAAATCCCCACAGAAAATAACGGGTTTCTTTTCTTCTAATTTCTTCAAATAATCCAGGAAATCCTCTTCCCAATGCATACGATAAGAAAGCCTTGCCAGCTCATTTTGAGAATTTGGAGTATATACAGTAATAAAATAGTAATCCGGAAATTCCAAAGTAATTACTCTGCCCTCCTGATCGTGCTCCTCTATTCCAATTCCATAGGATACGGAAAGAGGTTCTTCTTTCGTAAAAACAGCTGTACCCGAATATCCCTTTTTTACCGCATAGTTCCAATACTGATGGTATCCAGGTGTATCAAGCTTAAGCTGACCTTCCTGCATTTTTGTCTCTTGTATACAAAAAACATCAGCATCTGTCTGCTCAAAAAAATCCATAAAGCCTTTTTGTACACAAGCACGAATCCCATTTACATTCCATGAAACAAATTTCATCTATGTTCTCCCTTTTGTCTGCTCTGCCTTCGGCAGACAGCAGTTAATAGTATACTTTTCTCAAAAACAATCCTCTTGCCGGTGCAAGAAATCCAGCAAGACTTCTATCTTCTGCTGCAATTACCACTGGAAGCTTTGAGGCATCTCTCCTTCCAGTCCCCACTTCCAGCAACGTTCCTGTCAAAATGCGCACCATATGATACAAAAATCCCGAACCATAGTAAGTAATTCTCACTTTTTCTCCGGAACGGACAATTTTTATATTATAAATTTTCCTCACTGTATCATTCGTCTCTTTATTATCTGTAAAACTCACAAAATTCTTAACACCAATTAAATATTTTGTAGCGTCGCGCATTGCCTCTATATCCAGCTTTTCCGGATAATGATAACAATATCTTCGGGAAAATACGTCAGGTTTTTCTCTACAATCGATATAATATTCATATTTTTTCCCTTTTGCACTTTTTCGAGCATGGAAATTATTTTTAACCAATTCCACTTTCAAAATCCGAATATCTTCCGGCAGATAACGATTCAATGATTCTTTTAACTCTTCGGGATCATAAAGACCTGACAGTTTTACACTTGCCACCTGTCCCCTGGCATGTACCCCGCTGTCTGTTCGTCCTGATCCGTCTACCTGTACCCGATATCCTACAATTCTCCCAAGGCTCCACTCTATGATATACTGTATCGTATTGTCTGTGGTCGCCTGCCGCTGCCATCCCTGGTAACGGCTGCCATCATAGGCAATCGTCAGCTTATAATTTCTCATATTACTCACCCAATCTATCGTAATTTTTCATTGAAAAAGATGTTTTAATGAAAAAGAAGAAGCATTTTTTCTGCTTCTTCTTTTATCTTATCACTTTCCCTATGGATTCGCAATTCATTTCTTAAGCATTTCCGCGATCCAAAATTTTCTTTATTTCATCCATAAATGTGTTAACATCTTTAAACTCCCGGTATACTGAAGCAAACCTGACATACGCCACTTCATCCAGGTTTTTCAGCTCATCCATTACAATCTCTCCAATGGTACTGCTGGGAATTTCCTTTTCCTCCAAACTGAAAATCGCCGTCTCAATATGATCAATACATTTCTGGATTTCCTCTGCTGAAACTGGTCTTTTATAGCAGGCACGAAGCACCCCGGATTCTATCTTTCCGCGATTATACTGCTCTCTGTTATTATCCTTTTTAATAATAATCAAAGGAATGGTTTCCACTTTTTCATATGTGGTGAAGCGTTTACCACAGACGTCACAGGAACGTCTCCTACGAATGGAGTTCCCGTCCTCTGCCGGTCTGGAATCGATTACTCTTGTATCCGGATGGCTGCAATATGGGCATTTCATCTTGGCTTACGTCCTTTCGTTAGAATTATATCTCCAGTATATAACCCCCAGATAGAAATTGTCAATTTTTTACTTATCTCTGCATCGTTTTTCTTCATGCACTTCTACCAGAATAATATCTGGTCCTATTTTCTGAATACAGCAAAATGGAATCACATATTCTCCACCGTCTCCAAACCACCCGCAGAATTTTCCGCCTTTAGGCACAATAATAGACTCTATACATCCGCTGCACTCATCAAAGATAAGATCTGCTACATACCCCAGCTTTCTGCAGTCGCATGCATTAATTACTTCTTTTTGCTGGAAGTCGCAAAGCCTCATTTTATCACCTCTTCTGCTATTATATGCAAAAGAGTAAAATGAGTGCTAGGGAGCCATTATCTTTTCGTTCTTAAAGGCCCTTGCCACGCATGCCGTAAGGACTCCTCCCATAATCAACGTCTCGATTAGCGTCACTACATACTGTGTCACCGTAACTTCCTGACTTAAAATTCCCTGCAGTGTCAGCGCACTGTTATAAATGGGAATATAATATTTAGACGGCTCCGGTGTTCCTGTCTGAAACATAGTAAGTAGACCTATCACAAGAACGATCATATAAACCGGTGTAATATAACTGGTAGCTTCTTTTGTTGTTTTTGCAAATACAGAAATGAGAGCTACAATAGCTGCATATAAAAAGGCAATTGAAACAAGCAAAAGTGCCAGCATGACAATCTGTTCTGCATTCATCTGCAAACTGAAACCTTCCCCATCTGTTCCTGTCATAGACTTCATCATAAGCGGCATACATATCACCATTACTGCCACATAAATCAAAGAGGAAATTCCAGATACCACCATCAGGGCAAATACTTTTCCAAGTACAATCGAAGTTCGCTTAATCGGTGCAACCAAAAGGCTTGCCATAGTACCTCTCTCTTTCTCTCCAGCAATCATGTCTGCCCCAATCCCCATAGCTCCCGCAAAGAGAAGCACAGTAATGAAATAGGGAAGCATCATGCCCACCGCTTTGCCGCTTGCTTTATCCTCATCCTGAATCTCCATACGATCATTATCAGAATTCACCGTAAACACCGCCGTCGCTTCTGCATTTCCCATTCTTCCTGCCAAAAGCACCTGTCGATACGCTTCCAGCGTACCCCCGGATATTTCTTGATAAGCCTGTAAAGAATAATCCTCTGACGGATTATAGTATGTCTTAATCTGTGGAATCTCATCACCTGGCTGATACCCACTGATCATAGAATCAAAATTTTCCGGAAATTCAATGATAAGATCTGCTGCCCCCTGGAGAATTTCATCCTCTGCCTGGTTTCTTTTTTTAGAATCTGCCACCGTACGAAGATCATACTTATAATCTCCCGCACCCAGAAAGCTCTGGAAACTTTCCGGTTCGTTCTGAACATATACAATTGATGTATGTTCCGCAAGATCTTCTTCCATTCTCTCTGCCAGATTACTAATAATTGAAAGAATGACTACCATAATGATTACCGGTAATAAAAAAACTGAAAATACCATTTTCCGGTCTTTTAGTATTCTTGCCATCTCTTTTCCAAAAATCTGCTTTATGCCATTCACCTACATCTCCCCCTTTCCTGCTGTTGTATACAATTGAAAAAAGGCGTCTTCAAGATCATCGGCACCTGTGAGCGAAAGTAATTCCTCCACTGTCCCTTCTGCCACTTTTTTCCCATCAATAATCATACCAATCCGATCGCAAAGTTTCTCTGCTTCTGACATAATATGAGTAGAGATTATTACCAGTTTTCCCTCTGACTTAAGTTTCTTCAGATAATCTGTTACCCCTCTTGCTGTTACGATATCAAGTCCATTTGTAGGTTCATCAAAAATAATAATATCCGGATCATGTACCAAGCTCACTGCAATAGCTGCCTTCTGTTTCATACCGGTCGACAGCTCTTTAATCCTTTTGTGCGCAAACCCTTCTATTTCAAAGTAAGAAAAAAGTTCCTTCCTTCTCTTTTCCAGCTCTGATTCCGGCACCTTATGGAGTCTGCCAAAAAAACGAAACATATAGTCCACATCAAACTGCTCGTCCAGCTTAATATCACTTGTCAAAAATCCAATACGCCGCTGTACTTCTTCCGGTTGCTCCTGAACTTCATACCCATCTACAAAAATCTGTCCTTCTGTCGGTTTAATAATAGTAGAAATACACCGTAATGTCGTTGTCTTTCCTGCTCCATTTGGTCCCAAAAGGCCATAAATTTCCCCCGGTCTCGCAGTAAAGCTTAGACCATCCACAGCTCTCTTATATGGATCCTTCGTATGAGATTCGGCCATCTGCTTCTTATTCAACTTATAAATTTTTGTCAGATTCTTAATCTCAATCATAAATACTCTCCTTCCTTTTTGTACCACTGATCTAATACAATTATATACCTTTCTCCGCAAAATTTGTCAAGAACTAAATGGTTCCAATTTCATTTTTACACAGGGCAATTTACAATTTGACGCAGGGTAATTTACAATTTGACACGTAACAAACTTCAAAAGTGTTACGTGCCTTGTTATATTTTCTCCAAAGAAAACACTCTGCCTGCGATGTTTCACACATCCGGCAGAGTGTTTTCTTTCGTACTCTGTTTGATTTTCCAAGAAAACCTAAAACTATTTTATAATTGTTCCTGTTTTTCCTTTCAGACCATCTTTTAATTTTTCTAAAGAAGTAATCAAGGCGATTCTTCCTTCTCTCTTTTCGATAAATTCCACAGAAGCCCGGAATTTGGGCAGCATATTATGCTTTCCGAAATGACCTTCTGCCATATATTGTTTTGCCTCTGCCACAGAGATACATCCAATCTCTGATTCTTCCGGAGAATCAAGATGAATTCTCACCTTCTCCACACTTGTAAGAATAATCAGCTCATCGGCATCAATTTCTTCTGCCAACTTGCCAGCTGCCAGGTCCTTTTCAATAACAGCACTGGCTCCTTTTAACCGATGGTCAAACTGCATAACCGGAATTCCACCACCACCGCATGCAATTACCACCTGGCCTGCATCTATTAATGTCTTGATTGCATCAATCTCTACTATTTTAACCGGATTCGGTGCGGAAACAACCCGGCGGAATCCTTTACCTGGTTCCTCTACTACATAATTTCCTTTTTTGCGCTCTTCTTCTGCTTCTTCCTTTGTCATATAACGTCCCAACACTTTTGTCGGTGTATAAAATGCTTCATCATATGGATCTACTGTCACCTGAGTTAAAATCGTACTAACAGTCCGATAAATTCCTCTGTTCAGTAATTCCTCCCGAACAGCATTTTGAAGGTCATAACCAATATAGCCCTGACTCATAGCAGAGCAGACAGACATTGGAGCAGGTGTATAATCCTGATGAACTTTTCCAAATTCATTCATTGCTGTATGAATCATTCCTACCTGCGGCGCATTGCTGTGAGTAATCGCAACCTGATATCCTTCTTCTACCAGTCCGGCAATTGCTTTAGCAGTATGCTTTACTGCCTCCTTTTGTTCTGGTAATGTGGTTCCCAGTGCCCGATGTCCCAGGGCAACTACAACTCGTTTCTTCATATATCTGTCTCCTTTAAATTTTCACGTATTTTTCACTGTTGAAATATAAGAGAATTATATTATTTTTCAGACAAAATTGCAACGTCTATTCCCCTTTCCCATAACATTTTATAGCAGCTGTTTTCGCCGGGATTTTGAATCTTGATTTTTTGACCAGCCATGTTATACTTTTCTCATGGGGTATTAGCGCAGTTGGGAGCGCGTCACACTGGCAGTGTGAAGGTCACGGGTTCAAGTCCCGTATACTCCATTTCTATTTTTCATCAATTAAGGAGGTATCGTCGATGGAAAAGAATAAAATGCCAGGTATATCACCGGCGCAAAAATCACTTGCAACAACAAAAGATACGACAAAGGCTATTGAAACAAGAGCTGGAGTATTGAAAGATGCGGAAACAGAATTGCCTAAATTTAAGGCCAATGTATATCTTCAATATCTTGGAAAAGAGTTTAATACGAAAGATATTTTAATCAAAGCAAAAAATATGTGGATGAAAGAATCCGGAAAAGGTCCGGAAGCTATTAAAAGCATTAACATCTATCTGAAGCCGGAAGAATTTGCAGCATATTACGTCATCAATGATGATGCAACCGGCAAGATTGAGCTGTAAATTTCTACGAATTTTTTCTTGTTAAGTTGCTAATTTTACATAACACTCATTAGCGAGACTGTTTTCAGCCTCGCTATTTTTATATAACCCATCCCTTCAGGGCAAAATAAAGTCAAAACTTTGATATATTAAAACTTCCAATTAGTTAAAAAACAGTTTTTCCAATGTAACAAGTACACCATCCTCCTCATTAGATGGACATATAGCCTTTGCTGCACGTTTTACATCCGGTGCAGCATTTCCCATTGCATAGCTATAACCACAATATTTCAACATTTCTATATCATTTCCCCCGTCTCCAAATGCTGCACATTGACCCGGTGTAATCCCCCATCTCTGCACTAGTCTTTTAAGTCCTGATGCCTTATGGCACCCTGGGAGAATTAAGTCAATCGAACCATGCCCGCTTGTTGTTGGTTCTGCCTTTCCCTTAAGCTTTTCCCGAAATATATCATAATAGTCATAAGTCTTTTCATCCGGAACTGTTGGAGCAAATTTCAAGATCTGATCTTCCACTTTTTTTAAATCATCTGTCCATTTCAATCGATGATAATATATACTGGTATGTTCATAGAATGCCTCATTGACTTCCCCTCTCTGGCAGTATGCACTTTCCAGTCCACACATAACATTCTGTATCTCTGGATACGCTCTACATAAATCAATAATATCACTTACTGTCTCATCTGGCATAGCCGCCGTAAAGACCAGCTCTGCTTGGTCTTTAACAAAAGCTCCGTTTTCCGCAACGAAAGACAACTCATCATAATATTGGGGAAAAATATCTCTAAGCTGATAATATTGATTTCCACTTGCAACTACAAAACGGCATCCTATTTCTTTCATATGAAAAAGAATCCTCTCAAACCTCTCTTTATCATATGTATAATCAGCATGTACAAATGTACCGTCAATATCCACTGCCACCATCTTAATTTGTTGATTCATAAGTCTCCCTTCTGTAAACGCTCTTTCACTTTTATCAATTTTTTATATTCCGATATCTTTACATATCTCCAAATTTCTTTGTGATTTTCAAGATAAATCCCCAGATTCTGACCTTCCTATAGCACTAGACAAGAATGACTTAAAATATAAAATTCCTCCTGGCTTGGCAAAATCTTCTTCTCCATTTGCTCAAGGCTATCATCATAAGCTTTTGCCTGCTTTTCATCGATCTGCATCACCGGACTGTCATAATACATCCATTTTCTCCCGTCCAGACTGCTTTCTTTCAGTTCTTTTACCAGCATGGCACAAGGATAGGATCCATCAGGAAGACAAACTTGATATCTGCTAGCGCTCTTAAATCCTCGACTCACATAATTTGCAGGAGCTCCAAATATGACAATTACATCGTAACCTAAAGCTTCCGCCTTTTTAAAAGAATATTCCATCAACTGCTTTCCAAAGCCTTTTCTCTGATATTCCGGTAAAATACTGACAGGACCAAACGTTAGAATTTCTTTTTCATTCCCCACTTCATCAACCAGTTTCGCTTTTGTATACATAATATTTCCAATAACCTTGCCATCCAATTCAAGAACAAAATCCAGCTCACTAACAAAATCATTATGTTCTCTCATGATGTGTACCAGATAATGTTCCACACATCCAGGGACATAAATATTATAAAAAGCCTTTCTTGTAATCTCCTCTACTGTCTCATAATCTCTTTTTGTCTCATTACGAATTGTTACCATGTTTTAGTAATTCTCCTTTTCGTCAATTTCGGCATAAAACTGTCCGTATCCAGCATGATCCAATAGTTGTTTCATTCCATCCAATATCTCTTCCTTAGAATAATTACATTTCTGTAAAAATTCTTCATCCTTTTCACTTAAATATTGATAAAAAACTGCCGCCATTCTTATACTTTCTCTGTCTGAATAATCAATACCATCCAGCAGAATATTTTCAGCTTCGTTTACTTTCCCCTCATCTACCATTCCCAGATAATCCGGCAGCTTCATACCAGACACTTCTGCTTTATTCTTTTTCTCTTCTTCCACAGAAATATAGGTTTTTCCAAACATTAAGGAGAAAAGAACTCTTACCATTTCTTTAATCATTCTCATAATATAATCTTGTTCATCTTCAAAATTCATTGATTTGTCCCTCCTTCAGGATCCATCATTCTCTTAGTATATATCAAAGCTCCTGCTCTCTAATTTGAATCTATGGGCATATTATACCATACTACCTTCCGCAAGATAACCTTCCCTTACTTTCTTTAAGAGTAAATTTTTCTACTATAGCATTAAGTAAAACAACAAAAATTTTGAAATATTAATTGACAAAACAACTTGAGTTATGATATAAATATCTAGTGACCGATTCAGTTCGGGACATATAAAGGGGATTGGTCAAATGGTATGACAGGAGTCTCCAAAACTCTTAGCGGGAGTTCGATTCTCTCATCCCCTGTTAGTAAAGAGTTAGGAATGCTTAGAAAATGAGCGTTTCTAGCTCTTTTGTTTTGTTTAGAAAATCAAAGGGTATCAAATAGAAAAAATAAAGGAGGTGGATTCTTATGGATATTTCATTGAACACCTCAACATATGTCGAAAGAACTAATATTTTTCAATCCCTTTACCACAGGCACTTGAAAAGTGGGGATTGAAAAATGGGAAAAGTGCAAAATAGTCAAGATTACCAGCGCTGGAGTCTAAAGACCCATTGAAACAGATTCGCCAATCTCAACATCATTTACCCACAAAGCCCAATTGGGCTTTTTCATTTGTTTGGCTTTACT
>JAHZAV010000050.1 GCA_019423745.1 Lachnospiraceae bacterium
TCCGTTACTGTCATCCACTTTTTAACCGGCTCCTTATCTGGACTTATAACTTCCGCCATCAGATTTTCCTCCTTCCTCTTTTTTACCATACAACATTTTTCATTTTCTTTTTAGTATGTCGCCGGACGAATATTACGTTATGAAAGCGAATCTTTATTCGGGCTGTTTGTCCAGCCAGTCATCAAAACTCTTTTTGGAAATCCTGTATTTTCCACCATCCAGCTGGATCCATCGGAACTCATTCCTTTTCAAAAGGTTATAAACTGTCGGGCGGCTGACCCCCAGTATCTCCTGTAATTCCTGTACGGTATAACATCTTTTTTCTGCCATGATAAATTCCTCTTTTCTAATCAGATTTGAAAGGAAATATTTTCCCCTTCACTTAACGTAACTAGGGGGGCATTTTTCACATGGTCTTAAAATAACTTTTCTTGATTATTTTTGACAAATAAAAATACAGCCATCAGAAGGTCTTGTTTCTTAATGGCTGTATCAAATCATTTTAAATATTTATAATCACGCTGTTATTTCTATGGATTCAACTTTTCCATAGTCAAGGGGATCAACTTCAGTCTGTCCCCAACTCCTTTAGCATTTCGCTCGCGTCAATCTGAAATAATTTTGCCAATGCAATCAGGTTAGAAGTGGATGGATCAGAAGTTCCATTTTCCCATTTACTGACGGCCTGCCTGCTTACACCGAGAGACTCCGCAACAAATTCCTGTGTCATTTTACATCTGGTTCGATTTTCTTTGATCATCTCGCCAAGAGTCTGACATACTTTCTGTTTTTCTTCCCGGACTGGCTTTGTTCTTAAATATTATTTTAAAGCCTTAACCAATAAAATAAACAAATACACAACAGCCACACAGATGATTCCCCAGATAAGTAAGTTGATAATTATTAAAATCGTAGATAAATACATTCTCCTCACCTCCTGGAAAAAACATAGCACAGGAAGACAGTTGCTTCCACCAACTATATCGCAACTTCAGGTTGACAGGTTATTTCTCTTTTCTAAACAAGCCAATAACAGTCCAGCATGTGGCTACTGTTTGCATCAGAAAAAAGAAATTATAAAAAATCCTTGTCCCAAAACCTAAAGATAAGCTTCCCACCAAAATGAATCCTATACAAGTCGCGCCTAAACTAAATACCAATGCAAGAATAGAAATCAATATTTTATATGTTCTCGTCATACTCTCACCCTTTCAAAATAATTATTCTGTCTTCTACAAACTGGGGGAACTTATCTCTCATCTTCATTAAAGGCTTGCTCTATGTCTCCATCTTCATCTATAAACACAATATCTCCTATTTTAAACAATTCTGTTTCCATCGTTCCTGAAGATGTTGAAACTGTTTGTTCATTTCCTTGATTATCTACAAGTGTAATAACATATTCATTGGATACTTCATTTTTATCTATCGCTTTGATTTTATATCCTTTTTCAGCGACTTGCTTATTAACAATCTTATCCTTATTTGCTCCAATGACAAGACCAATCAACATTCCTAAACAAAGCCCCAGTGGTATTCCTAAGCTATCAATCACAGAGCCAACACCTACACCAAGGCACATTCCTAATACCATACCTGTTCCCGTATTCTTTGTTGTTTGTTTCATTTATGTTCCTCCACATTCCAATTCTACAAACTGGAATTTGTTTAATACATAATATTTGAATTAGATTGATGAATACTCTCCCATTCAATCCTTTCATACTTTTCTTTAACTGCTTCTGATAATTGTTTTTGACACCCACCCATGTCTTGATAGTTCACTAATTCTTGTAATTCTGCAAGAGCTAATCTGTTTGCGTCCTTTTCAAATGAATCCCCAATATAATCTATTTTTTGAAGAATTCTAATCTCAATTTCATATCCATCATTTAAATATTTTTCAATTTTTTTATGAACATCCGTTTTCCTAACACCACGCAAATAATCATTTAAATGCGAGTTTTTCCCTAACATTCTAAGAAAAATATCGTTTGATTTCCCTATATAAAAACATATATAATTTTCATCTACTTTGACAAAAAATCCATACACTCCTCTAATTTTACTTTTGGGTGTCATTTCTTTCGGAACATAAATACCAAGTTGTTTTATTTCATTAAGTCGCTTATTAAACTCTTTTAATTCTCTATCCGTCATTATTATCATCCTTTTTATCTTTCTGTATAAATATATCAGTTACCAATTTCAATTTTTTTCAGTATCCCTAAAATTAGATATTTTTCTATTTTTTCTTTTTAGGTTTTGGTGTTGGCAACTCATTGAACATAGTATTAAACAAGCCCATTAAAAACTCTTTATTATCTACTTCATCTACCAACAACATTTCTTTTGCACCCTCATAAGGCAATTCATATGAAGCTGTCGGCATATAAGCAATCGCTGATTTTATAGGTTTTACAAGTAATCTATCATCATAAATACCGCCTACAATCTTACCACGATAGTAGATAATAAATTCTCCCATCATTGCTCTATATGTAATATCCTCTAATTCGGATAACTGTCCTAAAATAAATTCCAAATATTCTTTACTTGATGCCATAATCCACCTCAACAACTTCCAATTTTTTTAATTTGATTATACTTCATTTTATAGCAAATCACCATTATTTCCAGACTGTTCTGTTCCGGTAAAATCATTCTTTTTATTTTTTCTCAAGCATCCCCTGTATTCTTTCTGCCTCTAGTTACGTTAAGTGAGGGGGGTAGGATTTCAAGAGCAAGATCCACCCCGTAATACAAAACCTGCAAATGCTGATTTTGTATCTTCACGTGGTCAAGATCTTGATGGGGATTCCGCTTCCCCATACCCTCGGAAATTCCGCTACTTTTTCAAAACCGGAAGGTTGCGAAAATGTATCAGAATTATTTTTAGCTCCCAACAAAAATGTTGGTCGCAGCACTGAAATTTAATCGGAAGGGACAACCGGAATTTCAGTGGATGCACCTGCATAGGGAACATGGATATCAGCAAAAAGAAGGGAGGCACATGAAAAGAATAAAACAAAGAAAACCTTACCAGCGCCCGAACATTGTATGTTTAAGGCTCTCTGATTCGGAGCTTTCTCTTTTGGATACTCATGCCGATCAATGTCAGGCATCACGGTCCGAATATATCAGAAATCTAATTTTGGAAAAGAAAATGACACCGAAATATCAGATCGTTATCGACAGTGTAGAGATACAAAAAATTCTGTCTGAATACGGGAAGATCGGTTCAAATCTAAATCAGATTGCAAAATACTTTAACAGTGGCGGGGAGCGGTCTCTTGCAATGGAGGAAGAAATACGCAGGAGCATATCCGAATTATTTATGCTTCGCAAAGAAGTGCTGCGATTGGCAGGTGATTTTTCTGGCAGTAATAAAACACATAAAAAGCCATAATGCAAATTATTCAGATGCTTTGGAATATCTGCTGTTTCAACATAATGAAAAAACCGGAGAACTTCTATACGATGACTACGGGCAAATGCTTCTTCGTAAAGAATTTTATATCAATGGGCTCAACTGTGATCCTTACAGTTTTGATTCGGAATGTAGAACTACCAACAAGAGATTTAAAAAAAATCGAAAAAGAGAAGATATCAAAAGTCACCATTACATCATCAGTTTTGATCCGGAGGATGCGAAAGAAAATGATCTCACTGGGGAAAAGGCGCAACAGCTATGTCTGGAATATGCCCGGAAAAACTTTCCAGGCTATCAGGCCCTAATCGTAACTCATACAGATGGTGACAACCATTCCGGGAATATACATACTCACATCGTGATCAACAGTGTCCGGAAATATTCTGTTGAAAGACAACCGTATATGGATAAGCCCCATGAAGAAATGGCCGGATATAAGCATCGATCGACAAAACGGTTTCTCACTCATCTGAAAAAAGAGGTAATGGAAATGTGCCAGCGGGAAGGACTCCATCAGATTGATCTGCTCGCCCCGGCAAAAGAGAAAACAAGTGAAAAAGAATATCGGGCAAAAACACGAGGACAGAAAAGACTGGAACAGGTAAACCAGAAGATCCTGGAAGCTGGCATGAAACCAACAGCAAGCACTTTTCAGACACAGAAGGATTTTATAAGAAATGCGGTTTCTGAAATCAGCAAAATAGTCAGAACATTTGATCAGTTTCAGTCGCTTCTTTTGGAACGATACAATATTTCCGTAACAAGGGAACGAGGTCGTTATCGCTATCTTCATCCTGATCGTGACAGAAGGATCACAGATAAATCACTTGGAACCCATTATGGGAAAGCATATCTGGAACAGAGATTTCTTCAGAACCAGGTTTCGTCGGTTTCAGAAAAAGAGGTTCAGAAGTCTGCATCTGCAAATAAAGATTATCGGGAAGATCCGCTTGCAATCTTCCAGTACAGATCCAGCCTTCGCCTGGTCGTAAATCTACAGGAAAATGTCAAGGCCATGCAGAGTAAAGCATATGCCCAAAAGGTAAAAATATCAAATCTTCAGCAAATGGCGGAAACATTGATCTATGTTCAGGAGCATGGATATGGTTGCAGAGAAGAAGTGATTGCAGCACTGAAGCAATCCAAAGAGGATCTGGAAACATCCGTTTTGCAAGCAAAAGAGTTATCTTCTCAAATGAATATTTTAAATTCACAGATTCATTACACAGGCCAATATTATGCTTCAAAAAGTACTTATGGTGATTACTTAAAAACATGGAATAAAAAGAAATTCGGACAAACTCATGAGATCAAAATTCAGCAGTATCTTGAAGCAAGAGACTGGCTGAAAGAATTTTACCCGGATGGGAAAATGTTATCACTGAAATCATTACAAGAGAAAAAGGAAAGTTTGAAGGCAAAGACAAATTCACTGAAAGACAAAATTCAGCAGGAAAGAGTATCTGTCAAGGACCTGGAAATGGTTTTACATAACATTGACGCCATTCTGAACCGGGAAGCAGTATTTACTCATGAGCATACGAGAAAAAGTCAAGAATACCCAAACAACAATTATATCAAGAAACAGAAGGAGGAGACATTATGACAGATTCAGAATTCAGACTGATCTTCGATGATCAGGTCGTGAAATGTTCAAAAACATTATGCAATAAAAGAAAAGAATATACGGGCGACCATCAGGATCGGCTTATTGCTTTCAAAGTAGCTGCATCCTTACAGGGATGCACTCCGCAAAGAGCACTTGTCGGTATGATGGCCAAGCACATCGTATCCTTATATGATATGTGTTACGCAAAACCCGGTATGTTTAAAAAAGAATTATGGGAGGAGAAGATTACAGACAGTTTGAACTATCTCTTCTTATTAGCAGCAATCATAAAGGAGGAAGCCGCATATGAATCAGATTGAAATAGCAATATTAAACTGCTCTGCCATAAAAGAAGCAGAAAAAAACATGGTATTTGCTGCCAGACTTACACAGAGAGGACATTCCATCCACAATATGGAAGATCTTCTCCAATTATACAATCAATCTTATCGAGCTGATACCGTAGAAACTATCAGCAGCCTACCGCATCCGGCAACCCAGAAATTTACTGTGATAACAGTCGCTGTTGTTGGTGCCAGCAGAAGATTTCTTTCACAGATTACCAGACATCAAAACGAAGTGAAGTTTATGAGTGCATCCCTGCAGTACAGCAACTATTCCGGAGCGGCAGCTTTTGTAAAACCATATGAAATACTGCAGGCATCAGAGGAAATCCAGAAATTATACATTAAAAGCTGCCTGTCTGATATGGATAGCTACAAAGCATTATGCAAAGCTGGGATCAGCCATGATACAGCTGGGTATGTAACCCCACAGGGATTGCGCAATGTACTGATCATCAGTGCCACGCCTTATCAGTGGAAGCATATGATCGGACAGCGATGCTGCCGGAGAAATACCGATGAAATGCGCATTGTCATGCTCAAAGTATGGGATGAACTCCAGCGGGAAAATCCTATTCTCTTTGAACCGTCCAAAACTGGGCCGTTCTGTCAGAGGGAATATTGCCAGGAGGGAAAAATGAGCTGCCAGCAGCCGATACCGAAAGATTTTACTCCTGCAATTATTCTTGCAAAAGATTACCCACTGTTATTTCAGGAGGGATTGGTATGAAAATTAAGCTGATTGATTTTGGGGTACAAAAGGACCATTGTCCTTTCCGTCCACACGATAATGATGCCGGAGCGGATGTTTTCATGCCCTATGATTGTATTGTAAAGCCCGGAGAAATTCTAAAAATCCCCCTGGGATATGGCATAGAGATTCCAGATGGATATGCAGGATATGTCTTTCCAAGAAGCAGCATGGCAATCAAAGGACTAATCTGCGAACTGCCGCCTATTGACTCCGGCTATCGAGGTGAAATTCACGCTATCATCAGTAATGTTAGCAATCAGGAACATATCTTAAAGAAAAACACTAGGATTGGACAGTTGGTTATTACTCCCGTGATTATTGCAGACTTTGTTTTTGAACATGGAAAACAGCGGGGTAAAAATTCTTTTGGAAGCACTGGAATATAAATTAAATAGTTTTATAGCAAGAAATAGAGCAGCGCAAATACGCTGCTCTATCGTTACTGTACCCTAATTTTCCATATGTTTTTTCCGTTTTTCATAAACAGCAATTCCAAGAATGCTCGCTGAAACAAACAGCATAACTATCCATAACATCATATTGGTATTGTCCCCAGTCTGTACAGACTCTGTAGCTTCTCCTTTCGCAGTATCATTCGGATTTGCCGGTTTCTGATCATTAGCAGAAACTGCTTCCTTGATGGTAAATTCTGTAGTAGCAGTACCGGTTTCAGAAACGATAGCCAGTGTGTGTTTGCCTACAGACAGTGTTTCCAGATACTCCGGCTTCAGGTTTACGATTGTTCTTCCTTCTTTTACAGTGTAGTTGGAAGCATCCAGGTCTTTTCCGTCTACCTGTACCTTTTGGAAATCAGCAAACGCAGCATTGGAAGTAAAGGAAAGCCCGTCCTCGCTTCCTTTCTGCCAGGTTCCGTTTGCTCCGGCTGTGATAACAGCCTCGAAATCAGAAGCAATCGCGCCGCAGACGATGCATTTGCCGTTTTCATAACTGTGGCCGGTGGCCGGGATAACGGTATCATCCAGGCTAATTTCATTCTTGCCCTCGGCGTCGCTGAAATACTTTTTGCAAGCCGAACACGTCCAGTATTCCTTGTTGCCATCCTCGGTACAAGTCGGTGCTTTGGCTTCTGTCTTGGTCAGCTTGTGGCCAGTAGCAGAAATGTCAGCAATCACCTTTGTCTGTGTAACAGCCCAACCAGCCTCAAAGGTAGCCGTATAGGTGGTTTCGCCTTTCTCTGTGCAGGTCGGCGCTTTGGTCTGTGCGTCTATTACCGTTGCCGTAGATGTTTCTGTATGAGCGCTGTCATTTTTGCAGGTACGGGCAGCGGTACAGGTGCTTCCGTCATCGCTCCATGTGTAAACCGCATCGTTCCAATCGTGACCGATTGCGTTAAGAATCCACGAATCCTTTGCAATTTCGGTATTACCGTTGGCGTCGCTGAAATATTTGCCGCAGGTGTCACAGGTCCAGTATTCCTTGTTGCCATCCTCTGTACAAGTCGGTGCTTTGGCTTCCGTCTTGGTCAGCTTATGGCCGAGAGCCGGTACATCTACAATTGTTTTGCTTTGTTCGCTTGCCCATTCAACTGTAAATGTGGCTGTATAGATGGTTTCTCCATTTTCTGTACAGGTTGGCTCTTTTCCTGGCTTACTTGTTATATCGGCTTCCGCTGTTTCTACATGGTCAGAGTCATTTTTGCAAGTGCGGGAAGCGGTACAGCTGCTTCCGTCATCATTCCATGTATAGATTGCTTCATTCCAGTCATGACCATCATTCACCGTTACTGTGCAGAGGGTACTGTTACCCGCTTTATCGGTTACGGTGATGGTATACTGCTTATTTCCTGCCGGAAGTGTATAGTTGCCTGTGTTATCAGGAGTTGCAGCAACACCGTCTATCAAAACGGATTCCAGATTTGTTTCTTCTACTGTAAAGGTTTGTTCTTCGCAGTAAATTTTTCCGTCTGTAATTCCTTTGATCACAGGTTTCGTCGTATCGAAAGTTGCACCATCGGAACCGAAATAGGTCTGATTTCCGGCTTGGTCGGTAATCTTCACATAGTAGATGAAATTCACCTGATCCTCGGCGGTGACGCTGAATTTGCCGTTTGTCTCCGTCCAATCGGTGATGGCGACAACTTCTGCCTCGGTCAGTACCTTGTCGCTTCTGTAATATTCTATTTTGGCAACGCCGCTCAAATCATCTGTGCCGGTAATCTCCACATCAATGTTCTTGTTGAAGAACAGACCGAAAATGATGTTGTTGATAAACTCCTTGACAGAGTTTTTCTCAAACAGTATGTCACCGTCCGGTGCAGTCTTATCGATTTTTATAGTGCCGACTGTAATTGCATCGGTCATCTGTCCGACACTGTTTTTGAGATAAATCGTAAAGCCTTCGGTGGTTTGTGCAAAATCCAGCTTATCTGAGTAAGTACCGTTCAGGGTGGTGGATACGGTATATCCGTCCGCCGGTTTCAGTGTAACATCACCGGTGTACCAGCCGTTTGTTCCTGCAGAACCTATGAGTGTATACGGCTCCTGGGGAGCGGTGAGATAGGAAATTGTAAAGTCACGGGTTGCCGAAGCCTCTGCATAATTTCCGTCTGCCGCTACCGTAATTCTGACGGTATATTCACCTACGGTATTTGGAGCTGTCTGTGTATAGGTGCTGTCGTCAGCATCTTTTACTTTGTACTCAATAACAGCCGTTCCTGTGCTGAGAGAATCGTAAGTCGGAGCAGACACTGCAGTATCATCATAAATTTTGCTGATATCGCTGATATTTGTGATTGTACCGGACTGCTGATTCACAGTAAGTGTGATAGTGGTATCGCTCGGTGCTTCACTGCCGTTTCCGTCCTGATATTCCATACCCAACGGGTTATATGAAAGAGTGAGAGTATAGCCGCCTGCTGTGAGGGTATCAAGGTACGCTGCCTTGAATGTAATCGTGGCTTTGTTTCCTTCATAGGACACACTGTAATCACTGTCTGACAGAACGGCTGCGCCGTTGCGGATTTCCTTTACTGTGTTACCGTTGGTGAATACGCTTGCGGTAACATCCTCTGTAGTTGTCTTGACAAAGGAAATACTTTCGGTATCCTGCTTGGCGTCTGTATACATGACAATGCCGTCAGAACTGATATATGTCTTATTACCGGCATGGTCGGTAATTCTTACATAAATTGTATATTTGCCATTTGGTTCCATATTTAATGAACCGGTATATGTTGTAAATTCTTTATCTTTCAGTTCCTCCTGGGAAAGAGCAGTATCGCCGTCATAAAGATAATATTCTATCACAGCAGCCTTATCGTCTGTGTAGCCTGCCACGGAATAGCTGTCATCATCGGCGGTGATTACAACGCTTTGAGTCTCTTTGAAGAACAGTCCAAAGGTGATGGTATTGAGGAACTTATTCCACTTGTTTTCATCGATGCGGATTTCGCCGGTAGGCAGAGTGGTATCTTCTTTCAGCTCGCCGTAAGCGCCGCCGCAGATTTCACATTCTGCCTTTAAGAAGTACGTTGCCTCTCCGCCGGAACAGTTCTGTGTATCTGTTGCGTCACAGCCGTCACGCTGACAGGTACCGGTATGTGTGCCGTTTCCGTTGGATGTCCAGCCGCCGAAGTCGTGTCCCAGAACGGGAATGACCTTCCAGCTGTCCAGATCAGCAATCGGTTTGTTACAGGCTTCATCCTCAAAATACTGGTGGCAAATGCTGCACTCGTAATATGCTTTCTCACCGGTTTGAGTACAGGTAGCCGGAACTTCGGGTATCAATACACCTTTATGAGCGTGTTCTACCTCAACGGAAATGTCCGTTTCCACTGTGTTGTAGTTAGCTGTGTCATCCGGTGTGAAGATTGCAGGATAGGTTTGTGTTCCTTCGGTCTGTGGAATGGTGCTTTCGTCTTTCCATTTCCAGCCTTCCGGCAGTGTCACTGTGGAAAGAGGTTTTCCCACCTGTGCGGTAATGCCGGCCGGCACCGTATAGGACGGATCTGCTTTTGCAATCGTCAGGTCAAAGGTACACTCGGTGTAATATTCTTCTCCAATCATGCGTAAATGAAGTCCTCCGACCTTAATGGTATAATTACCTGCATTGGAAGGCAGACCTGCAACATAGGAGCTGTCCTCTTCTCCCTGCGCCTTATACCAATAAAATAATTTTTGTATGTCTGCTGTTCTGCTCAGGCTGAAGTCTACGTCTTTTTCGATTGAAGCTCCGTCGTAGACAGGATTGTTTGATGTTCCCGACATTATTCCATCTTTAACAGGATAAACTGCCCAAGGATAGTTTGGATCGTATTGATCGTGACCAATATCCCCGTCAAGCTTTATTACTTTTACATTATCCAAAACGGTGAGCGTCGGTTCCTGTGCCGGGTCTTTATCATAAAATCCTCCGGCAATCAGGATTTTGTTATTATCTTGGATATCAAAACAGGAGATAGCATCATCTACTTTGTGTTTGCCGTCTAAAATTGTAAAGGAAGCATCATTTCTCAGCATAATACTGCCCGGTTCATCATAAGGCAAGGTATCTTGTGCTGATGATGCTGGTTCATATGTAATTTTGCTGTTAAGACTGACAATATTATCAGGGTTTAAATATCTGTCCTGATTATTTTTGATGACCCAATTAGTAATATTAACAATACATGGGCTTGCAGAAGAATCACCTATGTAGAGACCGCCGCCCCTGTCTTGTGCAACGTTATAGCTGATGGAGCCTACTCGGATTGTTAAATGGCATCCCTCCACGGCATATATACCGCCGCCAGCCTGGGCTCTATTGCGGGTAATATCACAAACATTATCCCATTTGGTGCCTTCACTCAGATATACACCGCCGCCGTATTCACTCGCTGTATTATTGGTAATGCGGCTGAGTCCGGAAGAAGCGTTTCTTGTATTCACCTGTGCGCCCGGCTCCACATACACACCACCGCCATTGACTGCGGTATTCTCTTCGATGGAACCGTAAATGGTACAGATGCCGCCTGCCGCATACACTCCGCCGCCGTTTACAGTTGCAGTATTTTTGGTGACTGTACCGTAAATGTTACATTCGCCTGCGGATATATATACACCGCCGCCATGCCCGTTGGCAGCATATCTGGCGGTATTACCGGTGATTGTACCGTCAATATTGCAAGTACCTCCATCTATATGTACGCCTGCGCCGGCATTGGTGGCAGTGTTTGCGCTGATGACTGCGTCATCATCGATGGTACAGGTACCGCCCTTTACATATACACCGCCATCTTTGGTGGTGTTATTGTGGATGTTGTTCCCGCTTATGGTACAATTACCGCCAAGCACGCTGACCGCGCCGCCGTTATCAATACGGTTGCCGGCAATCTGGGCGTCGCCGCCGATGTTGCAACTGCCTTCTTTCACCACCACAGCGCCGGTGGTTTCTCCGGACAAGGTAGTATCCGTGACATCTACGGTACCGCCGGTGATGTTGCAGGTGCCCCCATCTACCACGGTGGGACTAGAGATGGTACCGCCGGTGATGTTGCAGGTGCCCCCATCTACCACGGTGGGACTAGAGATGGTACCGCCGGTGATATTGCAGGTGCCGCCAGATACATTCACCGCAGGAGCCCCTTCGGTGAAGTTTTTGATTTCGGTGGTACCACTAATGTTGCAAGTGCTATAACTCCATGCCGTGATGGGGCTGTTGACCGAGGCTCCATTTAAATTAAGAGTCCCCCCTCTTAGTTCAATCGTAACACTGCTTCCAATTTCGGCACCGTCGTTGATAGAGATGACGCTGTCGGAGTTGCCTTGAGTTATGATTTCACATCCTGCATCAACATAGGTACCGCTGTTTATATTTGTTTCTTGAGAAGAGATACTTAATATTCTGGTTCTGGACAGGCGCACATTTGTCAGGAATACACCTTGAAGATTTAAATTGTCGATTTTTCCCTTGCCTGTACAGTCGCAGATTGTTAAAGCATTATGGCTCCTTATGCGTTTTTCGTTTCCGTTTATTTTATGCCCATTCAAACAGATTACGGTAGAATCTTCGAACGAAACATAAGTATTTAAGGTTACATCGCCGGTAAGCACATAATTGCCGGCAGACAATGTACTATCGTTTATCGTTCCCGAAAGTTCTGTCCATCCATTATGGTTGGTATGTTCACCGGTCAGAGGTGCGGCAGCCGTTAACATCGGGGCAGCACCAGTGCAAACCTTATCCAGCTCGGCACCTTCCGCAGAGCAGACGGGGCAGTCCGCATTGATTTCTTCCCCGGTGCAGAGGGTTTCACAGGTACATTCTTCCGGCTGTGCATCGGACGAATCCTCATCGTTCCCGCTGTCCTGCGCATTGCAGACTTCACAGACAAAGGTGCAGGGCGTTCCCTCTGTGGCGGGAACATAGCCGCAGGCTTCATCGTGCTGGTGTTTACAGTCTAATGTTTTGGTAATACAGCCGCCTTCCTCGCTGCACACATGACCGCAGACCGGTTCTTTTTCCTCTGCGTCAGACGGGGTAGCGGTGTCGTCCGAAGGGTAACAATCTGCCGTATGGGTGTGAACACACTTCGTTACAAGGGTATAGCAATCCTCCGTGTGTTCATGGGAACAGGGGATTTCCGCTGTCCCCTCGGTGTAGCCGCAGCTTTCGTCATGCTGGGTGTGGTGTTCGCACAGCCCGCTTGTGTCTGTAATCAGATTGCTGTCCTGTGCGCCTGCTTCGGCAAATGCTGTTGTCGGCAGCATGGACACGATCATGCACAGACTGACAAACGCCGCAAATAATCGTTTTTTCATAATGTTTCCTCCTTGCTTGAACTTGTGTTCCTTTGCTTTGCCGAAACACAGTGCATTTTTTCATTGTGGCAGACACCCAGAATTGATTCGGCTGGCTGCCGGAAGTAGATACAGGAACCGCAGTCAATACTTGCGGGAT
>JAHZAV010000051.1 GCA_019423745.1 Lachnospiraceae bacterium
TGCAATATAAAAAAATTATGTCATTCTGGAGTTGCAATTACTTTTTCATTTAACATTTGCAAAAAAATAAAGAAAAAATTAGCACTCAACTGTTGACAGTGCTAATTATAAGTGTTATATTACATATAGAACAAGAAAGAGGTAATTAAAAATGTTATTTCTAATTCTCTTCCAAGTTTGACACTCAACACGTCGGATTTATCTGACAGTGCTCAATTGTATATATTTATTTTTGAAAGGAGCTATGACTTATGATGATGCCTAGTATTTTTGGAGAAAATTTATTTGATGATTGGATGGATTTTCCATTTGATGATGATTTTGATAAGCATTTCTTTGGAAGAAAAAATCCTTTATACGGGAAACATGCAAAAAATATGATGAAAACAGATGTAAAAGAAACTGACAATAATTATGAAGTTGACATTGATCTGCCAGGATTTAAGAAAGATGAAATCAAGGCAAAATTGGAAAATGGATATCTTACAATCTCTGCTGCAAAAGGCCTTGATAAAGATACACAGGATAAAAATGGAAAGTATATCCGCAAGGAACGTTATGCTGGTACTATGAGCCGCAGTTTCTATGTCGGTGATACGATTACTCAGGAAGACATTAAAGCAAAATATGAAGACGGTATTCTAAAACTTGCTATACCAAAAAAAGATACAAAAGCTGTAGAAAACAAGAGCTATATTGCAATTGAAGGATAAACTTTCTCTTCCGATTTAAGGCGGTCCCTTACAAGGACCGCCCTTTTTATAGTAACACTATTTATACGTAACCATATCTTTTCGTTTATAATGTTTTGTACCTTTCTAATTCTATATCCCTTTTTTCTTGCAGATATCTTCCAGACAACATTTATCGCAGTATGGCTTTGTTCTGGCCGTACACACATCACGCCCATGATACACAAGTCTGTGACAGAAATCGCTGCCTTCTTCTGGCGGAATAATTTTCCAAAGTGCCATTTCCACTTTCTTGGGGTCTTTTATTCCATCTACCAAACCAATTCTATTTGTTAACCGTATACAATGAGTGTCTGTAACAATAGCCGGTTTTCCAAACACATCGCCCATAATAAGATTCGCGCTCTTTCTTCCTACTCCCGGAAGCTTTAAAAGAGCCTCAAAATCATCCGGAACTTTCCCTCCGTACTCCTCTTTCAATATCTTCATACATGCACTGATATCCCGCGCCTTACTCTTACCAAGTCCACACGGTCTGACTATATTTTCGATCTCTTCCACCTCTGCTCCTGCAAGAGCATCTACATCTGGATATTTATCATATAGAACTTCTACAATCTTATTAACCCTCTCATCTGTACACTGAGCTGCCAGGCGTACACTTACAAGAAGCTTCCATGCCTGATCATAATCCAGCGTACATCCGGCATCTGGATATTCTTTTTTCAATCTTTCTATTACTTCTAGTGCCAGCTGTTTTTTTGTCATTTTCATATCCTCTCTTTTACAATTTATTTAGCACTCATTCTGCTTTTCCCTACTGCTGGACAAAAAGCATCCAAATCTTCAAAAATCCACCCCTCACGATTTCGGGCTTTAAAAAATCCACCATTTCTCCCACACTTTTTCTGACATTTTGAAACCATAAACTGCATGCGGAAAATAAAATCCTGGGATTCCATACATGTAAATGGATGCTCTTCCGTAACAACCACCTGCATATCATCCTTTTTATAAAAAGGATATTTCCCTTCAAATCCAGCCCTCTTCAGCCGACTATTCACAACCTTCCTTTTTTGAAGAATCTGTGCATTTAAAGGTTCTCCATAGTCTCTCTTAGGATAAGCAAGAGAAGCCCGGCGAACTTTTTCATATATTGTTTCATATAAATCTTCTCTTGCCGGACTGCAAAGCATAGCAGCAAGCTTCTTTTCTAAAAAACGTACTGGGAATTTTTCATAAATACTGACGAAAAAAGCATATATTCCATCCCCTGCCTCTTTTGCCAATTTTTTCATGCACTCTGCTCCTTTGGGATTTGAAGGATATCTTCCCTCCAATGATTCCTCCACAGGTGACCAGAAACGAAAAGGCGGAAATTCCACCAGATGCATGAGTTCCATTTCCATACCGTTACATGCCTTTTCCTTCATATATTCATATTTATCATAAATTGTTCCCACCATATAGACAAGCTGTCTCCATTGTTCCTGCCCCTGTACCCAGAAATGTCCAATTCTGTGATATTGATAACACTGAAAATACTCTTCGATCTCACGAAACCAGATCGTAAATACGTTCTCTTTTCCTTGCTTAACTATTAAAGCTGTCTGACCGTCCCTTTGTGCAATCTGAGCTTGAAGTGGATATTCCCCTGCATCCAGCGGAAGGTATTCTCCCGTCATTCTGGCATTTTTTAACACAAGATAACACTCCAATGCATCGTTCATCATATAAGGAATGTAATAATTACTATTTCTTTGGTCAATCATCTCTTCATGTAATTCAAATACCTGATACTGAAAAATTTCCGCCAATTTACCATATACATTCGGCATTCCTTTTTCCAGACCAGGGAGATATTTTCTCTGTTCTTCATAGTGCTCTAGCATAATCCAAGTGTCTCCTTTACCCCAGCCATACGTTCATAAAATTCTTTATAAAAATCTTTAAAATCATATGCCCTTTGATAAAATGTACGAAGCAGATATGTCTGCAATATCTTAATCTGTTCTGCTTCCAGCTGTTCGGATTCTCTCCGACAAAGGGAAAGGAACTGATGCCAGTCCCAAATATATGCTTCATAAGCTTTCAAATCAGAAATGTCTATCCATTTCTTTACTTTAATTTTACTCCGCCTTTTCTTTTTACACTCATATATCTGAAGAAAATACCGAAATCCACTTTCTTCATAGTATCTGCCTAGAGGAAACATCCTGCAAATTCCCGGTCGGAATGGATGAATCCTGCATCTTCCCTCCTGATTAAGGAATTCACATCTTTCTGTTTTTTTATTCATACGAAGATTCGGCAAAACCATACCGTCCACCACATTTAATTCAATGGAATCCTGCATCAGTTCCTCAAAACTTTTTCCGGTTCCTTCAGACATCTGTGCAATATCCCAGGGATCCAAAACAATGGAGCTTCCCATACCCTGACAACAGGCGAAACACCCTTCACATCCCTGACAATCAGCTTTTACTAAATCTGATGCGGTATACAGACTACCGTCAGAAATCTCTAAAAGATCTACATTTCTTATCACAAATACTCACTCTTTCTACTATGCTTTCTTTTTATAATCCTTCCTCAAACAAGGACATCTGATGATAGGATACTTCTTTCCCATGCCCTCGTCCCTGTTCCCTTTGAATGATAGACTCATCTATCCTTGTCAGAAACGGAGATTCTTCTCCTGATGCTGTCAAAATCAGCTCTTCTTTTGCTCTCGTCATCCCCACATATAAAAGACGTTTTTCCTCATCTATATCCACCAAATATTTGGATGTATCCAAAGGAATACTACCCTTTTCTGCACCATAAATCATAACAACCGGAAACTCCAGCCCTTTAGATCCATGTAAAGTCATAAGTGTAACAGCTTCAGCTATATAGTTTTTATCTCCGCATCGTTTCAGATCACTTTCCACTCCCAGCTCAACAGCCAGACGGAATTCTGACATAGACTGGTAAAATGCGGCTAATGAAATCAGCCTTTTTATAGCATCATTTTCTTCAAATTGCATATCCTTCATCCACATCTTGAGAAAATCCAAAGGCTTTTTCTTTCGGTAAACGAACTGATATTTCTGTATCTGTTCATTCAGAATCTGTTCTGCCACAGGGTTCCAGGAAAGTTTCCACAAAATTTGGGCACTCTTTTTCTTGGCAGATATGTCATCTTCATTTTCCAGACACCGAAAAAAGCAAAGACTTCCTTGCACCTTGTCCTCTAAAAGGAAGCTTTCCCTGCCGGCTATCACAAAAGGAATCCCTTCCTGCCTGAAACATTTTTCTATCAGAGCCATCTGATGGTGGGTACGGCAGAGCACTGCAATATCATTGAAAGAGCGAATCTTCCTATCATATTCTTCTCCAGAAAGATTTTGTGCTTCCACCATTCCAATTCCGCCAGTCATACGTCCAATTTCTTTTGTAATAAAAATAGCCTCGCCCATCTTGCTTCCTGCTTTGTAAAGCCGCACCGGCCTCTGATTCGGACAGTTTGGATGATATGTTCCCCTGCCAAGAACAGACTCTGCCGCTTGCAGAATCTGAGGGGAAGAACGGTAATTTTCAATGAGTTCAACCACTTCCAGACCGGGGACATCCTCTTTTAAATGTTCAAAACATGCCTCGGATGCTCCTCGAAAGCCATAAATAGATTGATTGGCATCCCCAATAACAAATAATTCATTTGCCGCCTTATTCCATGCCATAAGCAAACGATACTGCAATGGATTAATATCTTGAAATTCATCTACCAAAATATAAGAAGGAATTTTATATTTTTTCTCTTTTATCTCAGATTCTAATATCTGCAAAGTTTCCAAAAGAAGATCATCAAAATCCATCAGACGATTTTTCTTTTTCTCTTCTTCATATTTCTGTACCGCCTTTTGCCAAACGTTCTCTTCGTCCTTGCTCCTTAACGTTACTTTCATCCCTGCTTTTTGCTGTGACAATTTTTCCAGAAATTCTTTTGGATTCATAGCAAGTTGACTGTCTTGTACTGCACATTCTGCCATCTCTGTTTGTTCCAGTTCTGTAGCAAGTATAACTTCTCTTCCCTGTTCCTCAAGAAAAGTAAGACAAAGGGCATGAAATGTTCCGATATTGATTTTAGCAAGACGCCTGTTGTTCCCTAACGCATATTTCAGACGCTCTGTCATCTCTTTGGCAGCCTGATTGGTAAATGTTACAGCCATAATATCATTTGCTTTTACTTTGCGATGTTCCAACAAGTATAAAATCCGTGCAACTAATGTTTTTGTCTTTCCTGTTCCTGGCCCAGCAAAAACAGCAATACTTCTTCCCACACATTGCACAGCCCGCAACTGCTGTGCATTCATCTGTAAATCCTGTTGCTTTTTCTTCTGCTGACCTTGTCCGGCGGCTTCTGCCTGGTTCTTATTTTCCTGTTCTTTTACCTCATTTATATCCAATAACTCTTTTTTTCTTTTCTCCTGGTGTTCTCCCATTTTCTGATTGCCAAGAATAGAAAAAAAATCCAACTGTCCTTCTGTTTCATGGATTTCCTCTGGATGAAAAAGACGAATGGTTCCATATTCGCCATCAAAACCAGGTATCCTTTCCGCTCTCCCTTCCCGCAGCCTTGAAATACCCTCCGCCAGACGATATCCAGACACCTTCTTTATATCCTCTACCGGAACTGTTCTAAGTATTTCAAATTCAGGTCCAAGATGCTGCAACATATTTTCATATTCTCTGGTCACCTTTTTACTGGTCGACGAACATCCATATGCAGAGCCAATAACTTCTGGAAGGGGAACAAGACTTTCGAAATCTGCCGCCGCATGTGGTCTATATCCTTCTTCACGGTCCGCCAGTTCTTCTACCCTGTGAGATACCCCTATCGTAATCTTTTTACCGCACACTGGACAAATACCACCAAATTTATTTGTCTCATCTGGTGTCAGACAAATCCCACATTTACGATGACCGTCCATATGATATTTTCCTTCCTCCGGAAAAAACTCAATCGTACCCTTAAGTCCTTTTCCTTCCTGAATTGCCTTATACAATCCCTGATATGACAACTCAATATCTAAAAGGTTGGCTTCCCGCCCAAGTTTTGCTGGAGAATGAGCGTCAGAATTAGAAATCAACTGAAAACGATCCAACGCTGATACCCGCCAATTCATTGGTGGATCCGAAGAAAGTCCTGTCTCCACAGCATGAATGTGAGGTGTCAGATCTTCAAAACACTCTTCTATTGTATCAAATCCTGAAAATGCACCAAACAATGAGAAATGAGGTGTCCAAATATGAGCCGGTACATAGATACTGTCGGGCGTTGTCTCCAGAACAATTCCTAAAAGATCTTTACATGGAACCCCCAGGATTGGTCTCCCATCAGAATGAATATTTCCAATCGCTTCCAATCGGCTGGAAACATTTTCTGCCTCCTCTATTCCCGGCAGAAGAATCAGACTATGAACCTTACGTACCTTTTCCCCTTTTTTATATATAGAGCTAATTTCTCCTGTAACAACAAAGCGAGGAACTTCTGCTCCTTCTGCGGCCGGATCATGTAGCCGATACTCTTCCTTCAATACATACAAGCCGTCTTCTGCCGGCTTCAGCTTTTCTTTTAGTTCTTCTCTCCAGGCCGGATGTGTAAAATCTCCAGTTCCAACAATATGAATTCCCTTCTTTCTAGCCCATAGATCCAGATATTCCGGCTTACAATCTTTACTGGTGGCGCGGGAATAATAAGAGTGAATATGCAGATCTGCTATGTACATAAAGATTCCTTCTTTCCTCTTTTGCTCTGCCACCTATTATAATATGAAAGGGAAAAAAGCACAACTAAAGGCAGGTGGAATCAGCAAACTGCATCTGTCCTCCTGCCTTTTGTTATTTTGTATTTCTTTTTCGATGTTTTACACATTCTGTCAAAAGATATTCAATTTGTCCGTTCATCGATCGAAAATCATCTTCTGCCCACTGTGCAATCTCCTCATACAATTTAGGAGATAGGCGAAGGGGAACTTGTTTCTTGGTTTTTTTCTCTGATTTTTCTTTTTCCAAAAATTCCCCCTCCTTTTCCCTTTCAATCATTTTTAATAAAGAGTTCCGCTATTGACAATAGGCTGAGCATCTTTGTTGCCACACAGAACAACGAGTAGATTACTTACCATAGCTGCTTTTCTTTCTTCATCCAACTCTACAATATCGTTTTCATTTAATTTACTAAGAGCCATTTCTACCATACCAACAGCTCCCTCTACAATCTTCTGCCTTGCATCAATAACAGCTGCCGCCTGTTGCCTCTGAAGCATAGCAGACGCAATTTCTGGAGCATATGCCAGATGAGTAATACGTACTTCCTGTATTTTTATTCCAGCTTCCTCCACCTTCTGCTGAAGTTCACATCCCATAATATCTGCAATTTCCTGACTACTTCCGCGCAGTGATTTCTCATCTCCATCTTCGCTTGTATCATAGGGATACTGTCTTGCTGTGTTTCGAATAATAGAATCACACTGAATTGAAAGATAACTCTTATAATTTTCCACATTAATTACTGCTTTCGTTGGATTTACTACTCTCCAGATTACTACAGCACCAATCTCAACCGGATTCCCAAGCTGATCATTTACCTTCTGAAGTTTATTATCAAGCGTCATAGCCTTTAAAGAAACTTTCTTTTCCCTGGCACCTGTAGAAACAGACACGGAGCGCCCGCTATTGGTTGTTACTACTGGAGCTCCTTTTACAATAGGATTAATAGCAGTACAAAATGGATTGACCCAGAAAAAACCTGGCTGCTTCAACGTTCCATAATAATTTCCAAATACAGTAAACACATATGCTTCGTTTGGATTTAACACTTTCAGTCCACAAAGAAGAATAATCGCTGCTATCTCAATGATTACTCCTAATGCAATACCACCGCCAATCAACCATCCATTTCCATTTGGGTTTCCTAAAATCGGCCCCAAAATCATAAGCGCAACTCCTATAAGCACTCCTACAAGTCCCACAAACAGCATAGCATATCCACTTGCCGGATGTAAAATCTTTTCCTCATGAATCTTTTCCTTACTCATTTTCCTTCCCCCTTCGATTTATATTGATATCATTTTGATATCAATATAATAGCACGCGCTATTTTATATGTCAATAAGGGACAGGATCACCGCCATATAAAAATAGCAGAATCCTGTCCCTTATCCTTAATTTCCCTCAGAATAAATCTCCGAATAACATTTCTTACAAAGTTGCCCAGCGCCTTCTACATAATACTTGCGCATTGCAATAGGCCAGTCCTTCTTCATACCTGTCTCTTGCCCACAAATCACGCATCGCTCTCCATGAATGTTCATGCTACATTTTTCTATATTTTTCACTGAATTACGCTCCTTTTGGTTATAGAATTCCCAGGCTTTGATTAGTTTATGCAATATATAACCAATTTATGCGGGACGAAATTAGTTAAAAAAATAACAGGAAACGTAACAAACTTGCATTTTGTTACGTTTCCTGTTATTTTTTTAACCAAGTGTCACTTTGATATAATCATGGTGAACAGCTTTCAAAAATTTTCCTAATACATCATCCGTCTGAAGTTTCATACTGGAAGTGTTAACACAGGGATGACATCCAAAGAATTCCTGTGTAAGTATTTCTTCGTCAATCAGAAGTTGTACCTGATTGTCAGGATCATAAATCAGTCCCATAATTGATGCAGATCCAGGTGATACATTCAGTAATCTCTCCATATCTTCTCCGGAAGCAAAGGATAACCTTGGCGATGGAATCTGCGGGGAAAGCTCTTTTGTCTGCAGATTCTTATTTCCCGGCATTACAAGCAGATAATATTTTGTTTTCTGACGGTTGCACAAAAACAAATTTTTATATATTTCAATGCCAAGAGCCTTATCTACTTCCTGGCATGCCTCTATCGTTGCCACCGGTTCATGATCTACTCGTTCATATCTAATTCCAAGTGTATCCAAAGTCTCATATACTTTCTGTTCTTTTTCCACTCGTTCTCTAAAGTCTTTCGGCCTTCCTTCATATACTATCATCCTGTTCACTCCTTATCTTTGTTACTTAACTTCCGCTCTGCCTTTTCTGCAACATAAAAAGATTCCATTTAAAATGCCGAAGCAGAATATCTCCACTCCGGCATATTTTATTTTGAAAGGGCTTTTTTTATGAAATGGACTCTCTTCTTTTTATAAATTATCACAGGGATCCACTTCCTGTAAATAGATAAAGCCTCAAGCCCTCCCTCTCAAAACCAATTTTACTCTATTAACCAACGATTTTAGTCTCTTCTCTCTTCATCTCTGTTTCTGATCCATAAAGCCACCCCTGCCAATAGCGCCGCCAATGCAAGCAGCAAAGCTCTGCTTACAATCAACGAATGATCTCCTGTCTGTACAGCCTCTTCTTTCTTTTCGTCCAACATATCTACTGTTTGAATTTCCCCTGTTTCTTCCAGTACAAACAAAATTTCATCTGCTGTTTCATATCCTTTCGGCGCCTCTTCCTCTATCAGACTATATCGTCCCGGTACCAACCGTTCAAATTCCTGGGGGACCCTTCCTGATGTCCACCTTGCAATGATGTATCTGGTTCCATCTTCTTTGATTTGTTCCAATCTAAGTCTGGCACCTTCCAACATTTTCTTACTGCCTTTATCCTTTTTGCTGATATGAAGCTTTGTCGGTTCATTAAAAATCTTTATCTTTTCTGTGACACAAGCCTCATGCTGGTCTTTATAAGTCAGCTCCACCTCATATTCCTTGGAATCCAGCACATATCCCGCTGGCTGCTTGACTTCTTTTATTACATATTTGCCCAGAAACAGGGGTTGGGACAAAGAAGGCCCTCCTCCCGTTACGATCGTATCTGCAAGTTCCCCCTCTTTCATCCGGATACTACCATCTGGTGTCACAATATCTTCTGCTGCCCGAATTTCAAAAACTGTATCTTCCAAGAAAACCTCTTCTTCTCCTGACTCCATTTTGCTAATGGAAATCTGACCCATAGCATTTTTATCTTTCATAGTGATTGTCTGGATTTTTCCGCTTTCTGGAACAGTGAATGTAATTTCTTCCGCCTGCAGATATCCTTTAGGCGCTGTCTTCTCCAGTAAAATATATGTCTTCCCTATAATCAGCTCTTCTACGTAATGAGGTTGTTCTTTAGATATCCATGTTTCTACTTCTGTCCGGCTCCCATCCTCTTCCAACAGATAGAGTATCATTTCCGCGCCTTTAATTTCTTTCTCTGTGGTAATATCCTGTTTACTGATTTTATATTTTGTACAGTCATTATCTGTCCGAAGTGTATAGATATGATCTCCTTCGATCTGCCCCTTTTTATCTATTTTTACTTTGTAGATAGTTTCATCTATAAGATAACCCGGCAGTGCCTCTGTTTCCCGAATACAATATACGGTATCCGGCAGCAAGTATTGTATTATAATTCTTCCGTCAGAATCTGTCGTATAGACCTTTTTTGCCTGGGGATCATTTTCAGGCCATATCTCATACCTTACTTCAGGAAGGCGGATATCCTCTTGCCCCTTCTTGTATTTTTCTATAATTAACTTGGTGGGCATATCATATACCGTCTGCTCTTCTGTCACCACTGCTGTCTCCTGATTTTTATATTTCAGGCTGACTTCATATTGTTTGGAATCCAGCACATACCCCGCCGGCTGCTGAATTTCTTTTAAAATGTAATTTCCCAGCCACAGATTTTTGCTCAATACCGGTCCATTTTTTGATGTAGTAATCGTATCTGCCAATTCGCCTTTTCGAAAACGTACTGTTCCATCAGGGGTACTGATATCTTCTGCTGCCCTTATTTCATATACAGCTCCTTCCAAATACTTTTCTGTATCCTTTTCGTACTTTCTAAGACTAATTCTCCCCATCGCATTTTCATCTGCACAGGAGATAATGAGAGGTTTCTCCCAATCTAAATCCTCTGTAACTATAAACTTAATATCTTTCCGATTCAAAAGATAACCTTCTGGTGCCTCTACTTCCCGAAGATAATAGGTCCCATAACCAAGTTTTGACGGGAAGGTAAATCTTCCATTCTCATCTGTGGTAAAAATATCATATTCACGAACAGAAGGATAATAGGTCTTCATAACAACTATTTGTTTATTTTCGTCCAGAAGCTGAAACTTGGCACCGGCTCTTGGAATAACTTTACCAGTTCCCCGATCTGTTTTCTGTACCTGAATGGCACTGCTGATTAATGTATCCTGTTTATAAATACCTCCAACTACTGTATTCTCTTGCTGAATTGTCACTTCAAAAGGGTTGATTGCATTATAGCCCTTCGGTGTTTTAATCTCTTCTACAATATAAGTATCATAGACAAGACCTCCGCGGGAATCCCCTTCTCTCTTTGTATCCGCCCTCCCCTTTTCGTCCGTTTGAATACGCATGACTTCTTTTCCTGTTGTTTTTGATGTAATAGAAAAGACCACTCCTTCAATTCCTTTCAATGTATCTTCCTTTTCATTTTCAGGCTGGTATACTTTGATAATTTCCAAATCCCCTCTAATTATATCTTCCGGTACCACTGGATTTTCATAGGTCTCTACCTTTGGTCCATTCCCTGATGATGTGATTTTCCGCACAAAAATCTCTTCATTTCTATTATAACCTTCCGGTGCCTTACTCTCCTCGATAGTCACAGTTCCTAAAGGCAAAATCGGATTTCCATTCTGATCCTTCCAAAAAGAATCTCCAGATATAAGAGCTTCTTCTCTAAAGTAAACCTTACCATCCTTTCCACTTCGAAACACCCAGGTTTTCAACGGTTTCTCTTTTTGTAATTCCTGCAGGCTATCATAAAACCCTCTGTAAAAACTACAAGTAAATTCTGCACCCTCCAGACTTGCCGCGCCTTGTGCACCACCATTTTCATCTCCCATTTCTCTGTCATATTTTACGGTCAAAATCTCCATGTTTTGATACTGTGGCTGCTCCTCTACCTGAAGAAATTCATTACTTTGCGATTTGACCTGTATTTTATAGACTCGGTCATCCAGTCCGTATCCAGAAGAAGCCTTTATTTCTTTGACATAATATGTTCCTTCCTGAAGCGTCAATGTATTACTCTTTCCCTTTATATCTGTCTTAAGCTCTCCTTCTTTTTTCGTACATGACGGATCCGTATATACTCCATATACTGCACCTTCCAGACTATATCCGCTTCCCGCTTCAGAAATTTCTGTATCGGTGGATATTTTTGTCAAAGTCAGCTTTCCCTCCGGGTGATATTCCCAAAATGTAAGATCCTGATATGTATTATTTCCCGTACTGATTTTATACACATCAAACCCTTTCGGTGCTGCACTCAAGTTAGAAATACGGCGAATAAAGGACTTTCCATATCCCACATCACTTTCTCCCGTATCATCCACATCCATATGCCCATTAGCCACAGAACCTGCAAGAGAAGTTTCACCATAGGATGCACCTACATCTCCAGGTCCTTTAAATCCATAATAGTATACTTTTCTTAAAAGTTCGTTCTCTTTGTTTTCAGCCGTATAGATATTGGTTACCTTCAAGGTCGTTCCTTTGGCAGGCGGTTTCGCCTCATGGCAGGCACAAAAGGCCATTTTCCCATTACTTAATTCAAAATATCCCACCGGCATCTCGGCAGTATTATAGCGAAAATCGCTGACAGTTACTGTACAGGTCTGTCCAACCGAAGCAGCCTGAAGCAACGTATTTGCATCCCAAGCTGACGAAAATAAAAATACAGCTATAGCAAAAACCCCAAAAAACAATATTCTTTTCCCTTTTTCTGACAATCTGTTTCCTCCTTTATCAATGTTCTCTCTTTTAGGAAATCCTGTCGTCAAGCTTATCTCACATCTGGTATCATTGGGCGAAACGCCTGAATAAAAATTGAATAGATTATTAAGAATAGCAGATCTGCTTTCTGTGATTAATAAGTTAACATATTTTATTTTTTTATGCAAGAAAAAAATCTGATTTTTTCAAATCAGATCAGACTGTAGACAAAGTTGGTGCCGGAGCTTAGCTCCAGCACCATTCTTTTTGT
>JAHZAV010000052.1 GCA_019423745.1 Lachnospiraceae bacterium
ACAGAGCGAGGGTGCCGCTCAATCATCTAATTTGATGATTTTGCGACACCCTCTTGTTATATGATTAACATTTTTTTTGTTGATTTTTTGATAGTGTTCCTGTATAATGTGACTATAATGGATTTCCTTTTGAAATAATAGGAAATACGCCGGGTTTCAGATTATATTTTTATATTGATTTTCCGGGCCATAATACTATAGAAAGAAAGAGGTTGAGCGTAACATGTCAAAGATTGATTTAACAAAGTATGGTATTACAGGAACCACAGAAATTGTTCATAACCCTTCTTATGAAATGCTGTTTGAGGAGGAGACAAATCCCAACCTGGAAGGTTATGACAAAGGCCAGGTAAGTGAACTTGGTGCAGTAAATGTTATGACAGGTATTTATACAGGTCGTTCACCAAAAGATAAATATATCGTGATGGATGAAAACTCAAAAGATACTGTTTGGTGGACATCAGACGAATATAAAAATGATAATCATCCGGCAACTCAGGAAGCGTGGAAAGAAGTAAAAGACATTGCTCTTTCAGAACTTTCTAATAAGAGATTGTTTGTAATAGATGCATTCTGCGGTGCAAATAAAGATACACGTATGGCAATTCGCTTCATCATGGAAGTGGCATGGCAGGCTCATTTTGTTACAAATATGTTCATTCGTCCAACAGCAGAAGAATTGGAAAACTTTGAGCCGGATTTTGTTGTTTACAATGCGTCTAAAGCTAAAGTTGAAAATTATAAGGAACTGGGACTTGGATCAGAAACTGCAGTTATGTTTAATATTACAAGTCGTGAGCAGGTTATCGTAAACACATGGTACGGCGGAGAAATGAAAAAGGGTATGTTCTCAATGATGAACTACTATCTGCCTCTGAAGGGAATTGCTTCCATGCACTGCTCTGCAAATACAGATATGAATGGAGAAAACACAGCTATCTTCTTTGGACTTTCAGGAACAGGAAAAACAACACTTTCTACAGATCCTAAGAGACTTCTGATTGGTGATGATGAGCATGGCTGGGATGACAATGGTATCTTCAACTTTGAAGGTGGATGTTATGCAAAAGTTATCGATCTTGATAAAGATTCTGAACCGGACATCTACAATGCTATCAAACGGAATGCTCTTTTAGAGAACGTTACATTGGATAAAGAAGGAAAGATCGATTTCACAGATAAGAGTGTAACAGAGAATACTCGTGTATCCTATCCGATCGATCACATTGAAAAAATTGTTCGTCCTGTTTCAGCAGCTCCTGCAGCAAAGAATGTGATTTTCCTGTCGGCAGACGCATTTGGAGTACTTCCTCCAGTATCAGTTCTGACACCAGAGCAGACAGAATATTATTTCCTGTCTGGATTTACAGCAAAACTTGCAGGAACAGAACGTGGTATCACAGAGCCGACACCTACTTTCTCTGCATGCTTTGGACAGGCATTCCTGGAGCTTCATCCAACAAAATATGCAGAAGAGCTTGTTAAGAGAATGAAAGAAAGTGGAGCGAAAGCTTATCTTGTTAATACAGGATGGAATGGAACAGGAAAACGTATCTCTATTAAAGATACTCGTGGTATCATCGATGCAATTCTTGACGGATCAATCCTGACTGCACCGACTAAAAAGATTCCGTACTTCAACTTTGAAGTTCCAACAGAACTTCCAGGTGTAGATCCGGCAATTCTGGATCCTCGCGACACTTATGCAGATGCAGCAGAGTGGGAAGAGAAAGCAAAAGATCTTGCACAGCGTTTCAACAAGAATTTTGCAAAATATGAAGGAAATGAAATCGGTAAAGCACTGGTTGCTGCTGGTCCGCAGTTATAAGAATAAAGGAAAAACTTCCTGGCAATTTGCCGGGAAGTTTTTTTATTGTTTTAATGTTCTGCATAACGCATTGAGGTTTTATTATGCAGGCCGCTTAAGGAAGGCAAGCTGACATTCTAAGGAAGATAGGCTATAATATAAATATACAGATGTAAGAGAGGACTGATGCAGATGGAGAAAGATTTTATCATTGATACCAGTAAAAGCAGAGAACAGACAGTAATAGAACTGACCAGTTATCTCCTGCATAAACATTATTGTGAAAATGATGTAGAGGCAATTGTAGAGTGGTTTGATGATTCGTTTACATGGATTGGTACTGCAGAACATGAGTATGGGGTAGGGAACGAATTAGTTGCAGAAATATTTAGAGAGTTTGAAGGGAAAGTACCAAAGTGTGATATTTCAGATGAACATTATGATGCGATTGAAATTACACCAGAAGTATACGTGGTGAGCGGCAGATTGTGGATTGTAACTGCTCCCTCAGAAGATGTTTATTTACGTGTGCACCAGCGGATTTCTACCGTATTCCATTGGAATAATGAAAAATTACGGTGTAGTCATATTCATATCTCCAATCCTTATATTGAGATGGATGCTGATGATGTGGGATTTCCGACAAAAATGGCAAAACAATCGTATGAATATCTGCAGGAATGTGTAGAGGAACAAAAAAAGAAAATTGCGGAACAGACAGCGGAATTGACCAGCATTTATAATACGGTACCCTGTGTTATTACAAGGGTTTTCAGACATAAGAAAGAATATGGGCTTTTAACTTTTAATCGGGCATTGGTAGAACTGCTGGGAAAGAGTGAAGAAGAAATTGCCGATATGGATTGGACGAAGGGCTTTTGTTATGAGGTAATGGAGGAAGATGTTACCGCTGTGGAAAAATCGCTAGAGAGCTTAAAAAAGGTGGGTGATTTTTCCTGTGTAGATTACAGGGTGAAAAACAGTTTGGGAGAATGGAGATATCTTAGCAGTAATAACTTGCTGGTTCATGAAGATGAAAGAGGGCAGGTTATCCAGAAGATTGCCTTTGACATTACAAAAAGGGCAGAGTTGGAAATAATTCTGCAGAAAAAAAGTTATGAAGATTCTTTGACAGGCCTGTTTAATCGTAATAAATTTAATCAGGAGATGGAAAATCATCAGGAGAAACAGCACCTGGGTGTAGTCTGTCTTGACATTAATGGATTAAAGGAGGTAAATGACAGATGGGGACACAGAGCTGGCGATGACTTGATTTGTAGAACGGCAAAGCATATCAGTCGACATTTTTCCGGAAGGGCCTATCGTATCGGTGGAGATGAGTTTGTTGTGATGGATAGCGACAGGAATGAAGAAGAGTTTTGGGCTGTAATCAATGCTTTAAGAGTGGATATGGAACAGGATGAAATTCATGTTTCAGTGGGAGTTTCGTGGCGTGATTCGGGTTGCAACCCGAAAGAACAGCTTCATGAGGCGGATATGCGGATGTATGAGGATAAAACAAAATATTATAGCGATAAAAAACATGATCGCAGAAAAAGATAGCGTTTTAGAAAGTCAGATTTCAGGGAGGTGCGGAGAACGAATAGGTTCTAACAACAGAGAATTTAATAAATTGAGAATAATAATGTACCTAGGAAGCCGAAAAATGGAGTGTGTATATTTGGGTTGAAAACTGGAGAATAATAGAGTATAATACTTTTAGAAAACCTGGGATGCACGATAATTCCTGTAATTTTGAACCTACAAAACTTTAAACGGGACTCTTATTATCTCTGTAATATGTCATGCCCCCGATCGCGGAGGGGAAGACAGAAAAGCAGATGCGGACACCCACCTGGCTACGGCTAGGAGTCAAAATACAGGAACCGGCATTTTGGGTATGTACAAAAGATAAAGGGCAGCAGCGCATATGCGGCTGCCTTTTTTCATACATTTAGAGAAAAGAAACGGACAAGAGGCAAAAGATTGAAAAGAAAAGTTTATGGAAGATACATGATAGCTATTTTTATATGGATTCTGCTTATAACAGGAATGGTAAGAATCCTTTCAGATCAAAAAGGAGGAATTGGAGGAAGCAAAACAGAAAGCGATCTTCAATTAGGACAGGAGGAAAAGCAGGGTGTTTCTGGTGATGCTATTCGTGTCCTTATCATGACAGATGGATATCAGTCAGAAATTCATTCAGAAGTAAGAGTTTCCTCACCAAATGGTTTAAAGATTAGCTGCGAAGGAGAAACAATTGAGTGGAATAAAGGAGAAAGTTGTCAAATACTGCCTGATGATATAAGGTTTCAGAAAGGAAATGTTAGAATAGAACCTTTAAATGACGGAGGGGAAATTGTTCTGGAAAGTATCTCCAGAGGATATGGTACCCCCTCTTATGCGGGGATACTGGAATTGCGTGCCGCATCAGGAGGAATTGCAATTGTCAATGAGCTTTCAGTGGAGGACTATCTGTGTAGAGTTGTTCCGAGTGAGATGCCGGCTTCCTATGAATTGGAAGCGTTAAAAGCACAGGCTGTGTGTGCAAGAAGTTATGCAAGAAGGCAGATGGAAAGTTATGGATATCCAGAATATGAAGCCCATGTTAATGACAGTACAGATTTTCAGGTATATAACAATAGTCAGGCACAAGAGAGAGCTTCAAAAGCGGTGCTTGAGACAGCAGGGGAAGTTGTAAAGTATAAAGGAACCATTGCTACTACATATTATTATTCTACGTCCTGTGGCAAAACTACAAGCATGGAAGCCTGGGGGAATGCGCCTAATGAGGGGAATGGATATCTTCAAAGCGTTTCTGTATGCAGCGATAATGGGCAGGACTACGAGGAAGATCTTCCATGGTATCGCTGGGAGGCTGTCATTCCTGTTGATACCTTGTCACAGCTGATATCTCAAAATACTGGAACAGATGTGGGAACACTGACTCAGTTAGAAGTGACAAAGAGAGCACCGGGAGATGCGGCTATAGAAATTATAGCTACTGGTGATAAAAATACGGTGACAGTTCAAACAGAAAATAAGATCCGCAGTGCTCTTGGCGGAAGTGGTTATCAGATCACGAAGAATGATGGATCACAGATCAACAGCAGTACGCTTTTGCCAAGTGCATTTTTTACGGTTGAAAAGCAGGATGGTGCTTTTGTGATCAGAGGCGGTGGATTCGGCCATGGAATTGGAATGAGCCAAAATGGGGCGAATGAAATGGCAAAACAAGGGAAAAATTATCAGGAGATATTAAAGCTTTTTTATCATGGGGTAGAAATAGAATAGCTTGAATAAAATTTCCACTGATGGTATGATTGCACTAGAAAAACGGCGGGGGAAAGAGATGTTTAAAAAAGTTTTCCAGAAAGCAGTAACAGTATCTGAAGAAGTGACAAAAGCACATGTTGGCGCATATGCAGCACAGTCAGCATATTTTTTTATGCTCTGTATGATTCCTATTATTCTTCTTTTGCTGACTTTGGTACAGTATACACCAGTTACAAAAGCGGATGTGATGACAGCAGTGATGCAAGTATTTCCTTCTTCCGTAGATTCTTTGATCATATCTATTGTCAATCAGGTTTATAATCAATCTATGGGAGTTATTCCTATAACCATTATCGTGGCATTGTGGTCGGCAGGAAAAGGGGTTTTGGCAATGACTTCTGGTTTAAACTGCATATACGAATGTCCGGAAACAAGAAATTATATTTTTCTTCGGATTCGTTCCACTATATATACAGTGCTTTTTATTATCGTAATTCTTCTGCTTCTTGTTGTATCTGTTTTTGGTAATTCGCTGAATATTTTTATTTCCACTCATGCGAAATTTCTGAAACCTCTGGCAGATTGGACGATTGATAAGAGGACTTTGATTACTCCTATTGTTCTTATGGGATTTTCGCTTTTGATTTATAAGTTTCTGCCTAACCGAAAAGACAGGTTTGTAAGACAAATCCCAGGTTCAGTTTTTACTGCCATTGGCTGGATGGTTATTTCGTGGGTATTCTCTGTGTATGTGGATATTTTTCAGGGATTTTCCAATATGTATGGCAGTTTAACGACAATTGTTTTGATTATGCTCTGGCTGTATTTTTGTATGTATAGTATTTTGCTGGGGGGAGAATTTAATAAGCTTTTAGGAGATAAAATCTTTCCAACGGAATAGCTTTTGGCTTGACATCCCGTAAGCTTGTGTTACAATGGATAAAGTAATTTACATTATAAAAGCTTTGACCGTGTAAGTAGTGATCCGTTTTCCGGCAGAGAGAGGAAATCAAAAGGCTGAAAGTTTCCTTGGGTTCAGACGGTGAATGAATTTCCCACGTGAGCTGCATATCTGAACCGGAGGGCTAAGGCCTTTAAGAAGTAGGATGTGCCGTTTTCATGCACGTTACGCATAATATGAGAGCCTGTCGGCAGAAGTCGTTCAGGAATCAGGGTGGTACCGCGGGTTATGCCTCGTCCCTTTTTAGGGAGGGGCTTTTTTTATTATGATATAAAAAGTCTTTAGGACTAAGATACAAAAGTCCCTCAAGATTGGTGAAGGGTTATTTTACCCGACACTGTCAGAGAGTCTCATTTGCGAGATTTTAATTCTTATATTTTTATGAAAAGGAGAAGAAGGATGAAAGAGAAATTACAAAGCATCAAAGAAGAAGCAATTCGTCAGATTGAAGCTTCCGACATGCCGGAAAAGCTCAATGAGGTGCGAGTACGTTTCCTTGGAAAAAAAGGAGAATTGACAGCTGTTCTTAAGAGTATGAAGGAAGTTGCACCGGAAGAAAGACCAAAAGTAGGTCAGTTGGTGAATGAAACCAGAGCTTCTATTGAAGCACTTTTAGAAGAAACGAAACAGAAAATGGAAAGAAAAATCCGAGAAGAAAAACTTCGCCAGGAGGTGATAGATGTTACATTGCCGGCAAAGAAAAATATGGTAGGACATCGTCATCCAAATACAACAGTATTGGAAGAAGTAGAGCGTATTTTCATTGGAATGGGCTATGAAGTTGTGGAAGGCCCGGAAGTAGAATATGATTTGTATAATTTTGAGAAATTGAATATTCCAGCTGATCATCCGGCAAAGGATGAGCAGGATACGTTCTATATTAACAAGGATATTGTCCTTCGTACGCAGACTTCTCCGGTACAGGCACGTGTGATGGAGCAGGGAAAACTGCCTATTCGTATGATCGCACCTGGCCGGGTATTCCGTTCTGATGAAGTAGATGCAACACATTCTCCATCATTCCACCAGATTGAAGGACTTGTAATAGACAAAAATATTTCCTTTGCTGATTTAAAAGGAACTTTGGAAGTATTTGCGAAAGAATTGTTTGGACCGGAAACAAAAACGAAATTCAGACCGCATCATTTCCCGTTTACAGAGCCAAGTGCGGAGGTTGATGTTACTTGCTTTAAATGTGGAGGGAAAGGCTGCCGTTTCTGTAAAGGATCAGGCTGGATCGAAATACTGGGCTGTGGTATGGTACATCCACATGTGCTGGAAATGTGTGGAATTGACCCTGAAGAATATACAGGATTCGCCTTTGGTGTAGGATTGGAAAGAATTACACTTCTGAAGTATGAAATCGATGATATGAGACTTCTGTATGAGAATGATATCCGGTTTTTGAAGCAGTTTTAGTCAATTTAAGACGTAACACTTTTTAAGTTTGTTACGTGCCCCGTCAAAAAAATAACGAAAAGGAGAATACAATGAATACATCATTATCATGGATAAAAGCATATGTTCCAGATCTTGACGTTACCGCACAGGAGTATACAGATGCGATGACACTTTCTGGAACAAAGGTAGAAGGATATGAAGTTATGGATGCTGACCTGGATAAAATTGTGATTGGTCAGATTGATAAGATTGAAAAGCATCCGGATGCGGATAAGCTGATCATATGTCAGGTAAATATTGGGACAGAGACCATTCAGATTGTAACTGGAGCACCTAATGTAAAAGAAGGGGATAAGGTTCCGGTCGTTCTGGCTGGCGGGCGTGTTGCCGGAGGTCATGAACCAGGCAGCCGTGTTGCAGGTGGAATTAAAATTAAAAAGGGAAAACTTCGGGGAGTAGAAAGCGATGGAATGATGTGTTCTATCGAAGAACTTGGCTCCAGTAAGGACATGTATCCAGATGCTCCGGATAATGGTATCTATATCATGCCAAAGGATGCAGTTGTGGGAGCGGATGCAGTGAAAGCACTGGGACTTGACGACGTGGTATTTGAGTATGAGGTAACCTCAAATCGTGTGGATTGTTTCAGCGTCGTAGGAATTGCCCGAGAGGCAGCAGCTACCTTCCGAAAGGAGTTCCATCCACCGGTTGTCACTCCTACTGGAAACAATGAGGATGTGAATGATTATATTAAAGTAACTGTGAAGGATACAGATCTTTGTCCGAGATACTGTGCAAGAGTAGTGAAAAATATTAAGGTTGGCCCTTCTCCGGAGTGGATGCAGAGAAGACTTGCGTCAGTGGGAATCCGTCCCATCAACAATGTGGTAGATATTACCAATTATGTGATGGAGGAATACGGACAGCCTATGCATGCCTATGACCTGGACACCATTGCAGGAAAAGAGATTATTGTAAGAAGAGCAGAAAATGGAGAAAAATTCACTACTTTGGATGGTCAGGAAAGACAGTTGGATGATTCTGTTCTGATGATCTGTGACGGAGAAAAATCCGTTGGTATTGCTGGAATTATGGGTGGAGAAAATTCCATGATCACAGACAATGTACAGACTATGCTTTTTGAAGCAGCATGTTTTGATGGAACGAATATCCGTAAATCAAGTAAAAAAGTCGGACTTCGGACAGACGCTTCCGGAAAATTTGAAAAGGGACTTGATCCGAATAATGCACAGGCTGCAATTGATCGTGCCTGCCAGTTAGTAGAAGAGCTGGGAGCCGGTGAAGTTGTAGGTGGTACTGTTGATGTTTATGCAAAGAAAAGAGAGCCAGTGAGGGTTCCTTTCGATGCGGATGCTATCAATGAATTGCTTGGAACAGATATTTCCAAAGAAGATATGCTCACCTATTTTAGAAAGATTGATCTGGAGTATGACGAGAATACAAGCGAAGTAATCGCTCCTACATTCCGTCAGGATTTGTACAGACTTGCAGACCTGGCAGAGGAAGTTGCAAGATTCTACGGATATGATAATATCCCGACTACCCTGCCAAAGGGAGAAGCAACAACAGGAAAATTATCCTTCAAGCTTCGGATAGAAGAAGTTGCTCGCAATATTGCCGAGTTCTGTGGCTTCAGTCAGGCAATGACTTATTCCTTTGAAAGTCCGAAAGTATTTGATAAACTTCTTCTTCCAGAGGATTCAGAGCTGAGAAAAGCAGTAGAGATTATGAATCCGCTTGGTGAAGATTATAGTATTATGAGGACAACATCTTTAAATGGAATGCTGACTTCACTTGCAACTAATTATAATAGAAGAAATAAGAATGTACGCCTTTATGAATTGGGAAATATTTATCTTCCTAAGACACTCCCGCTTACAGAACTTCCGGAGGAAAGAATGCAATTTACTCTGGGTATGTACGGAGAGGGCGATTTCTTCAGTATGAAAGGCGTTGTAGAAGAATTTTTCGAAAAAGCCGGACTGCATAAGAAAGAGACTTATCACCCAGACTCCGGAAAACCATATCTGCATCCAGGACGTCAGGCAAATATTGTATATGAGGGTGCGGTTGTTGGATATCTCGGAGAGGTACATCCAGACGTGGCAGACACATATGGAATCGGAGAGAGAGCATATATTGCAGTAATCGATATGCCGGAAATTGTATCCCGGGCAGGATTTGACCGAAAATATGAGGGCATTGCAAAATTCCCGGCTGTTACAAGAGATATCAGTATGGTTGTTCCCAAAGAGATTATGGTAGGACAGATTGAGGAAGTTATTGAACAAAAGGGCGGAAATTATTTAGAAAGCTACAAGCTGTTTGACCTTTATGAAGGAGCACAAATTAAAGATGGTTATAAGTCGATTGCTTATTCTATCGTATTCCGGGCAAAGGATAAAACACTGGAGGATGCTGATGTGACAAAAGCAATGGGTCATATTCTGAAAGAGCTGGAGAGCATGGGCATTGAACTCCGAAAGTAGAGGAGAAAAACAGATGGAAATGAAACGACAGGATTTTAGTTTTGAACTGCCACAGGAGCTGATTGCTCAGGATCCATTGAAAGACAGATCCTCGTCCCGGCTTCTTGTGCTTGATAAAGAAACCGGGGAGGTGTCTCATCATGTGTTTCGGGATATTGTGGATTACCTGAATCCGGGAGACTGTCTGGTGATTAATGATACAAAGGTAATCCCTGCCCGTTTGATTGGGTCTAAAGTGGGGACGGATGCCAAGATAGAAATCCTTTTGTTGAAACGAAAGTCTGATCAGGTGTGGGAGACACTAGTAAAGCCGGGGAAAAAGGCAAAACCAGGTACAAAGATTAGTTTTGGAGAAGGGCTTCTTGTCGGGGAAGTGATTGACATTGTAGAAGAAGGAAATCGCTTAGTGAAATTCAGTTATGAAGGCATTTTTGAGGAGATTCTTGACCAGCTTGGCCAGATGCCGCTTCCCCCTTATATTACCCATCAGCTGGAGGATAAAAACCGTTACCAAACCGTATATGCAAAAAACAGCGGATCGGCGGCGGCACCTACAGCAGGGCTTCATTTTACACCAGAGCTGCTGGAACAGATTCAGAGAAAAGGCGTAGATGTGGCAAGCGTAACACTGCATGTGGGACTTGGGACTTTTCGCCCGGTAAAAGCAGAAAACATACTGGATCATCATATGCATTCGGAATTTTATCGCATTGAAGAAGAGGCGGCTGAAAAGATTAATCGCGCCAAAGAAAATGGAGGCAGAATTATCTGTGTGGGAACTACCAGCTGTCGCACGGTGGAATCAGCAGCGGATGAGAATGGAAGATTGAAGGCATGCAGTGGCTGGACGGATATTTTTATTTATCCAGGTTATCAATTTAAGATTCTGGACTGCCTTATTACAAATTTCCATTTGCCGGAGTCTACTCTGCTTATGCTGGTATCAGCATTAGCAGGTAGGGAGCATATTTTAGAAGCATATAAAGAGGCAGTGGAGGAAAAATACAGATTCTTTTCATTTGGGGATGCTATGTTCATTCAATAGACGCCAGATTCTTTTAAATCTTGGCTGTCAAGGTCTTGACGAACCATAGCAAAACCTTTAAAATATTATGTGCAAATTACTAGAAAGAAAAATTTTTTAGGAGGTCATTGGAACATGGCAACAAAATGGGTTTATATGTTCACAGAAGGTAACGCAACTATGAGAAACCTTCTGGGTGGCAAGGGTGCAAACCTGGCAGAGATGACAGGCCTTGGACTGCCGGTACCGCAGGGATTTACGGTTACGACAGAGGCTTGTACTCAGTATTATGAAGATGGCAGAAAGATCAATGATGAAATCATGGGACAGATCATGGAAGCCATGGCTAAATTGGAAGAGATCACAGGAAAGAAATTCGGAGACAAGCAGAATCCGCTTCTCGTTTCCGTACGTTCCGGTGCAAGAGCTTCCATGCCGGGTATGATGGATACAATCCTGAATCTTGGTCTTAATGAAGAAGTTGTTGAGACTTTGGCAGAGGCTTCTGGCAATCCGCGTTGGGCTTGGGACTGCTATAGAAGATTTATCCAGATGTACTCTGACGTCGTAATGGAAGTTGGAAAGAAATATTTTGAAGAACTCATCGATAAGATGAAAGAAGAAAAAGGTGTAACTCAGGACGTAGAGCTGACAGCAGAGGATCTTAAGACTCTGGCAGGACAGTTTAAAGCTGAGTACAAAGAGAAAATCGGTTCAGATTTCCCGGCAGATGCAAAAGAACAGCTGATGGGAGCTGTAAAGGCTGTATTCCGTTCATGGGACAACCCGAGAGCAAATGTATATCGTCGTGACAACGACATCCCGTATTCATGGGGAACAGCTGTCAACGTACAGATGATGGCATTTGGTAACATGGGTGATGATTGTGGTACAGGTGTTGCATTTACACGTGACCCAGCTACAGGAGAGAACGGACTCTTTGGTGAGTTCCTTACAAATGCACAGGGAGAGGACGTTGTTGCAGGTGTTCGTACTCCTATGCACATTTCCGAAATGGAAGAAAAATTCCCGGAAGCTTTCGCACAGTTCAAAGAAGTGTGCAAGACTCTGGAAACACACTACAGAGATATGCAGGATATGGAGTTTACTGTAGAGCATGGTAAACTGTAT
>JAHZAV010000053.1 GCA_019423745.1 Lachnospiraceae bacterium
GGCAATACAAAAAATTTATATTTTTTTCATTGTCTACTTGACGGGTAGCACACCACTTTTACTGACCTGGCTTTTTTGTTTATGCCGAACGCTCTCTTGTATACTGCTGTGGATCACCATAGTAATCCAGAAGCATGGAAGAAAATTTTTCATAAACACCATGTTTGGCTGGTGCCTGCACAATATTCATACCCGGACTGTGATTTCCCTCAATCAACTCCAACGTACCATCTGCCAGAATAGCTACATCCCATCCTACTACCCGAAGGAATGGAAGCTCCTTGGAAGCTTCCTTACACAATTCCACCACTTCTTTCCATCGTGGAATCTGCACACCTTTAAAAGCAACTCCTGTCATAGGATGTGTAACATAACTATTGGAATATTCATCCAGTCCATCTGTAATAATCTTACCGCTTTCCGGGTCTATTTCGCAGAAAATCCCACCCCCATGAGCATTATCTACGCACAGCCCGTTATTCCCCACTCTCAGGCCGCCTCCGAAGACTTCAAAACGATCGCCGTTTCGAAAGGTAATTACACGTAGTGTATTCAAAGAAGACGGATGAAATACCGCCAGCTCCTTGCAGGATTGTACAAACTCTTCCGCAAGATATCTCCCTTCACACAATTTCTGATAAAACTCTTCCGGATTTTGTTTTAATAAAAATTCCTCTTCCGTCAATTTAAGAAATCCGATTCCCCAACTGGAATACTGAGGTTTAAGCGCAATCGTGTGATATTTATGCAAAAAATCACAAAATTCTTTATAACTTGCCTCGGGTACATAAAGCCATCCTCTGTGAATAAACCGTGTAAAGTTTTTCAGAAAAGTTGCTTTGCTTTTCAGGTAAGGTTCAGAATCATTGTTATAGGGCCGCATTAGACGAGTGGCCTCTACATCCGTAAGATATGTTTTTTGCTGTTTTGTATTTAGATTATAAAATCCAAAAATCATATACTCGCTCTGCGATACTCGCTTCTCTGGATTATTCCTGCGAACTTTCAGATAGTTGTGAAATAATCTGCTCTTTCCAAATCCCTCCGGAAGCTTGTTCACTCCCTTCATGTATTCCATAAATTTTTCCCGTAGAAGCGGATAGGCTTTTACATTTTTTACGATATAATTTTCCGTTAAAATACTCATTTTTCCATTACTCCTTCTAAACACTTTTTTATCAGCGGATATTTTCCTATCCCATCAAGCTGGATAATATTTCCGCCGGGCCAATGGCAATTCCCTTCGATCAGCTCCGGTCCCTGCGGTGTAACAGCGATATCCCATCCGATATAACCAATCTCCGGCATATATTCCATAGCCTGAAAAGCATATGCAATCACTTCATCCCAGCAGGGCACTTCAAAGCCAGGCATATAAAAAGAAGATGCCGGATGATATTCATAATCCCGAACCTCTTTATTATTTCGCCCTGGTCCTATCACAATCCCATTTTTAAGATTCAAAGGATACGCAATACCACCTGAATGAAAGTTATCTGCTACCGCCTCTTTTGCCCCACATTTTAAGCATGCTCCTATGAATTGGATTTTTCCCTCCCTATCTCTGGCCATGTTTATACGAATTGAATTTATGCAGGGACTGATCTGTTCCAACTTTTCATGCTGGCAAATCTTTTGTTCCACCAAAAGCTTTTGTTTCTGACACCTTTCAAAAAGCTCTTTGCTGTTTCCTATGTCTGCTGTCTGCAATTTTTCAATTCCCTGTCCCATAAGTCCCCGATCCGGCTTTATCACAACGGTCTTGTACTTATAAATAAAATCCTCAAATTCTGTTCTGGAAGCCTCCGGTACATACAGGCTGTCCCTTCTTACAAAATCTGAAAAATACTGGTAAAACAAATGTTTATGTGCCAGAATCCGATTACTTTTTTCGGTCATCAGCCGATTTAACTTGCGGTCTGCTGCTGCCGACCTTCCGGAAGTCAGGTAAGTTTTCCTCTGCCTTTCGTCTAACTCATAAAAACGCAGTACAAAATAATTCTCTGGTGAAGCCTGATGGCAATACCCGCAATACAGAGCATCTGCCAAGTATACTGCTGTAAATCCTCCCCTTTGTTTATGAAGTTTTTTTGCCATTTCATAAGTTCTTTTACCAGCATTCCATCGAGACATAAACATTTCCTCCTACATCATACTTCCAAAAAGCAAATCTGTCTCAGGAAGACGTTTATTATCCATCGCTGCTGACGGAGTAAAGGTCATCTCACCAAACCGTATACCTTTCTCTGTCAAATACAGATCTACACGTACAAAAGGGAATCCCCAGCTTAATCTATCAGCAACTTCAAAAGCCTCCTCTATCCTCTCCGGTTTAGGGAGAGAAAAGTCTTCTGGTGCCTCTTTCCCATCACGGTTAATACGCATAAGCCGGTAATTTCTATCAAAAAAGTAAAATCGGGGCCATCCTTCTTCTCTTCCCGCACACACCATAACGCAATAGGCATGTCCATGAAAACAATAAAATTTATAATCTTCCGGCGGCACTCCTTCCGGGCTGCCAATATATTCTTCTACAATAATTTTTTTATCCACTCCCTTATACTGCATTTCTGAATAATAAGCCCAAAACGGTTGTCTTCCCCACTTTTTCATTTTATTTTCTGCCACCTTATTATCCAGTTTATCTTTGGAACGACAGATAATATTGTAATCACATCCAAAATTCCATTTCATGGCAAAACTTTGTGGCAAAGCATCCCAGTCAATATCTTCAGGCTTGTCATAAACAGCTATAAGTTTATTAAGGCAGTTTTCAAGTCCCCGTTCCCTGACATAATCCCTTACCCGGTATTTATCTGCACACTGCCTGACCAATTCATTCTTTCCATATTCTTCTAGCTTTAACTTCAATAGCTTTTCATTAAGTGTAACAGGGTTTTTTAAATCCGGCAAACGCCCAAACTTTTTAAAAAATAAAACTTTTGTATTCAGACGAGGAGAAAAAAAAGAGAGAATGGCAAAAAATGTCCGTTCTGTTTTTCTAATCTTCTTTTTCTTCATACTCCTTCCTCCCCACTTGTCTCAAGAATCAGTTCCTCTGCCGCTTTCAACGAATCCATCAGACAATCCATAACAAATTTTGACCGTCTCACTATAGATTTAAGTTCCTGCTTGGATGCCTGATATTGATAATGAGAGACCTTAAGAGAAGGATCATAACGAACTATATTTCCTTCCCGCCTGCACAGCCAATCTAATATCTCCATCTCATAATACATATAGGTCTTAGGATAGAAAGGCTCTGGGTGAGTCTCTAAGTAATGGCTTGAAAAAATAACACAAGAACCATGCAGAACGACCTCTCTTGCCGGAACAGATGCATCAATACACTGTTTTGCTCTGCGCCTGCGCTGTATATATTTCCAAAGAAATGGGCTGTTTTTCTCTCCACTGCTTAACAAAAGTAAAATAGGATTTCTACTTCTTTTTACATTGGCTCTCTTTCTTCTTACAGAATCTAAAGTGCATCCCCTAAGACTTTTGGGGTTTTGATGAATACCCGAAAATACTGAGACAATATCCGGCCCCAAGATATCAAAAGGTTCCTTTTCACTGATTTCTTCTGCTCTTGTAATAAAATCTTTCTGATGGATCTCTACATCATTATTTAATACGACCGTAAGCTTTGCAGAAAGATGACTGCATACCCAATTAATTCCCAGGTTATTACCCTTGGCAAATCCGGCATTTTCCTCATTCAAAAGAACGGTAATATTATCCTGTTCCGCATATTCTTTCTCCAAAATACGCCCTGTTCCATTGGGAGAAGCATTATCTACAATCACAATATGTTTGCTGCCTTCCAATGCCTGGATTCTTTCCACACATGTTTTCGTCATCTCCAGAGCAAGATAATGCAGTATCACAAACGCTGTCATTCTTCCCTCATCCTCCCTCTTCTTCCGGCTGCTGCCCTCAATTGATCGACTGTCCAGTACCCTAAATCATAAAAACTATAACTCAGCTTAAAACTTTTTTTAAAATGTTTTGCCGCTAATGTTGGGTTCACTTGATGCACTCGTTTTCCCATTCGCCTGTTCATTACAGCTTCACTGCCTGGATACTGCCGATATAAGTCTGCATGTTTATCATATAGACGATACAGATGGGGATAGGATGCCACTCTGGTTGAAATGCTGTCTTTTCCCACTGCTGATTCCACCAGCGCTTCCGGCAGATAACAGAGTGTAAACTCTGCAGCTGCACGAATCCCAAAGTCCCAGTCCTGATAACGTTCTATACTTTCATCAAATTTCAACTTCTCCCAAACGTTTCTATACATCAGCATCGTCTGTGTCCCTGCCCGATTTTCTGAAAGAAATGCCTCTAGCATATGTTCTGATTTAAAAGAATGTACGGGAAAATAAAATCGGCTTCCCTTCTCAGAAATCCGATTCATACCACAAAAACATAATTCCGCTTGATTGGCTATGAGTCTCTTATACTGTTTTTCAAGTTTATCATGATGCCATAAATCATCACTATCCTGAAAAGCCAGAAGTTCCCCTCTGGCCAATGCTGCTCCATAATTTCTGGCATAGCAGGCTCCCCGGTTCGTTTCATAGCGTATATACCGAAGACGGGGATCCTTTTTTTCTTTAAAAAACTCTTCGGTACCATCTGTGGAGGCATCATCCACTACCAATACCTCAATATGCTTGTAGCTCTGTTGAAGAACACTGGCAATAGATTTTGAAAGCTTTTCTTTCCTATTATAAGTAGGAATAATCACCGAAATCAGTTTTTCTTCCATCATCTAACTCCTTCCTTGCCGGAAAAGGAAATACTTCCTGTAAAGCTTTCTTTTTTTCTTCCACAACTTCCGGACAAATTTTATACTGTTCCTCTATCCAGCCTATTTCCGGAAATGGCATTGTACGAATATCATAGGAACAATGCGTTATTCCGTAAGCTGAATAGTAGTCATCAAATTTGTACCCGTCACCCAACAGCCGGTCTCCAAATTCTATATGCAGATTAGGAATCCCCAAACTATCAGCCACAATAAGTCCATGCAGACTACTGGAAAGGATACAGCGACACCTTGCAATTTCTCGTACAACTTCCAGCGGATCATCTTTCACATTAATAAGACACGCATTATCATACCTGCTCAGTAACTTTTCTGTTTGAGGATCTTGAAGATCACATAGGTGGGGAACAATTCCTACCTGATATCTCTTTTTAGGCAGGCTGTCTAATACTTCTGAAGCCAGAATTCCCGGATCAGCCGTTGGAATATCCAGCTTTTTCTTTACCATTCCGGAAACAGCCTTTCTTGTCAACTCACCTCGAACTGCACAAAATTCCATATTTTTTTTAAAAAATTTCCCCTCGCTGTCTGTATAATTGATGAAACCCGTTCCCCAGATAAACACATGCGGCTTTTGTACTCCATTTATCCTTTGCTGCATTCGCATAGGCACCGTTCCATGTAAAGTATACATACCAAGACAGCTTCCAATGGCACACAGTTCACCATCTAAAAAGGAATGACGCTCTACTTTGTAGCCGAAACATTTTTCAATAATCAACTCATTCAGTTCATCTCCCATATTGCGAATTTTACTGTAATATACCTTGATTTTTTTCGCCATCCCATATCCCTTCTCTACATCTGACATGTCTCTATTTCCGCTATTCCAAATGCAGAACTACTTTTTCGTAACGTCCATCGTCTTCAAATTTAACGCCATGCACCGCGTCAAAAAGAGGCTGATACCCGTACCCCTCTGTTATCCATCCAAACCCAGCATACTGTGCTGTCATAAATCCCGGTATTGTATTGGCTTCTACAAGAATCGGACCTTCTCCGGTAATCGCAACATCCCATCCAATGTTGGATATTTTACTTCCCAGAGGAACTGCTTGACGCATCATCTGGATGATTTCGTTCCAATAATTCAGTTTTAATCCTTTAAATGTTATACCAGTCATAGGATGGGTCTGATATATCTTTCCACTATTTTGGTCTACAGCGTCTGTCAAAACCTCACCGGTCCGTATATCTATCATTGCAGTCAATGCATCTTTACATCCATTAGAAATCTGTTTTTGACGTGCTACTGTAAGTACAGGGGCAAAAAGAAATTTCCCTTCTGGCGAACTTACAGAATAAAAACGAATGATGCTCACAGCATTCGGATTCAGTCTGCTCAGCATATCCTCCTGACAAATATACTCTTCAACAATCCCATTACCACCTTTTTGGATATATTGCAGAGCTTCTTCCATCTTATCCTGTGTTTCTATCTGAAAAATACGAATTCCCTGCCCCATTCCTTTGCAGTTAGGCTTATAAACAATACGACCATTCTTTTCTGCCATTTCCTTTAGTATTGTTAGATTTATGTCTGTAGCACGCACACAGCTGCGCCCATAAAACTCTGCAAATACTTTTGAAAAGATATACTTATTCATCAGTATTCCAATATAACGCCTGTCTGTAAATTGCTTTCGGAACTGCATGCGGGTCCATAGGGTAGATACCGTCTTCTTCTGTTCTAGATTTAAGTTCGCATATCCCGTCCATTCATATTCCGCAAACGAAATATGGTTTAGCCGCTTAGCCTGCAAAATATCTCTTTCTATATCCCTTGAATTCTGCCCATATCTTTCAGCATACTCCACCGAGAATTTTCGTATATGCTTTCTTGCATTCAGATATTTTTTTGCCTCATCTATCTGCTTCATTACAATCCCTCTTCTCATGCATCTGAGCAATTAGGTTTTCCAGTTCCTGTCGGCGCCCTATTTTCTCTACCATCTGCATCGCTCCCATTTGTGCCGTACAGTTTGCCTCAACCATACACCAACCTTTGTCTTTACTGAACGCCAGATCCCATCCACAGTAATGATTATCCGGAATCATCATCGCTGCCTCTTTTACCATTGCCACAGCCTGATCCCACTGTGGGATCTGAAATCCCCGAAAGCGAACTCCACTGTCCGGATGACACACATAACTATGTCCTTTTTTGTCCGCCCCATCGGTATAAAGAACACCACTGCACGGATCAATAAGTGCGCTGATTCCCCCAGCGCTGAAATTATCTACAAAACTTCCTTCCCTTCCCATCCGAAGAGAAGGATGAAACAGACGAATTTCTGGTTCATTATCCTCATTTTGGATAATCACTGTTGGAATTCTCAGCGTATTAACAGATCCTTCATGTATGCAGGCCATTTCTTCTCCCTGTTTGATCCGTTCCTCTATAACAGCGCCATTTTTTCGGTAGTTGGCATGCGCTTCTTCCACTGAACTGTACATGTCCATATTTTCAATTCTTACCGACTTACCAAACGCTGCATATACAGGTTTAACCACATAATCTCCATGCCGTTCTGCAAATTCTTTTAACTTTTTCAAATTTTCTTCGGTTGGCTTTTCATCCTTTTTAATGCGGATCACTTCCCGCTTGTACATATCCTCAAATTTCTTATAAGTTCTATATTTATTTTCCAGTATATCTGTGTTTTTACGCTGATTCATACGGGGATAAAAACTCATTCTTATTCCCTCTGTGATAAAAGATTCTCTGTATTGTGAATCTTTTCCTTCATAATCATAAAGGAAATATTCACTATAATAAGAACCATATTTAAAAAGACTTCGCACCATATCTCGCTTCAACGCACGTACGTACTTGCGATCTTCAAAAATTTCCGCTCCTTTATACTTCTCAATGATCTCATCAATCTTATCTCTCTTTCGCCAGTAATAATTTCCTTTTCGATACCAAGTCTCAAAACGGATCTTTTTGTAGATTTTTCTGCGATATTCCCGCAGCATATTATCTTCCTCCCATCTCACGGACGAAGATGCCCGCATTTCCTTTTTTACAAATATGCCGCCATACCGAATAGGCACAGCGGCATATTTGCTGTTTTCTTTTTATTTTGCTGTCAAAATGATGATTTTTTATATTTATCCGTAAATTTATATACAATTAGCAATTACCTGTACCACTATCCAGATTAAGCAACCGCAACTTCTAAACTTGTTTAAATTTTAACACTATCTCATTGTCCTTTCAGGTGCAAAAATTTATTTATTATATACAAACAATGTACATTATTTCGATTTTTAGTATCATTTTTATCCAGTTCTCTCTTCTTTCTTATCGTTTTTGTAGTAAATATTAAATAAATGTCTGGTTTTGCAGAAATAATTTCTCACGATTTCTTTTGAAAATGTGGCTCGATTGACAAAAAAATGTGCATTCTTCCCTCTTTGGTTCGTTTATTATTTTATTAAAACAAACGATTAGGAGGATTTTCTATGATAACAGATATGAAAAAATCAAAGCTCTTTAGCCCTCTCCAGATAGGAAGAACCACACTGAAGAATCGTGTGGCAATGGCTCCGATGAGCATGGATTATGAAGCAGCAGACGGATCAGTTCCTAAAAAACTAGCAGATATTTTTGTTCGCCGCGCGGAAGGCGGTACCGGTTATATTGTCATTGATGCTGTAACAGTTGACAGTAAATATCCTTATATGGGAAATACAACATCTTTGGACAAAGACAGCCTGGTTCCACAATTCAAAGAATTTTCAGATCGTATCAAAGCGGCAGGAAGTGTTCTCATCCCACAGATTATACATGCAGGTCCAGAATCCATCTGCGGATATCGCAAAATTGCTCCCCTTGGTCCTTCTGTTAATGTAAACGCAAACTGTCATGTCAGCCGTCAAATCACAATAAAAGAAATCCAAAAAATCATCAAGCAATATGGCCAGGCTGCCCGTAGAGCTGAGGAAGCAGGCTGTGGAGGTATCAGCCTTCATTGCGCACATGCTTACATGCTTCCAGGAGCATTCCTGTCGCCCCTCCGTAACAAACGTATGGACGAGTACGGAGGAGGGCTGGACAATCGTGCAAGATTCATCCTTGAAGTCATTGAGGAAGTACGCCAAAATGTAAGTGCTGATTTCCCGATTATTCTTCGTATCTCCGGAGATGAACGAATGGTTGGCGGTAACTCTCTTGAAGACATGTTATATCTGGCACCCAAATTTGAAGCAGCTGGTGTAGATATGCTTGAAGTTTCCGGAGGCACACAGTATGAAGGACTGGAACATATTATTCCCTGCCAGAACAAAACCATCGGCGTAAATGTATATGAAGCGTCTGAAATTAAAAAAGTAGTTAATATACCTGTTTTTGCCGTTGGTAAAATCAATGATATTCGCTATGGCGCAGATATTGTAGAACGAGGTCTGGTAGATGGTATTTCTATGGGACGCCCGCTTCTTGCTGACCCGGATCTGTGCAAAAAGGCTTATGAAAATCGATTCGATGATATCACACCATGCGCAAGCTGCGGCGGCAGTTGCATTACCCGCAGTGAAGCAAGCCCACAATGTAGATGTCACATTAACCCAAGAGTAGGACGAGAATATGATTTCCCAGAAGTTCCAGCTGAAAATCCTAAAAAGGTACTGATTATCGGAGCTGGCCCAGGAGGAATGATGGCCGCTGTCACCGCTGCTGAGAGAGGTCATCAGGTAACCGTCTGGGAAGCAGACAAGAAAATCGGTGGCCAGTTGAATCTGGCTGTTGTTGCTCCCGGCAAACAGGAAATGACCAAATGGATGGTGCACTTAAACTATCGAGCAAAAAAAGCAGGCGTAACTTTCGAGTTTGGAAAAAAAGGTACGGTAGATGCAGTCCGGGAATTTGCTCCAGACGCTGTAATTGTTGCCACAGGCGCAAAACCTTTAATTCCACCTATCAAAGGAACGCAGGATTATCCAGTTCGCACAGCTCATGATTTTCTACGTGGAAAACTTGTTATTCCACGAGGACGCGTCTGCGTACTTGGCGGTGGGGCTGTTGCATGTGAAACAGCAGAAGTACTTCTTGAAAATGCAAGACCAAATTCCTTTACCCGAGGCTTCGAAGCAAGTATTGGTGATGTAGAAGTAACCATGGTAGAAATGCTGCCACAGCTGCTTACCAATGTATGCGCACCAAACCGTACTCCTCTGGTACGTAAACTCAAAAGTAAAGGAGTTAATATTAATCTAAACTCCAAAATTTTGGAAGTTACTGACCATGATGTAAAAGTACAGAGAAAAGACGGATCTGAGGAATGGCTCCGCGGCTTCGATTATGTACTTTTTGGTCTTGGCTCCAGAAATTACGATCCGCTTTCTGAAGAACTAAAAACTTTTATCCCAGAAGTATTTGCTATGTGGGAAGGCTTTGAATCCGCATACAAATTATAAATTCCTGTTTATATTCTTCTGGACTATCCAATACAGACAATTATAACCCCTTCAAAGGATGGTTTATTTTAAAGTTTTATACCATAATAGAAAACTGCCGATATGAATATAGTATCTGCAGTTTTTCTATTTCAGGAAAAGTATTGTCTCGCATTGATTTTTCTTTCACAATATGCTATTCTTTTCACATACTCAGAATATTATATTTTGACATTTTATATTGAAAGCCAAGAGGTGACTTATTATTTTGAACAAAAAATCTATCCTTTATGCGAGTCTCCAAAAAGCGGCATATTTTGTGGACCTGATAAATATTTAAAGTTGCAGGAATATACAATCAACAGTGAAATGTGCCCTATTATGGAATTTGATAGTTATTTTATTCTAGTAAAAGATGGAAGTGGTGTTTTTATTATAAATGGGGAGAAATTTTCAGTGGAACCAGGCTGTATCGCATGGATTCAATGTTCACAGGTACTTACAATTTGCCCGGATTTCGATAATCAGCTTCATTTGTGGGTCTGTTCCTATGATTACCAGCTTTTAAATTACTATTCCTTTAGCAGAATATCATTTAATGATGAACAGGAAATTGTCAACAATCTTCCTGTCGTTGGCTCTAGTAGTCCCGAAGCTAAACAAATCATCCACTTATTGGAGCAATTTTACAATCTAAGCAAAAAGAAATCATATGGATCCGCTATCCTTCGCAGTTCATTTTTGCGCAAAATTGAGCTACTTTATAACCGGATTGCTCAAAAGGCAAAGGAACAATATCAGTTTGATTCTTTCCCTATAAGCCGAAAAGTCAGTCTTTATATTGCTACGCATAGCAATGCACCACTGACTGCAGCTGAGGTGGTGGAAAATGTATGCCCCTCTTCGAATGAAACCGTTTTAAACCATACACTTCTCATCGTTACCGGACTAAATTTTGGACAATATCTCAACCGTATGCGGCTGGCACATGCAATGGCATATTTCCTTTATGATAGTCTTCCTTTTAATTATATATCATCCATTTCAGGCTTTAATAAGGAGATCTCTTTTTTCCGCCACTTCAATGCCATAACGGATGTTACTCCTCTTGTCTATCGTGAAAAAATGTTAAGCAATGGAGAAAACGATCAGGTTTACCGCGGCACTATAATGAGTGAACCTCTGCTGTCCGCCATCACTTACCTTTACGACAACATGGCTGAATCTATAGATGCCAATACTCTCACTCGTGATCTTTACACCACAAAAAATATACTACGCAGTCAGTTTAAGGCAAAATTGAATTCAAGCTACAAAGATGTTTTGTTGCAATTTCGAGTCCGATATGCAGAATCCTTATTAGCCACAACAAATCTACCGATTCTAGATATTGCAATTGAGGCTGGTTTTGGTTCAGATCGTACCATGACACGAGTATTCTTCAGTATCAATGGTCTTTCTCCGGGTGAATTCAGAAAGCGACGACGAAAAGAGGAACATTCCGAATAGGGGCATTTATAGCACTACATAAATGTGAATGTCACAAATCATTAGAATCATAACCACCGGCTTAGCCGGTGGTTTGCTCTGCCCCTATAAGGGGCTCTTC
>JAHZAV010000054.1 GCA_019423745.1 Lachnospiraceae bacterium
CCATTTTTTGGTACACTAAAAACTGCATATCGAAAACAGGGCCTTGCCCTAACAATAATGCCAATGATAAAACCTTCTGAAGGCTTTATCATTGGTGTCTATTCATTATCACATATTCTTATTTCTATATGTTTCCCCAGTGCGGAGACATACTTCTGCAATACGATAAGTGTCGGCACCCTGGAGCTGCTTTCGAATCTTGCAAGATTCGACGGCATAATTCCGGTAATATTTGCAATCTCCTGCTGCGTTATGTATTCTGCCGATGCCTTTCCGCAATCAGCTCGTCTATGATCTGTCTCGAATGTGCTAAAGTATATTCCTGTATTCTTTTCGAATATTCTGCTATTCTTTTTTCTCTTGCTTCCCGTTCCGCCTGATAATTCTCTTCCCTAAACATCATATCTACCATCCAACAAACTTTATAAAGATATTATCATACATGATATCATTTTCAAGCAGTTACATTCTGTTTATTTTCTTTTTATGGTACCTGACCCCTTATACAGTTAGAATACTGTCACCGCCACAAAATACTATTACTGCTGAAATCCTTCTTGCGAAAATAATGCTGCACATTCCCGGAAGTATAAATAATTTACGGTATTTATTTCCACGATTCCCGAATAATCAATTCTGTAGGCAGCCGAATCCCTTTCGGTTTCCAAACATCTCCCTCGTTTTCCTTGAACTTTAATTTATTCAAAAGAAGCTGCGCACTCTGTCGTCCCATCTCAAATGCGTCCTGACGTATGGTAGTAATTGTAGGCGTATGAATACTTGTCCAGTTATAATCATCAAAAATCGTCAAACCAATCTCCTCGGGTATTTTGATATTAACTTCTTTCAGGTACTTAACTGCACCCATTCCCATAATATTGCTAACCGCCAGTATTGCAGTTACATCTGTATTCTCCAGCAGCCATTGAGTTTTTTCCTGCGCTTCCTCTATATTACTGGTACATTCACATATGTATTCTGTTTTCAATTCCAGACCGTTATCCTGATATGCCTTTTTCGCACCTAAAAGACGCTCATCTGAGTTGCGATAGTTTCCAATGTGATCGCACAGAATTCCAATTTTGGAATATCCCCGCTTTATCATCCGGTCTACTGCTTCATAGCTTCCTCCAAACGAATCGCAAACCACATAATCATTATCCTCAAACCCCTTCGGAATTCGATCAACAAAAACAAACTTTTTTTCTTTTAACAAATCCGGTAAAAAATCATGCGATCCTACGGAAGGTATAAGTATTAATCCGTCAATCTGCCGAGTAATCATAAGACGAATCTCTTCAATTTCCCTCTGCAGTTCATCTTTCGTATTAGCCAGAAGAGCGCAATATCCTTGATCTTTCAGCACAGAGTCAATCCCTAAAACAACCTGCATGATAAAAATATTGGAATTTTCATCGTTGCCTATTGGAATGACGAGTCCGATTGTATTCGTTTTTTTCGTCCGCAGAGAATGAGCCACCACGTTAGGAATATACCCCACGGCATCCATCGCGTCCCTGACACGTTGTTGAACATCCTCGGAAACAAATCTAGTTCCGTTAATAACGTGTGATACAGTAGATACGGAAACATGCGCGTGCAGCGCAACGTCCTTCATATTTGCCAAACTTATCACGCTCTCTTCCCAAAAATTTAATATTTATCATACATCATTATATTATAAACGCTTACAATAACACAAGTATTTTACTTCCCCTGCGCTAAATATAAAACCACCTGATGCCTTCCTTCCATTGATCCTTCCACGTAATCAGATATACGTCCATCGATTTCCAGTTTCTTAATAACCGTTCCCCATCCGCACACCTTAATATCTAAAATCATTTTTCGATATGGGAGATCTCTCAAGGATATGTCCGCCAATTCTTTCGATACTGCCGGATGAAAATACATCCCCCGTATATTGTAGTCAATTCCAAATACACCATAGAAAATCAACGAAATAAATCCGGCAGCATTCCACAACTGTCCGGGCCATCTCCAGGAAATTCCGTTATCTGCATCAATCACTTCATAAAATGTCTTATTCATCAGACAGACTCTGATTTGCTGAGCCAGAAGTCTGCGAACCAGCTCGCAGTTTCCTTCCAGAGAAGCCGCCGATGCAAACCCTGCTTGCCAGACCCCCCATACAGATCCACAAAAATGATTTTTTTCTTTCCGATATGGGAACAACTTAATTCCATATTCTGTCATAGCTACAGATTCAAGATTTTGTAAAATCAGATGTCTTTGCTCTTGTGATGCAATCTCAAATTTCGTCCACAAAACACTTTCCTGCCCTGAAGTTTCCCAAAATCCTTCATGATATGACTTCGATCCTTTAGGTCCGCTTGTGTAATATCCATACTGCGGATTCCAATACTGATCCTTAATCATTCTTCTAATCGTTTCGCTTTTTTGTTTCCATTCTTTAATTTTATCCACTTCTCCATATTCAATCAGTTCTGCAATTGCAACCATTGATTCGTACGCTTTCATAAAGTAGCATTCTGTACTGAGGCTGAAGCCATCATTCTCCGGTTCTGGAAATGCATCATTGGACGTAGAATTCTCCGCCATGACAAGTCCTTTTTCTTCGTCAAAACGCTTATCTGCCTCCATAGTGCTCTCAATCAGCCGGGGCCACATTTCATACAAAATATCTGTGTTACCTGTGACAAGATAGTAATCCCACAGGCCAACCGCACCCATAGCCAAGCCATCAGATCCATTATCAAACCCTTTTTCCATAGCAAAACGAATCGTATTTTTTGCACCCTCTGGATCTACCAGAGTTCCACATCGAAGTAAAATATGCGTACTGTCGCGAAGCCATACTCCAAAACCTTCTCCTGGGCCCTGAAATAATCCTGCCGACCACAAACCAGCTTGTCCATTCAACGCATATTTTTTTCGTTTACATTGTTTAAATACATCCAAGGCAATCTGGTAAGCGGCATTCAAAGTAGTAACCGGCGAATGTATCTGAGGATATCGAGTCAGCGCTGCATATCCGCGCCATACATCTTCTCGGTTTACGACACGCGTCATATCCCCCCACGGTGTTTTCCTCCAGCTAAACTCTTCTACCACCCTCACTGGAGATACAACAATTTTGTCTGTTAATGCCACCGCATCCGGATATCCATAATTCTTATCCCTCACATAGTGATGATATACTGTAAATTCAGTACTTTTGTAAAAAACCGGATCCTTAATCTTGTCAATTCCAAAACGTTCTAAATATAGATCCGTATTCTCTTTCTTCTTCAAGCCATACACTACCAGGTGTATAATTTGAAACATGCTATTTTCTGACCAAATCTGAATTTCCGGGCTCTCACATGCTTCAACTTTACATTTTTCCAGATTACCGCTAACCGTATTATCTACATGTAGAAATTCACCTTGTACAGACTGTTGAAGACAAAATATAGCCTTTTCTCCGCAAATAAATTCAGCGCAGCCAATATCTATATATGCTGTAAGGCAAAGCTTTTCACCTGTAACTGGGACCGAGACATCCTCAGCATAGAGGATCCCCTCTTCCTGATCATATCTGACAGAAAACCCACAAAGATTCATCTTTATATGTTTTCCTTTCTCCAACCGAAGCTCCAGGTGAATTTCAAATGCTTTTGCTGTCACGTCATCTTGCTTTCCTTCCGGAGAAATCAACTCTATATTAGGCCAAACACTTGGTTTTACCCGAAAACGTAATGGTTCCCCAAATTTTTCTGTAGCCGGAACATCTTCCCATTCTCGTTTCCATATTCGAAATTTCTCTATCTCTTTTCCACCAGAAAGAATTGTTTCCCCATTCTCCTTTTTTTCCAAAAACAACGGCGGTGTTAAAACGTTAAAAAAAGAGAAATTCTCCCAATTAAAGATCCGACTTTTCCCCATGCAAAGGTTTCCATCATCAAACATATATTCTTCTTCTATGTCACCTTCAATATAACGCTTTCTATTCATCAGAGTGTCAACAGATTTTTGCGTCTTCCTGTATACTGACACATCCATCTGTTCCTCCATCTGTCCTATATTTCTTCCACAACCTGTTTTTACTAAAACTTCTCGTTCTGAATCTGCTCCAAAAGGATCATATTTATACTCCACTTCCCATTTTCTGCCTAAACTACGAAGCCGCAAAATGTTTTGAAAACTGCCGCTTGGAGGTGCCATATGAAAAACAGGGCTTTGCCCGTTATTATTATATTTCCATTCTTCCCAATGAATTCCAGCAGTCCATTTTTCTTTTTCTCCCTCCTCTATTTCCACTCGGAGAACTGCTTCATCAAAATCATTGATTACAACTCTTCCCCAAAAATCCACTTTATTCTCAGATATCGGAACCATTCCCTGAAACAACACTCTCTCGTTTCCAGGATCTATATATGTATGAGCCGTTATCTTAACCGGAGTTTTTACTGCACCCGTTTCAATCGGCACTTTCAAATATCCTTTCCCTATTTCCTGCTCAATAACCATAGCTAAACCTCCAGAATATCTTCCTTATAATGGCAATCATAAATTCAGAGATATTTCCTCCTTTTCTCTCCCATCTCAATATATTCATGGTCTTTTTTCCCTAATAATTGTGAATATCTTATATGCTACATTATTTTCCATCAGAGCAGAAGCTTATCTACCGCAAGTACCGGAAGCCCGTTCATGGGTTCTCCATAGTAAAAATAAGTACAACATGACCAATCTTCCTCTCGTTCGAACAATTCTGGAAGCACAACGTTGGAATCGATCGAAGAAAAATCAATATTATAACCGTTTACCGAACGATATTTGTACCCCTTCGTTGTCTGGTTAAAGAAGAATTTTGCCTTATTTAGTTCATCATCTGTATCAATTCCCCCAATCTGTTGAACAGTAACCCGAATATCATTGTGAAAATAGATTGGATCTGGTATATGGAAGCGATAACAAGCAATTTCCATCTTTTCTTTGTCATAAATCTGACTTCCATGATACAGATCATAATAGTAATCCTGCCCCCAAGCTGTCGCTACATAGTCTTCTACACCGGTACCACACAATGTTGGGTACTTTTTATCGCCGTCGAGATAAACTTTTACTTCTCCCTCTCCCCACCAGGTAGTAAAATATTTTTCCGTATTGCATCTAATTCCCAGATTTACACCCAGATATCTTCCTCTTCCTTTTGTGTACGGAAGCAATTCAAAATCTTTTCTTTCGGTAGTCGGATTTTCTCTGTTAAAAAAGCAGTGAAAATACATAGTGTTTTGATCAAAGCAATCTCCCAACGTATAATCTATGTCATAATAAAAATGCTTAATCTGCTGCCCGCTTCTATTTTTTACCACAACTTTCATTCCATTTCGAAATGGCATGGGAATAAAGCAGTTGAAACTCCTTCCCTCCGGACTGGAAAACAATGCATTTTTCACAATACTCATTCTGCCTATTCCATGACAGAAAAAATCTCCAATTGGCGCGCTGACCGCTGGCCGATCCATGCCATCCCAGTACATCTCAATCACGGTTCCGCGAAGCGTTTTTTCATTTCTCGTGTTAATTGTGATCCAGATTCTTCGGATCATGCCACTCATGTGTTCAACATGCGCCAGTACTGCATCTTCTCCATCTTCCAACGTAAACCATGCTGCACCTTTCCGTCCATTTCTAGCCTGACCCCCGAAGCCTTTTTTTCCATCCGGATTTTCATAACTTGCCCATCGAGACTCAATCCCCGGATGATATTCAAATAATGATGTTTCAAACATTTTTCTCCCCCCCCCTTACTTGATTCCTGTAATTTTAATCCCATCCTGTAATTGCCGCTGCATCAGAAGAAACAGAATAAATACAGGTACTGCCGCCATAGCCGCTGCCGCAATCACTTCATTCCATGGTGTAGAATATCCGGAAACCATATTTGCCAAATATACCTGCACTGTCTGATATTCTTCTTTTTTATTGACTATCAAAGGCCATAGATAGTTATTCCATGTACCAAGGAAAAACGCGATAGTGAGCGGGACAATCATTGGTTTTGACAGCGGCAGAACAATAGAAATAAACATTCTGATCTTTGAACAGCCTTCCATTTCTGCCGCCTCTTCCAGTTCTTTCGGAAAATCCAAGTAATACTGTCGAAACAGAAAAATACCATAAGCATTGAAAAAGGCAGGAATAATTAAGCCGGCATAGGAATTTGTAATACTAAACGCTTTGCAAACCATAAAAAGAGGAACCAGAATGGTTGTTGTCGGAATCATTAAAGTACTGACAATTATCATAAAAATGATATGTTTCCCAGGAAAATCTAACCGGGCTAATGCATATCCACACATCGCGTGCAGAATCATTGCCACAACAGTAACCGTTGTTGATACAAATAAGGAATTCTTTATGCTGTTTAAAAATCCTGCGTTTAATATTGCTTTCAGATTATCCAGAGTCGGTGATTGGGGCCATAAAGAAACCACAAACAACTCATTTGCTGTCTTAAACGTAGACATAAACAATATATAGATCGGAAATAAAAGAAACAGTCCGAATACCATAAGCAAAATTATCTTAATTCTTCCTTTTTTCAAGTTCTTCACCTCCTACTCTTTCGTCGACAGTCGAAGCTGAACAAAAGAAAATACTAACAAACACAAGAACAAAAATACAGAAAGCGCAGAGCCATATCCCATTTCCATCATATTGAAGGATCGGTCATAGATATAAAGCGCCCCTACCTCAGTAGCTCTCGCAGGTCCTCCTTTGGTCATTACCATAATCAGATCCAATACCTGAAACGAAGCAATCGTCGTAGTAACCAAAATAAATATGCTGGTTTGTTTTATTAACGGAAAAGTTATAAAGCGAAATATATGCCATTTGTTCGCCCCATCAATTGTAGCCGCTTCCTGATAACTGTAAGGAATATCTTTAATTGCAGATAAAAACAGAATCATATTGTAGCCAATATTGATCCACAAAAGGACTAAAACAATACAAATCAATGCTTGCTTTTTATCTCCTAAAAACCCTTGATTATGAATTCCAAACAAATTCAAAAGCGCATTCAAATATCCTCTTTTTTCATTGTACAAAAACATCCAGAGTGTAGATGCAATGACGGATGTAATTGCAAATGGCATCAGAAAAGATGTTTTGATAAAAGAGCCTGCCTTGGACTTTATGTTACTGATCAGTACAGCGAAGAAAAGCGATGTCACAAAAAGTAAAGGTACATAAATCAATGTCAGTTTTACTGTGCGCAAAAGCGCCTGCCACCATTCGACATCCTTTATCATTCGAATATAATTGCTAAATCCGACAAATACCTTTTCATTAATTAAATCCCAATCAAAAAAACTAATATAGAAAGCATACAAAATCGGGACGATCACAAAAATAATTAATCCGATAAAGTCCGGCAAAATAAAAGCATAAGCAATCGCAGCTTCCCGTCTCTTTCTCTTAGAATATTTTATTTCTTTCATAATCTCTTCACCTATTAGACTTTCTCTGGCCGCAGACCGAACATTATGCTCTTCTCTGCGCCAGCAGCGCTTATAAAAAGCAGAGCTGTACAGTTTCTGCACAGCTCTGACATATGGCTGTTAATTAGTCAGAAACATTCTCAATAGTCGCCTGTGCTTCTTTGACCGCGTCAGTAGCAGAAACACCGTCAAACATTACTTCCTGTAGCATTTTACCCATTGCATCCGTTACTTCCGCAGAATAACTTGGCTCCGGAACCGCAGTATCATAAAAATCAGTAAATACCGCTCTCAGACCACTATCAAACACTTGTTCATTCGCATCAATGACACTCTGACGAGCCGGATATGCGAATTTCGCCTCTGTCGTCCATTCCGTCGCTTTAGTAATATCGTCACTTCCATATAATGAAAAGATAAAATCGGCCGCCTCATCCGGATATGCAGAATTTGCATTAATTGCCATTTTCTGACCTCCTGCTACAGTAATGGAATTATTATTGGGTGAAGGAAGCGGAACTACACCAATATTTACATCTGGATAATCATTTTCGGCCGAATCGATCACATATGTCCCAGACACCTGCATAGCAGCTACTCCCGTTCCCACATTACCAATCTCCCACGGACCAATCTGTAATGAACTCGGGACTAATCCTTCCTGATAAAATCTTCCCCAATATTCCAAAGCTTCGATCATTTCCGGAGAGTCCACTGTAACATTTCCTTCATCATCGTATACATCTGCTCCTGCCATCCACATAAACGGCCACCAATTGAATAATGTATAGCTTGTCTCTTCAACTGGAAGTATCAATCCATAAACATCATCTGTGGTAAGTGCTTTTGCTGCTTCATACAGTTCATCCCATGTCTTTGGCGGATCTATTCCCGCCTCTTCCAGCATGTCAACATTATAAAAAAGTCCAAGCGTTTCCATCTCTATTGGGAGCGCATAAATCTTTCCATCTACCGTAACAGCATCAAGAGCAGAAGGAAGAATATCTGCTTTCAATTCATCCGAATAATATGGTGATAGATCCAGAAGCATTCCTTTATCTACATATTTTTTAAATGTAGCCGGTTCTACATACAAGATATCCGGCGCTTCTCCATTCGCATAAGCTGTTGGAATCAGTGTGGTTGTATAATCAGATTGATTTACAACTGTATGTTCAATCTGTACGTCATCATGTGTTGAATTGTATTCGTCCACGAATTTTTCCAGATATTCTCCTTCTTTTCCAGTATGAAAAGACCAGAATTTCAAGGTTTTTACACCATCCGAGTCTTTTTCGTCTGAATCAATGTCGTCTTTTCCACTACAGGCTGCCAGCGACAGCACCATCGCAACTACCATAAGAATTGCCATCAGCTTTCTCATTTTCATATCTTTTCCTCCTTTTTCACTAATTTTTTCTGTCAAAGATATCTCTGACTTTCTTAGATAATTCAATATTTCCTCTGGAAGCAGCTTCTGTCCTGTCAGCATTAAGATGGTTCTGATGCATTTTCTCATTCATAAATATCTCATACCGTTTTTTCGATGATTCTTTCGCCGCTTTCATTTCTTCTGTCAATTCAAATTCTCCTGCTTCTGGAACTTCCTGAACCTTTTTCAAAACAATTCTCTCTTCAATCGGAGCAATTGTTACACCCTTTGACGGCAATGTCTGATACCAATAAGCTGTTGAAGCCCAATCATCAGATAAATGATTTGCATGTCCATGTTCCATTGTTACTTTGATTCCTGTTTTGAAATGAATTGGATCCGTAATGTGGAACCGATAAGAAACCTGATAACCTTGAACTGTAGATTCATGAATGATCGTTCCCGTATAAAGCGATTGGTTTTTTTGCATTCCCCATGCATGATTGAAATAATCTTCACTGCCTGTTCCGTTAATACTTGGATATTCCTCGCCATCGATAAAGATCATATCATCGCCTTCTCCCCACCAGGACCCCTGAAAATGTGCCACTGAAAGATTACATCCTACATAATGTCCTTCTCCTTCAGCATCAAGAATCACATAATTCTCTTCTCCTTTCAGATTTGCGACGCTGTTAACTTCCGGTGTATTAACCGCCAGATCATTCCCCCATCCACAACATGGTTTTTCCCGATGCCAGGAAGCATGAAAATAAACAAGATTATCCTTTTTTTCTCGGTAAATCTCATAATCAATATGGAAAAACAGCCCCAGCTGTCTCTCGTTTTCATTGATTATTTCAATCTTAGCCTTTGTATTAAAAGGCATTGGGAAATAACAATTCATCGAGGCTGTTCCTCCAAACGTACACTCTTCCTGAGGTCTTGAAGATACATGAAAAGGAATGGAAGAAAAACTTGCCGGCATGGAATGACCAATGCAGAAAAAATCGCCCAAAGGAACTAAAACACTTGGCGTTTCCTGATCTTCCCAAGTCATTTTAATCAAAACTTTTCGATAATAATCAGGATCATTAATCTCCCAGTTTACACCTATCGCATTCTCCATTTCCGTAACCGGTGCCACACTGGAACCAAGAACTGGATCTTGAATACTGGGCCCGATAATCTTGCGACAAAAAGACGTCATCCAGATATGATTTATACATCCCGGTCCTTCGATTTCCGCCAGAGTAACTGTTACCCCTGGTTCAATAAGCCAATAATCTTTATTCCTTCCAGTCTGGTCCCAACTGGATGCACGACAACTTCTTGCATCGCAAATGGAAGTTAAACCACTCAAAAATGTTGTCTGATAATTTTTCATATTCTCCTCCTTTTTTTCACAATAACCTTTCGAAACGTTTGCGCAATCGTTTTCCTAATTAAAGTATAACTTCAAATTGAGCACTGTGTCAATTTAAAGTTATATGTTCGTTTACTTTTTTATACATTGCACAAAAAAACAATGTCTGTTTTGTACAATGTGAGATCCTATAAATCGCCTAACATCGTAACCGCCAAAATTCCTGCGGATTTTCTTTCCCCAGTTTTCTCCTTATAATTGTAGCTGTTAGATAGCTGCTGTTTACATGTTTGCGTTTGTAACCATTCCGATAGTCATCGTTATCAGATCAGCTCACAGTAATATCCGTATAAATCCGGATTTCTATCCTCCTTAATACCACAACCTTACAGCCTCCATATCTGATTTCAAGAAATAAAAATTCTCACATTTTATGCGTTTCCATATTGTTCTTTTCAAAGCCTTTTGATTGATTTTCCGAATCATTTCTTCATTTGTTTTTATATCGGTAACATTTTTCAAGGAAATAATTCCTCTGGTAAACTGATAAGACAGGATGATAAAGATTACAAAATCAAGACCACCGGCTTAGCCGGTGGCTTGATTTGACCCTATAAGGGTCCATTACCGGCACTGGAGTCTAAAGACCCATTGAAACAGATTCGCCAATCACAACATCATTTACCCACAAAGCCCAATTGGGCTTTTTCATTTGTTTGGCTTTACT
>JAHZAV010000055.1 GCA_019423745.1 Lachnospiraceae bacterium
TTATCAAGGAACAGAGGAGGGGAAGGCACTAAGTACCTTCCCGAAAATGTATAGAAAAAATTCCTACTTAGGAGAGAACTTACCTCTCCTACTTACTAGCCAACTTCCATAACAAAATATGACGCCATTCTATAAATTTTTTATTTTTTTTCTCAAGCGCATCAGTCTGGCAGAAATTGTATTTGGTTTCATCCCAAAATGCTCTGCAATTTCTTCGATACTATATCCCATGCTTTTCAATAGGATAATTCTCATAGTAAGCATGTCGGTTTCCAGCAATATGTTCCGAAGTGACTTATCATCTATTGCTTCTATAAATTCTTCCACATCTACAGGCTGATGAATCTCATATGTAGTATCTGTATCCTCTCTCTGTATAACAAGATCTGTGTTTGGTATCTGTCTTTCTTGATAAATCCGCTCCTGTTTAAATATTTCCCAATCATATTCATACAATTTGGCAATCACTTCTTCTGGAACTCCCAATTCTCTCATCTTTTTCTCTTCTGCTTCTTTCCATTGTTTCCACTTATATTCTTCTCTTGCTTTATTAAAGCCCATCTTCCTTTCCTCCGATCTGAATTCTTAAGAAAATCGGATCGAGGGTGGCGCTCTAATATAAAAAAAATTCCAATAGAAAAAGACGTATTGCAGGCTATTTCCCTGCAACAACGTCTCTGTACTTTTTTCATTGCTTATAAAAAGATATGGAATATTGTGCTTTACACAATATCTAAGGTACTGTTTACCCCTTAAAAATAAAATCCCTTTTTTCTTTTATACCCATAACTCCTTTTATTTGCACTAATTTTACATCTATCCTTTTTAAATTATCATATATTTAATATGTAGTAATACTATATATTAAATATTGTGTATTACTATTTTCACTTTTTAAAGATTGCATAATACACTAAAATCTATGGAGGTGAATAGTGCATATGATACAACCAGACCACCGTTTAGGTGATATGATTCGTGAGTGTCGAGAAAAAATGAATATAACGCAAGAGGAAATGGCAGAAAGAGTTCAAGTAAACCTAACTCATTACGGAAATATTGAACGCGGGATTAACAATCCAAGTTTGCCTCTCTTCTTCAAGATTGCCAAAGAAGTAAATCTGTCCGTAGATTCTTATCTCTATTCTGGACAAGATAATACTGCAAACAAAATAAATCGCTTACTTTCTCAATGTTCCGAACGAGAATTAAGAATTATCCTGGAAAATATTCATACTTTACTTGAAAATCGGTAAGAAAAATCCTTGTAAATATCAAACATTAAACTTAACAAATCGACTATTTTTACTACAGACAATCTTTAATCAAGAACACATTGATACTCTTTAATACACCCTATAAAAAAACCGAAAGTGACAATTTCACTTCCGGTATTTGGGCTATTTACTCTTTTATGTTTATCCTCTTTGCCAATGATTACATAAATTTCCAAGTTCAATTGAATTCTTTACAAAATTGTACCCATTAAACATTTTGAATAAATATGGCCTCTCCATATTATAATCATCGTACTTTAAGTTTCTTCCCCTCATCAGTATTAATACTTTTCCATTATATATTGTGTAAACTCTTGTTTTTGTTTCTTAGTAAATCTATCATCAGGCAAACCTTCTATAATCTCCATTATTCGCCCCTTATTTTTATAAAATCTAAGATCTGAGATATATTCTAAATCTAAGATATTTTTTACTTCTTCAAAAATATCCAACATTTCAATCCTCTTTTACCCATTTACCTTCCATTTATGCCACGTCTGCAGTACAGTGTGGACATTTTGTTGCTTCTACATGTATCTCGCTTTTGCAAAATGGACAAACCTTATTTTCTACCTTTGGCTTTTCTTCTATCGTTTTTAATCTTACTGTAATCTGATTCATCATCTTAACAATTAGAAAAACAAGCAGGGACATGATCAAAAAATTAATTACAGCAGTAATAAACTTGCCATAGTATAATGTCACATTTGAACCCAAATGTAATACAAGTTGGTCAAAATTCATTCCTCCAAAAAGCCCCAACAATGGATTGATGATATCATCAACTAAACTCTTTACGATACTGCTGAATGCCCCTCCAATGATGACACCGACTGCCATATCCAATACATTGCCCCGACTGATAAATGTCTTAAATTCTTTGATAAAAGTTCTCAAATTTCTTACCTCTTTTGTTCCTTATTTCTTTTCCTGTACAGAAAAATTATACTAAGTAGCAATGTAGCTGAAACTGTCACAAGTATAATCCATTGATAGATTCCTGATTCATCTCCTGTCTTTGGAGGTTTTATCTCCGCAAAAGAATCTCCTTCCTTTTCCTGCACCATAAATTTCCAGTCCACCTTAGTAAGCAGATCATTAAATTCTAATCCTACTGTTTTATCTAATTTTAAGTCTACTCTTAATTCTGATTCTTTTGATGGCTCATATGTTCCCAAAGGTACCACATTCTGCAGGTTGGCAGAGCCCTCTTCCCCCAGTGCATCTCCTTGATAAATTACCCTCCCATCTTGATAGACAGACATTTCTATCTTTTGAAGCAGGGTATTCTGAAGTTCATTTTGCTTGAGTGGGATAACTTGAAAATACAGATCATAGGTCTTTGATGAACCATTCTCAATCTTCATTTCATCTTCATAGCTTTCTCCTGGCACCATATTCGTAAATTTCATAAATTGCTCCACACCAGAGCTTTGTTCTCCATCCCATACCATTTCTCCCCGCTGAGGTTCGAAGTAAAGCTTTTTTTCTGTATCGTTTGCATAGACTGTAGACAAGTTTCCTAATAGGAGTACGGTTAGAATCAGACTTTTTACTATATGCTTCTTTTTCATGTTTCCTCCTACTCCATCGTTTCATTTTCTGCCAGATATTCCAACACCCAAGCAGCCTGTGGATCATCTCCGAAGGTTTCCTTTACCGCACTTTTTGTTGCCTGCACCGTATCAGAAACAATATCCATCTCATAATGTGCATTTTCATATCCATATGTTGGATTCCCTATCTCTTCTGTTATCTTTTGATCATTTTCATACCAGGTTTTCTGTCCTTTGATCTCCGGCTCAATCTTAGGGTTCATCACTACGGCATCTACCAGTTTCGGACTTTCTCCCTGGGGTGGAATATTCCCTATATAATAAAATGAGAAATTTCCTTCCTGATCCGGTACGTCTGTAAGCAAAAGCCACTTTCCTTTTGCCTGATGAATCGTATCTACTGTAGGAAGTCCCAGTTCTATCTCTGCCTGTTTTCCTTCTCTTAACAAAACTACATCTGTACCCCATATAATCTGTGAAGCATATTCCTGCCCATCCTTTGTTTCAAATAAAAGTGGAATCTGCTCACCTTTTAACGGCGGAATCGGATTTCCTTCTCCATCGTAAACATTTTCACGCCTGATCCATTCCTGATGTACTCTGGCTCTCACAAAGACTGGAATTGTTCCTTTGTTTTGCACACTAACATCCTTATTGATTTCTTGCCCCGGAAGCCAATCGTTTGGAGGCACAAACTCTTCTTTAATCTTTGTATCATATCTGGCTGTCTGAAACTCATTTCGAACCTGCAACTCTTGTGTCCAGTAAGCAAATGCACCACCAATCAGAAAAAGGCAGATGAAACCAATCAAAAACAAGCCTGTTTTACTTTTCATTTTCTGTTTCATGGCTCCTCCTTTGCTTTTTCTCCAGTACATCCAATCCATAACTCAGCAGAAGAATTGCTCCCATCAAAAAAATCACAACTGGATTCCGGCCAATCGTAACAAAATATCCCAAATAAGGAATATCCATCTCTACTGTTTTTCCCACTACATCTGTTTCAGAAACCGGATTCACATCTTCTGTTTCGTTATTGTCCCCTTTTGTTGTAAATGTTCTGGATAATTCTTGTTTCTCAGTTACCCGATGCGTTACAAGACTATCCCCGGCTTGAAAGGTAATAGCGTCCCCCACTTCGATTTCCTCATACGAACAGGCATGATAATATGTCAAACTTCCTACTGGATAAGCAGGCTCCATGCTTCCTGAAAGAACCACGATGGGACGGTATCCGCCGAGCATTGGCAATGCTGTCAATACATAAACCAGAATAATTCCCAAAATCAGCCAGGATAATGCTGTAACTATTGTTTTAATTACTTTCATATTTTTCTACCAAAACAGGAAGTGCAGTATGGCACCTCCTGTCTGTTATCCTGCATCTTCCTATTTTGTAAGTGTCCAGTCTGTACCTGTTAAAGTTGTAAGTCCAAACGCGTTCTGAACCGCATCTTCGGTAGCTTGTACTGTCTGTGCTGTGATGGTAAGTTTGTAATCAGAGTTTGAATATCCTTCTTTTCCATCTTCTACTGCTGTCACAGTTCTTGTATGTTTTGCATCATTTGGAACTTCGCCTTCATATTTCACCCACTGAGTAGCTGGATCCTTTCCAATGGCATCAGCAGCAGGTTCTTCATCTGCCGTTGTGTAGTATTTAGTTACCGCATATTTACCCATATCAGCATCTTCTAAAAGTGTTACACTATCCAAAAAATTTCCAGTACTGCTTCCCGAAGTAAGATTATGCTTATAATACCAATATCCATCTGATGGATTATATACCCATTCTGCTGCATTTAATGTTTTTGTAACGATAGAACCATCAGCTTCTGTTAAACCGTCTGTAGCATCTGCTTGACTTGTTGTATTATTCATTCCTTTATTCGTCTTATAGGCAGAATCCTCCCCTTTCCGAGTCCAGGTTTCATCGAACTTAACACGTGTGAGCACATCATAATCACCAGTGTTTTTCACCTCGATATCTTTGTTTACTGTAGCTCCCGGCTGCCAGTTATCACCATCTCCCGGATGGAAATCCTCCACCAGTTCAGAACCATATTTATTTGTGTCAAATGGGTTTTCTACTTCCATTGTCTGGTTAAAATACGCCAAAGAGCCTCCCACAAGTGCAACTACTGCTAATCCTGTGATACCTAATAATTTTTTGTTTTTCATTTAATCTTCCTCCTATGTAATAAAAATTTATTAAATAAATTGGTTATACCAAATTATTTCTGAATCCATGTAACCTCTTTTCCATTTACATATGGGTAATACTCCCAATTCTGCAGTTCTGTACTGTCCTTGGTAACTGTTGACTGAAGAGCTTCATTTTCGATCTTTACATCCATCACAGCCCCCGAATAGTCCGTCTGTATCTCATGTACATCATTACCAATATTACGATTGATCAAAACAGATGCTAATGTAATGTCCGTTTCTTCTCCCGGCTCTAATACTTTTTTATAGTAATACCAGTCACCATGCTGTTCCCATTCTTCCTCAAAGATATCTGCATAATTTAAAACAAACCCATTTAAAATTTCCGGATCCGTCACTGGCTTCCCATTTGCCAGCTTTAATGAAGGACGGAAACTGGCACGCATGACAACAGCGGTATCTCCATCATTGCCAAACTTTACTTCCTTCTGTTTCTCTTCTCCCGGAACCCATTTATCATCAGATTCAAACTTTTCTTTCATATAAATTTGGGCATTTCCAGTTGAAAATGGATTCGTAACTGGTAAATCACTTTGGAAAAATGCACCTGTCACACCGATTAAAAGGAGCAGGGAAACGCCTGCAATGAGGTATGGTTTTCTTATTTTTTTCAACATCTCTCTCCTCCTTACTGCCATGTAATTTGATTGTTATCATAATTAACCAAAGGTGTCTTCCCAAACACTGTGGCAGATGCGTCCGTATTGACTTCATCTTTATTTAATGTGGCATCTCCGGTACTCGCCTGCAGCATTTCCACCTTAAAATACAATGAATAATCTGCTTCCTGATAAGGTTGATACTTTTCCTGCTCATAATCTGGAAAAGAAACACTTTCCAGAACGTTTTCTGTTGTTTCACCAGGTTTTAAAATATGCTTATAATAAAACCACCCATCTTCCCCATCCTGCCAGTTTTCCTCTTTATTTGCTGCCCAGTTCTTTTTTGAAACATCCTCTCCATCCAACTGATTGTTCAAAAGAATGGTTTCCCCTGCTTCTCCTTGTTTCTCCCAGTTTTCCACATAGGCTATCCGGAGAAAAACATCCGTGGAACCTTTATTTTGAAAGGATACCTCTTTGTCAACTGTTCCTTCCGGCTCCTGTGGTGTAAAATTTTCCACAATCTCTGCTTGTATGGTATCTGCCTTAAGATGGTTTGTATGTTCCAGTTCCTGATGCCAAAATCCATATACACTTCCTACAACCAGTAATGAGAGTATGCTTAAGATACTGCCTATTTTTATTTTCTTCATCTTCCTTCACTCTCCTTACTTGTCCCATGAAAACAGATTCTTGATCGTGTCAAACCCATGGAAAAACGGTTTCCACTGATACTTATTGTGAACGGTAATGGTAATATCATCCCCTCGTTGAACTTTTACACTCGTTCCCTGAATATCATCTTTCTCAGCCCCTTCACCTTCAATGGTAATACCACTGAATTCATATTCCATTGGTATGATCTCATTGATATGAATCCATGAATCTTCTTGAACTTCTATATATCCACTGGTTTCATCATGTTTTAGGACTACTTCTGTAGAAATCGGCGTACCACTCTCACTTTGAATCTGTATCATAAAATCATCCTCTAAAAGCCTGGATGAAAATTCACTATAATTGTCAATTACTTTCTGAATCCGTATTTTCCCAACTGGTTTCTGAATTACCTCAATCCCTACATCTCCATACTCTGTTCTTTCAGAAACTGGAATCTTCGATGTTGTTTCCTCTTTGACAGCTTCTGGAGTAAAGGTCACTTTCAAGCGATAAGTAAATTTTTTTCCTATATCTTCTTCCTTTCCAGTCACAACATAACTGGGTAATTCCGGAGGATTCTGATTCTTACCGCTGACAAAACTACTTGTGGGATCTCCTAGTGGATTGCCTTTCTCATCTACCCACTGATACGTCACCGTTCCTTCTGTCTGTCCATATTTTCCTAAAAGTTCCTCAAATTTTTTCGTTATTAAACCAATTCCATCTTCATCTCTTGCCAGCTCAGAAAGATCGATCTCCTGTCCTGGACTTAACGTAATTGTTTCACCGTTTTCCAGCATAAAGCGAATTGGAACGTTGACCGCCGGTTTATCCGTAAACTCTCCCGAAAAAGTTTGGTCTGGATCAATACGTCCCGGATGGGAGATGGTCGGTGTTCCGCTGTTTGTCTTTACATTATTACTTCCAATAAAATCCTCTTTTGCCTGTACCGGAATCTGCAGCTCAACTTCCTCATAATTCATCACCTTTGGATACTGACAAGTAACCTTTGTTGTTCCATCTTTCTGCTCTTCTACGGTAATCTTTACCTCATCAGTTACCTCTTTTCCCCCGACAAACGCTTTGATTTCTGATTCCTTTACACTAAATTCTCCAGTAATCGTATCCTCAAGCAGCACGTCAGAAATACTCTGACCTTGCTGTGCATCATAATAAATATCTTGGAGAGTATGTACAAAATCCTCTCTTGTGGTCACACCAGGATAATACTTTCCAGTATCAAATTTTCCACCTTCATCTCCCTTTTTGCCTTTTCCTTCTGCCTCATAATCCATCCAGGAAATCTTATCAATGGTTCCTGTATTTGTTCGGATTCCATACTGTTTTTTCAGCTTATTTTTCCCGTCAACAGCAGGTAATAAATTGCCGTACTTTAAATCTTTTGTTTCACAAGCACCGCCAACAATAACAGAAACAATTTCTGCATCCTGGTAGATGGAATTTCCTTCTGCATCTGTCCAATTCGTAAAATTACTCGAATTATTTAATTCTGCAATCGCATTATCTAATGCTTTTCTGCTATAGTGGATATGTTCACAGTCACCAAAACTATCCCATCCGTAAAGACCATTTCGAATAGTTTCTGGATTATTGGTATAATATGGAGCACCAATCATAGAATAGGATCCTCCATGTTGGAAATTGGTTACTCCAATCATGACACTTCCCTTGCTGTACTCTTCTACCCAGTCCACAAATTCTAAAAATCCATGTTTCATATCATACAAAGAAAGTAGATCTGTATTTATTTTCTCTCCATTTACTAAAGATGCTCTTGAATTTGCATGAAGCAGGTCAAACATCTGGAAACTTGTTTGGAACTGGAATACAAACACTATAGGTTTTGTTTGCTCTAGATTTGCAGTTGCTTTCAAATCCACCGTGTATTCCCGATTAGTATTTTCATCGCCTATATCCGGTGTTGCTGTTTTTGACAAGTTCTCAAAAGAAAATTTATCATTTCCAATTAAAACACCATCTACCAATGTTGCATTATCTACCGGGATAATTTCCGCTTCTGGATTTTCATGGAACGGGGTTTTTCCATCTTTAGGATACTCATGACCTGTTGATTCTAAAAGTTCATCAGCATAATCCGGTCTGTCACCTGGTCGTGGTTTTTTACTACCGGACGGCGTATATAGAGAACCACAGCCCCCTTTTCCTAAGTGAAAATTGGGATCCCATAAATCATATTGATACGTTTGCCAAACAAGCCTTGCATACTCCTCTTCCCCATTTTCAAGTATTTCTTTTAATTCAGCTGCATTATGGAAAGGCGCCGTAGCATCTTTTTCAACACTTCCATAGTAAAGCTGTTCTAATGTTAAATTATATTTTAAAAGACTGTCTGCAATCTCATAATAATTCCTTAGTCCTGTCTGCATAGATTCTACTTGAATATCGTTCTCCGAGTCAGTTGTTTCGTAAAACACATCCTTTTCAGTATCTTCTTCTATAGAATCAGGTTCTGCTGTTGCAACTGTAAATGAATAATTCGAAGATGTTATAGCATTTTCATCTTTATCCATTAACACTACCAAGTAATCAGTTTCTATCACTTTTTCTAAGGCAGGTAATGAAAATGTAAATTGTTCTTCCCAAACCGTATTTTCTCTAATATCTGATACATTTGTACGAACTGTGAAAAGTTCTTGCTCATTTTCAGATGTAAGCTCAGTGTTGGAAAAAGCAGACTTCAAAAAGAGAGTTTCTTTAGGGACACTTTCTGTTCCCTTATAAGAAATTTTTACATTAAATTTTATCTCCGTATTTCCTATGTACACATTGTCCTCTGCTGGCAAAATTTCAATAGAATATGCTGGTTCGTACTCAGATTCAACAATCTCTGATTCTTCAGATTCAGACAAATCTGTTGCATAAGTTGGTATCGGTACAAATGCACTTACAAAAAATAAGACTACTAACAATAAAGCAATCCCTCTTTTGCACATTCGTTTATAAACGTGCATAAATCTACACTCCTTCCCCAAAAATTTATTAACTGGTTGGTATTAATTTTGGAATCCTTTATACATTCTTCGTTCTTTTCTTTGAATGTTTCAAAAAAACTATAAATAAAGATAGGATAATATTTTGTTATTTCTTATTCATCTGCATTTACCCCTTTTCCTCATCTATAAAGTGATGTTTTTCCTTTGAACACATAATCTCAGTTATGTGACTTTAATATATATATTTATTTCATTTAATAAAAAAATATAGTTGCTCAATCATTTGTCAGTACATTTAATTTGCTAATATGATACTGGCCTTATTTTCTATGTAAAATTTTACAAAGAAAAAAAATACATTTTATTACTTTTGACGAATCGCAAAAAGATGCATTAAATCGCAATAAAATGTATTGACAAATATAGTTATATTTCTTTAAAATAGAATCTATATTATATGTATTCTAAAATACATTATAAAAAAGTCACATAACTGAGATTATGTGTTTACTCTTCTAAAATTCTCATTTTATTTAGTTGTTTCTGATAAATTTCCCCTGTATTAGCTGTATAAATTCTTGTTACGTTAATATTGCTATGTCCTAAAAGATCTGCTAAACCTGTAATATCTTTTGTGCACTGATAATATACTCTTGCAAATAAATGTCGTAGATTGTGTGGAAAAATTTTCTCTCCTGAAATCCCAGTTGTTTCTTTAAGTTTTTTCATTTCCCTCCAAATTAAACTTCTATCCTTGGGTTTACCTGTTCTTGAAATAAAAATAGCCCCACTAGAAAGATTTTGTCGTTTCGCATAAGCAATCAATTGTTTTCTAAGATTATTTGGCATTAAAATTCTTCTGTATTTCCCTTTGTTATAGATTTCAATCTTCCCCTTTTTTATATGTTCTACTGTAAAAAACTTTAATTCACTGATGCGAATTCCCGTTGCAGCTATAGTCTCCATAGCAAGTGCAAGCCATTCTTTTTTTACTCTTTTTGCTTCTCTTACCAAAATTTGAAACTCTCTTTTTGTTAATTCTTTTTCCTCAGACAAAAATAAAGACTGCTGAACTTTAATTCGTTTCATCTTCCAAGATGCAACATTTAAAAATTCCAAAAACTGGTTAACTGCAGCAATAATAGAATTGACACTCCGTATTGCATATCTTGATAGTAACCATTCTTTATATTCTAATAATGTATTTTTATTTATCACCTTTTCCTTTCCTAAATATCTCCAGAAGCGCCAAATATCTGCTGTATATTTTTGAATGGTTGCTTCCGCATTTTCACGTTTGTAAAGGTACATTGCAAATTCCTCCACATTATTTTCTGAAATTTCTATTTGTAATTTTTCCATTTCTATTCCTCCTGATTCTTTTCTAGCATTAACAAACTATTTTAGTAGTATATAGAATCATCTATTATCTATACAATAATTAATTAAGGGGACGTTGCAAAATAGATGAGTAAGCGTCTATGGAGCAGCGGCTCCGTTTTTATGCCCTGAAAACAGAAAACGGACTCCGAAGAGTCCGTAATCCA
>JAHZAV010000056.1 GCA_019423745.1 Lachnospiraceae bacterium
GTGAAATCACAATTTATTCTTGTATCCTGCCGCTGATACCGTCTGGATTGGTTTTTCCTTTCTTTTTGTTCCCTTTAATTAGCCATGAACTGACCGATATAAGGGGGACTGGCACAACTTCGTTGTGCCAGTCCCCCTTATGTTCTTTTCCCTTTTCCTACCGTAGCGTAAGCGAAGGGAGGTAGGGAATTTTTTTGTTTTGTAGAACTACTGCGCAAATTTACAGTTTATATAAAAAATGTTATTTAATCGCTCAATGCCGATCAAATAACATCTTTTTCACTTAAAGTCCTTGTATAGAAATTTTCCAAGAATGTAAACGATATTAAAAAAAGGAAAAAGCTTTTCCCTATTTAAATAAACGAAAAAAATTATTTTTCATCTATCGCCCGTTCATAGGCTTGTCTTGTTCTGGGATCAAACAATACAAATCGTACATAATCAAAAGCATCTTCGTGCTTTCCATAAAATTCCTTCACCGTTTTTACCGCAATCTCTGCCGCTTCTTCTAATGGGTAGCTATATACCCCGGTAGAAATAGACGGAAAAGCAACGGTGCGGATTCCATGCGCAAGTGCCACCTGCATAGAATTTCGATATGCATTGGCCAAAAGCTCCGACTCTCCCTCGGTTCCTCCACGGTAAATCGGTCCCACTGTATGGATCACATATTTGCAAGGCAGGTTATATGCCCCTGTCAGTTTTGCTTCCCCAGTGTTACAGCCATGCAGCTCTCTGCACTCCTTCAATAATTCTGGTCCGGCTGCGCGATGGATTGCACCATCCACACCACCGCCGCCTAACAGACTTGTATTTGCAGCATTACAATTGCTTCAACATCTGTCTGTTTTGTAATATCTCCTTGTACTGTTTGTAATCTCATTCTTCTGCCTCCTCAAAATTTCAACGTTCTTTTTATAAACAGGATCTACTATATAAACTATGTTGTTCTCACTTTTTTCCTAGTTATGCTGTATCTCTATCATACGAGTTATCAAATTTCACGCTTCCTGTATGAAAAAGGAAATCGTAAATCTACCACATATTTACAACATCTATCTTACACAAAATCCTCCTTAGCCACCAATCTTCCATGATCCAGCTTTAATATTACATCTGCTTCCTTGGCTACTGCATCGGAATGTGTTACCACAACTACGCAGCGTCCTCCTACATGCGCATTCTCCTTTAAAATTTGTGTAATTTCTTTTGCTGTTTCTTCGTCCAGATTTCCCGTTGGTTCATCCGCAAGTATGACAGCAGCATGACTTTCCAGAGCACGCGCTATAGCTACTCTTTGATTCTTCCTCTGTGATTCCAAGACTTTTCAATATAGGCATCGGATCTTCCTTTGCTGTAAGCAGCACATTTTCTCTTGGAGTCATATATGGAATCAGATTATAATTTTGAAATACAAAGGCTATGTTATTTTTCCTATGTAAGGCTAACCCTTTCTTTTGAATATCTTCTCCGTTATAAAGAATCTCGCCCTCTTTTGGGATATCTAGTCCCCCCAAAAGCGATAAAAGTGTGGTTTTTCCACAGCCGGAAGGTCCACAGATTGCATACATCTTACCCTCTTCTAACGAAAGACCAATACCGTTTAATACCTTCTTCCCTTCATAATAGTAAAATCCTATATTCCTCGCTTCTAATATTGACATTTTTGTCCCCCCCTTACATGAATATATTAAATAGCTTACTATCTTTCTTTTCCAGTAAATCACTATAGTTTACCCTTACATATAATCTATGTATTTAGAGTTTTATTCGTCAGATAAAATATCCAATGGATGGGATTTCACTATCATACTGGCAGGAGCAATAACGGACACCAACAATACCAGCAAACCGCCTGCCAACCCTCCAACAAAACCTGCAATCCCTATTCCTCTTTCCAACATATCCTGATAGGTACCTGAAAGAAGACTGGCTACTATTATTTCACTTCCAATTATGGACAAAATCGATGCCGTTACATATGAAATAATAAAAACAAGTATATTTTCCAAAAGTAGCTGTAAACATACTTGCTTCTTTTCTAATCCAATTGACAGATAGATGGCAATTTCACGCTTTCTGGAGCGCATATGCAGCACCAATATAATACTCATTGCCATGACCGCTGTAACAATAAGTATAGTAAGAAAAATATCCACTGTTTTCATAAGACTGTGAAATGGTGCCTCCGTCTTTTCGTACTTTGCATTATTCAACTCCACTTGATAGGCATGATCTGATAACTGCCCTACCTTCTTCACAGCATTTAAAGTTTCCTCTATTTTGTCGGTATCTTTGACAAAAAAAGCAACTCCCAGCCTGTACCAGTTCATTTCTTCTCCACGAAGAAGAGAATTCACTGTTTTTCCCGTATAGGAATCTACAAAAATACAGTTTTCTGCAATTTCACTCTCCATAGTATCATGATTATTATCCGCCGGATATTTCACTTGATATATCCCTTTAATTTGATAAGTAAATGTCTTTCCAAGAGCATCTGGATTGGGAACAAGGCAGGCTTCTGTCACCGCACTTTCAATGGAGTCTCCCACGTCTAAATTGTTTTTGGATGCAAGACTTTCCGATATCAGTACTTTTCCCTTATCATCGGGTACAAGATGTTCTCCCTTTATTAAGTTTAATTCCCCAAGTGAAAATAATTCACTATACTGTGTGGAGGAATTGACCACAAATTTTGTAATACTTGCTTTTTCCTCATCTGCACCTGTATATTTTCCTTCTATCAGCTGCAAATCAGAAACGGCTAACAGGTACATATCCTTTCCATTATATGCTAATATATTCTCCACCTGTCCCATAACTTCTTTACAAAATTGATCGGTCAGGCGTTTTGATGATTCAGGCTCATCTGCTTCGGGCTCAATACTAAAAAATCCGCTGAAAGATTCCTGCATTTTTTCCGAAACAGCCTCTGCCTTTATCCGCATTTCTAAAGCAATGAGTCCTGCCGTCAGACATAGCACCATAACCGTAAACAATAAGAAATTCCGACTTTTATTTCTTTTTATGTATAAAATAGCTCTTTTTCCTATGCTCATTTCCCCCTTCTTCCTTCCCTATATAAATCATAACCAGTCTCCCATCACCACCAATACACGCACCCCTGCTATATACGAAATAATCTGAACTTCTATATTGTATTACTATCCTTATGAACACTTACAATCAATACGAAAAGTATAACACTGTCAAACAAAAGAAAATACATGATTGAAAACAATTTAATTTATAAAGAAATATTATTATTTCTCTATCTGTTTCCCTTTCATTTTTCCCTTACACCCCATCCTATTTATAGTATTTTCTATGAATAATCCTTAAAAACCTTGTTAAAAAACTACCTACCCTTTCAATAAAAGTGCTATAATGATATAGATGTTTATATATTCTGGAAAATATACAGAAATAATGACAATTCGAGGGGGATCATATCGAAAATGTTTTCAACAAAACAGACATCTATTTATTTCAAAAAAATCGCAAGAATTGCCTTCCGGGAAAGGGTATGGAAATTTGTGGTTTTTGCGGTAATTATCGCAACTTTAGTGGCTGCCATCGTAGGAGATGACATGTTTACTACCTATGAGAGCACTAAATCTGGATTTTTCACAATTGCTTCAGCCTGCATCTGGATCGGAATCTTCAATTCTATTCAGTCAATCTGTAAAGAACACGAAATTATTCGAGCGGAATATCGGCAGGGAATGAAACTTTCCGCCTATATTACTGCCAACATTTACTGGCAAATGATACTCTGCCTTGTACAAAGTGCGGTAATTTTTGCAGTATGCAATGTGTTTATTGATTTTAATTCTGATGGAATCCTTACAAGTGCCTATGTAGAATATTTTATTACCATTTTTCTAATGACATTCGGATCTGCTGTTATGGGAATTATGCTGTCCTCTATTGCGGGTAATCCAACTACTGCCATGACAATTATGCCTTTCGTACTGATTTTGCAGCTGATCATGAGCGGTGTACTGTTTGAATTAAGCGGCATCAGCGAAAAAATAGCTTATATTACATTCAGTAAATGGGGAATGTCCGCATTTGGAAGTATTGCGGATCTAAATAACGCAAAATATCCTTTGAAAATCAGCGCTGCCTATCCTATGGTGGAACGCCTGGAAACAGAAGCATGCTATGATTGTGTAGCCAGTAATCTTCTCACAGCCTGGGGATGGTGCATTGGACTGATTCTGTGCTTTGCAATAATCAGCATACTGAGCCTGAAGATTAAAAATCGAGATTCTTAATATCTATATACGCCCAAAATAATAATACATAAGATTACAGGACAGGAGAAACATACAAAATGGATAATGAAAGAACGCTTGCCTTTGTCCCAGAGGAACAAAAAGGAAAAACAGCTACACTAATTATTCTGGATATGAGAAACAGACCAGTAATAATTCCTCTTCATGGCAGCATGACTCTTGGAAGAGATTATGAAAAATCTGATCGTGATATTCGTGTCCAATCCAGAATTACTGGACGCAGACATGGTGAATTTATATACAGTGAGATATATCAGGACTATTATTATATCGACAATAACAGTATGAATGGAACATATATCAATGGAAAACGCCTGGTATCCCAGGATGAAAGAGGTTCTGCCCCTTATAAACTCCAGGAAGGAGATGTACTGCGAATTGATCATACCCAGCTGGATGTCCCCCATCCGGAAGCGGTTCTAATGATTTTTACGTGGAACTATACACCAGGCTCCCGATGGACAGTACGTCCTATAAAAGGTCTTGCAGATATCAGAATCGGACGAGATGAAAAGAACACAATCGTTCTGGATGATCTTCTGATTTCACGCTCTCATGCCGTAATCCGACAAGACCAAGAGCAATGTTGGATTGAAGATATCCATAGTCAAAACGGTGTTCAGGTCAATGGTATGGAAATAGAGCAACGGCAGCGTCTGCACGATCATGATGTAATCCGTCTGGGCAATACCACTTTGATTCTATGGGCTGGTACTCTGATCTATAATATCTTTAGTAAAGAAGAAGGACAACTTTCGGTAAACATCCGAAAAATGGCAGTAAACTTTGGACGAAAGACACTGATTAGGGACATTAAATTCGAAGCAGAAAACACGGACTTTGTCCTTATTCTGGGGGGATCCGGAGCTGGTAAAACAACACTGATCAATACCATTCTCGGTGAAAAAAAAGCAGATGGAGAAATCTTACTGGATGGACAGAATCTCTATCGAAATTTCAAATATATGAAAACAAAAATTGGTCTGGTACCACAATTTCTAAATCTTAGGCTAAACGACAAAGTAAGAGAAACTTTGATGGATGTAGCGGAAATCAAATTGCCAAAACGGGATTATACTCGTCAGGATAAGTTACGACGAGTACAGGATACCATGGAAAAAGTGGGGGTTCAAAATTTAAGTGAACATCTCATCAGCCAGCTAAGCGGCGGTCAGAAGAAAAAAGTATCTGTAGCCGCACAGCTCATTGGCTTTCAGAAAGTCTTTATTTGTGATGAGCCAGATTCAGGACTGGATGCCGCATCACGTATGCAGCAGATGGAAATCTTAAAAGAAATTGCAGATAATGAAAAAATTGTAATGGTGATTTCTCATGAACCAGATGATGCCATCAACAGCGTAACCGGCGAAAGCCTGTTTACAAAAGTACTGGTAATCGCAAAAAGTACAAAGGCACAATGCGGTCAAATGGCCTTCTATGGAACAGTACCAGAGGCATTGGACTTTTTCCAGGTAAGGCGGCTGCAGGATATTATGCTGGAAATCAACCCCACTTATGAAGGCGGAAAAGGAAGATCAGACTATTACATTCAAAAATATACATTACAACCGAAAAAATGAGGGAGGAACTAAAGATGAAAAAGTATTGTTTGAATTGTATGCGTGAAATTACCACAGGTACGCTCTGTACTGACTGTGTTGGGAAGAAAATCCCTGAGACTGTACCGCATCAGCTGAAACCTGGGACAATACTGAACAATAAGTATCTGGTTGGAAAGGTAATTGGTGAAGGAGGATTTGGAATCACCTATATCGGTCGGGATACCGTATTGGAAACCAGAGTTGCCATTAAGGAATTTTATCCTATGGGCCGCATGAACCGAAATAATGCTGTATCCAGTACCTTAACGATTTCCACTGATGAACAGCGTGATTTTATCCGAAAAGGACGGGAACGTTTTCTGACTGAAGCAAGAAACATCGCCCAGTTTTCATCCGAACCAGGTGTTGTAAACGTAAAAGATTTTTTTGAAGAAAATGAAACTGCATACATTATCATGGAATATCTGGAAGGAAAAACTCTGGCTGCCCAAATCAAAGAATACGGTCCTATGAATTCTGAGAAAGTACGGGAACTTATGCTCCCTCTTGTGGAAGCACTGTCAAAGATACATAAATTGGGAGTTATTCACCGTGATATCAGTCCGGATAATATTATGTATCTTAATCAAGGTTCCTGCAAGTTGATGGATTTTGGTTCAGCGCGTTATTTTATGCAGAAGGATCAGCAACTTACCAGTACCATCAAGAGAGGTTATACACCTGAGGAGCAATATACCAGCACAGGCAATCAGGGCCCCTGGACAGATGTTTATGGATTGTGTGCAACTATGTATAAATGCATTACAGGAGTAACTCCGGACGATGCCATTGACCGGATGGCATATGACAATCTGAAACGGCCATCTGAGCTTGGAGTAAGCATTTCTCCGGAATTTGAGCAAACCCTTTTATATGGCCTGGCGCTGCATGCTAAAGACCGTTGCCAGAACATGGACGAACTGTTCAGGCTTATGAAAGGAAATACACAGGAAGAACCAGAGGATGATTCTGATGCAACTATGTTTGCAGATCAAACATATTTTTCACAGGATACCCCCTCCTATACGCAGCAAACTTATACGCAACAGTCTTATACACAGCCAACTTATACACAAACTCAGCATACTACCGGTTACGGCCATCCGGGAATGTATGACCCAGATGATATCACCAGAACCCAGGCACCTTCTGAAACGAAAAAGAAACGTTTCTTAATTCCAGCCATTCTAGGTGGGATTGTAATTCTTGCAGTAGCAGCTTTTCTGATTTGGAATGTCATTGGAAAAGGCAGTGATAAAGTAGAAACTGCCGGCGATTACTATGTAACCGGATGCAAAGAAGTACTCAAACTCCGTGAGACCGAAGACATGGACAGCAAGATCCTTACCAAATTAGACAACGGAGAAAAGGTATCTCTGATAGAAAGAACTGAAACGGACTGTTGGAAAGTTTACGTAGAGGCCGAGGATCTTACCGGATATTTGGATTATCATTATCTTACCAATGAACGGGATGCTGCTATGGAGCCGATCGAAAAATATGTAAATGTATCAGGCGATGAGCAGCTGACTATTTTAAGTACTCCCGAAAAAAGCGCTACTTCTATCGGTATTCTTGAGCGGGGTGATGAAATCACTGTCCTTGCTATGCCCGGAGACACCTATGCATACATTTATGCGCCAGAAGTCAAGACATTCGGCTATGTTGAGCAAAGCAAACTGTCCGATGACGAGCCACAAGAGGAGAAAAAATCTACCGATGATACTACTGCAGCAAATCAGGCGCAGAATAACGGTGATGTGTTTGGTCCCGGCAATCCGCCTTCAAGCAATATCGGGGTGTACTATGTAAATGTGCAGAAAGGTTATCTGGCGCTTCGGAATGCCAAAAGCTATGACTCATCCAATGAAATTGGCAAAATGTATAATGGTGATTCTGTATATGCTCTTAGAAACGACGGGGAATACTGGTATGTTTATTCTCCCAGTCTTGGAAGCTATGGATATACAAATGCCACCTACCTGGTTTCCACACCACAGAAAAACGTTTCCCCCACCAACGGGTCTGTCTATTATGCCAACGTTTCATCCGGTTATCTGGCATTAAGAAATGACACAGCTTATGATGCATCTAATGAAATTGGTAAAATTGCAAACGGACAACCCGTACAAGTAATTGATTCCTCTTCAGGCACTTACTGGTATGTATATGTACCAAGTCTAAATCAATACGGATATGTAAACAGTGACTATTTGAGGAAATAGCCTATGAAAAGAAAAATTTTGATTCTGGTGGCGATCATTTTCGTGGTCATTGGCACTGCTGCTGTTATTTTAATCGTCTGCAGCCAGGAGGGTGGTCTCTTTGGCAAGGGTCAAGAAAAGAACATCGCCAAGCCCATTGAAATTGAAATTCCAAAGGAAGAGCCGGAGCCTGAACCAGAACCCACGCCACCCGAAGAGCCGGCACCCCAGCAGGCTACAGAAAATCCGGCGTCAGAATCTTCATCAGGAAATATACAGGAAATTCAAAGTCGTCTCGAGCAACTAGTCAGTACTGAATATAATGCCGGAGGCAATATTGCAATCTGTACCGGTAAAGTGGATGGAAATGATCTGGCTACCGTCAATAACGCTCCTATGCAGGCGGCCAGTCTAATCAAACTTTATGTTGCCGGATGTGTTTATGAAAACTATGATAAAGTCACTGCTTATGATTCTTATGGCGGAGAAACTGAAAATCTGATGCGATCCATGATCACAGTCAGTGACAACTCTGCCTGCAATACCCTGGTAACTCGACTAGGGGACGGCGTTGCCGGAAACGGTATGGCACTTGTAAATCAATACTGCTCTACCCACGGCTTTTCCGACACGCATATGGGACGGCTGATGCTTGAACCTAATGATGTAGATGACAATTATACATCCGTTCGTGACTGCTGTAATTTCCTTAAAATGATAAATGCCAGCCAACTGGAAGGTTCCGCTACGATTCTAAGTTATATGAATCAGCAGGAACGTCGCGGAAAAATCCCTGCCGGGCTTCCTTCTGGTGTTTCTTCTGGTAACAAAACCGGGGAACTTTCTGATGTGGAAAATGACGCTGCCATTGTATATGGAAACGGAGGTACATATGTCCTGTGCGTCATGTCCCAGAAACTGTCTGACCCTTACAGTGCCAGACAGTTTATCATCCGAACCTCCAGTGTTGTATATGAAATGATGCAATAATACAAACGGCAGGCATATCTTTTTTATAAAAAGATTGCCTGCCGTCATGCATTATCCGGTTAAACTTCCATCATTCTTATAAATAATTGCTTTTCCTGGATCTTTCTCATCATAACGGATTTCTACAAAATCTCCTTCCTTAATCTGTCCGAGAACAAAAGTCTTTCTTTGACCGATCGGTATTTTCCCAATTTTGATTGCAGAGGCTTTCAACTTCGCTGTCTCTTTTATTTCATAGTTAATTCCATTTACACTGTATCTCACATAAATCACCCAGGGATGATCCATACCTTTCAGAGCAATCTTGCGTATTGTTCCTTGGGTTATTCCCGTATAAGCTGCCTTTTTCTTTTTCCTTATATTTTTATTTATTACAAGGATTAAAAATACAACTACAAGCGGAATTATTATAATCAAAGCAAAGATAAAAAGAATCATCATACCATTTTCTGACATACAGATATTCCCCCTTATTATGCCTAACTCATGCCTTATTTATTATCTCGAATGACCCGGCATGGATTTCCAAAAGCAATAACATTATCTGGAATATCTTTTGTGACAACACTTCCAGCTCCTATTACAACATTATCTCCTATTGTCACTCCTGGCAAAATAATTGCGCCACCGCCAATCCATACATTATCACCAATTACCACTGGAGCTGTTCTAGTTTTGCAAAATACAAATGATCCGTCTTCCTTAGGTTCTCCAAAACGTTCCATGGCATTTGTTGGATGAAAGGCTGTATAAATCTGTACATTCGGTGCAATGAGCGCATTATCTCCAATACGAATCACATTATCATCTAAAAATGTGCAATTCATATTGACTTCGCAATTATTTCCAAAATAAATATTATTACCGTAATCAACAAAAAAGGGGGCCGTAATCCAGAGATTCGCCCCTTTTCCTCCAAGCAGATTATCCAATATTTTTTGCTTTTCCAGTGTATTTGCAGAATCAGTCTGATTATAATCTCTTATTAAATCTTTTGCTTTATGCCATTGCGTTAACAGCTCCTCATCTCCACAGTCATACAACAGACCTGACAGCATTTTTTCTCGTTCTGTCATATATGTTTCTCCTTTTATTCTAAAACAACAGCTGTTTTCATCATTATATCTTATTTAATAAAAGTTGCAAATACTTAAATATATGTATCTTTCCATACTCACCAATCTAATATTTATTCCAGATTTCTATATTCCTCATCACCAACAGGCTCACACCATTCATTAGACATCTCTTCTCCCGGTGCTTCAAATGCAATATGACTGAACCACGAATCCTTTTTTGCCCCATGCCAATGCTTTATACCCGCCGGAATATAAATGACAGTTCCAGGTTTCAGACTTACTGGATCTTTCCCTTCTTCCTGATACCATCCTTCCCCTGCTGTACACAAAAGGATCTGCCCTCCTCCTTTAGAGGCATGGTGAATATGCCAGTTATTTCTGCATTAAACTGGACTCCCCCTCCGCAATCCCTTGTAGT
>JAHZAV010000057.1 GCA_019423745.1 Lachnospiraceae bacterium
GAAGATTGGGAAGGAATGAGAAGGCAGTGCCGAAGGGCACTGTTTTTTTGTGCGAATTGTGTGCGAATTGTAGTCTGACACGTAACAAAGTTGAAAAGTGTTACGTGTCAAACTGTAATTTACCCTGTGTAAAATTGATAAACACGCTTAATGTAAAACATGTTATAATAAATTGCGACAATAAAGTAAAGGAATGGGAAGACAAATGAAAGAAAAGCAAAAAAATGAACGAGGTGAATTTCGGACTCGTCTGGGATTCATTATAGCATGCGTTGGCTCAGCTGTCGGGATGGGAAATATATGGATGTTCCCTTATCGTACAGGTGAATTTGGAGGGGCAGCATTTTTGATTGCCTACTTTATTTTTGTTATTTTACTTGGATTTTCCGGCGTCATTGGTGAGATGGCTTTTGGAAGAAGTGTGAAATGCGGCCCAATTGGGGCATTTACAAATGCAATGGAATTGCGCTTTGGAGAAAAAGGCCGTATTCCAGGTAAGGTAATTGGAATGATTCCGGTAATTGGATCATTGGGAATTGCAATTGGATATTCGGTTGTAGTGGGATGGTTTTTAAAATATCTTTGGGGAACCATTTCCGGTGAGCTGATGCAGGCAGAAGATATGGGTGCCTATTTTGGAAATCTTGCTGTCGATTTTGGAAGTATAGGTTGGCACTTTCTTGGATTGGTGATTACATTTTCTATTATGATTATGGGAGTCAGTAAGGGGATAGAAAAAATGAATAAATTTATGATGCCCATATTTTTTATCTTCTTTATCCTGTTGCTGATACGGGTGATTATGCTTCCAGGTGCATCGGAAGGGTATCGGTATATGTTTATTCCCAGATGGGAAGAGCTTGGAAATATCCAGACATGGGTTTATGCGCTGGGGCAGGCTTTCTTTTCTCTCTCCTTAGCCGGATCGGGAACGATTGTTTACGGAAGTTATCTGAAAAAAGATATTGATGTTGTCAGCTGTGCCGGAAAGATTGCTTTGTTTGATACTTGTGCAGCTTTATTAGCGGGTATGGTTGTTATACCGGCAGTTTTTGCCTTTGGATTGGATGTGGGAAGTGGTCCTCCGCTTATGTTCATTACCCTTCCGGTTGTATTTCAACAACTTCCATTCGGAGCTTTATTTGCTGTAATTTTCTTTATTGCAGTTATTTTTGCAGCAGTAACATCACTTATGAATCTTTTTGAAACACCAATTGAAGCACTGCAAAGTGAGTTGAAACTGTCAAGGGCAACAGCAGTTTGTATTGTAGCTTTGATTGCAGCAGCGGTAGGCGTGTTTATTGAAAGCGGAGATGCTGTAGGTGCATGGATGGATGCAGTCTCTATCTATATTATCCCATTGGGAGCGCTCATTGCAGCAGTGATGTTTTTTTGGATTTGTCCAAAAGGATATGCAAGAGAACAGATTCAGATGGGAAGAAAGAAAAAGGTTGGAAAATGGCTGGAGCCAGTGACGAAGTATTTATTTGTGGGAATAACATTTGCAGTTTATGTTTTAGGAATCTTTTTTGGAGGAATTGGCTAATAGCAAAGAGAATACGGTAGGAAATGTATGAAAATGAAAGAGAAAATACGAAGTGTAAGAAAAAATGAGTTGGCAGTTGCTGCCATCATAGCTTTTATTGAAGTTGTATTCCATATTTATATGGGATTGGATATGAAATATTTTATCCTATTTTTCATTTCTGCCGCATCTTTTGGAATGTTGTGCACAGCGATTTTATATTGCTTTCCAGAAAAAATATCAAAAATTGCCGGCATGGTTATTATTGTTTTACTGTCCGTTATTTTCGGAGCAGAATGTCTGTGTAAAGAGATTCTTCAGCAATACTATCAAATTGTAAGCGGAATGGAAACAGCAGCAGGAAATCATCTTATGGATTATAATGCTGCTGTGCAGGAAGCCTTGATGATACATATTCCAGGGCTTTTTCTGATGGTTGTTGTTCCAATTGGGTGTTATATTAGTTTGCATCTTCGTATTAAGGTCCAGGAAGATAAGAAAAAACCTCAATTTTTCATGGCAGGGATCTGTATGGCAGTAGCAGTGATTTTGCATCTCCTTATGCTTGCTGTGATTTTTCTTTTTCCATGGAAAGGGGATTTTACTCCAGACAAACTTTATCAGACAGATACGCATACGGAAGATCAGGTTGAACAGTTAGGAATGCTTACCATGCTTCGGCTGGATATTAAACATAGTATATGGGGAACTTCCGGAGCAGATGCTCCTGATATTCAGGAAGAAGCAGAGGAAACATTGAACAGTCAGGAGACGCCGGCAGAAGAATATTATCCTTATAATGAAATGGAAATCGATTTTTCTGCTTTGCAGGCGACAGCCGAGACAGAAGATGCAGCATGGCTGAGCGAATATTTCAGCAGTTTGACTCCTACCAGGCAAAGTGAATACACGGGCATGTTTGAAGGCTATAATGTAATTTTTATTACAGCAGAAGGATTCAGCGGCTATATGATTGATCCCGAGCTGACACCCACGCTTTATAAACTTTCCACAGAGGGATTTGTGTTTGAAAATTTTTATTCTACCTTACATTTTACCAGTACTTCTGGCGGAGAATTTCAGAATATGACAGGGCTTTATCCGAAGGCCGCTTTTCCAGTCAGTATGACAGAGACAGGGGAACAGGGAACGAGTCTTCCATTCACATTGGCAAACCGCTTGAATCAAGAGGGGTATACATCGATTGGATATCATTTTAATGAAAATATGTACGGACGGGAATTATCACACCCCAATCTAGGATATGAATGGAGACAGGCAGATGCCTGCACAAGACCTGTAACCAAGGAAACAGATGAAAGTGGACATGAATATTGGCCGCAGTCTGATGATTATATGATTGAACAGTCTTTTGCAGACTATGTAGATAAAGAGCCTTTTAATATTTATTATCTTACGTTGAGCGGACATCTTCCATATGGATTTGACAGTAATGAGATGTCAAAAAGAAATCAGGAAGCTGTGGCAAATTTACCATATTCCGATAAGACAAAGGCATATATTGCAGCAGGATTAGAACTTGAAAAAGGGATGACAAGATTAATTGAAAATCTTGAAGCAGCTGGAATTGCTGATCATACGTTAATTGTGATGGCTCCGGATCATATTCCTTATTCGGATCTGGATATTCTTGAAGAACTGGAAGGTCGTTCCTTTGGAAGAGAATCATTGGAAATGCTGGATGAGCAGAATATCGATTTTGATGTGTACAAAAATACATGGATTTTGTGGTCGGCCAGTATGGAAGAGCCGATTGTAGTAGATAAGCCGTGTTCACAGGTAGATATTCTTCCTACCCTTTTGAATCTGTTGGGAGTCGAATATGATTCTCGTATGCTGGCTGGAACAGATGTTATGTCAGAAACAGATCCGGTAGTAATCTTTTTCTCTAATTCGTGGCTTACCAAAAAAGGTACCTATGACCGATACACAGGCACCTTCACATTAGCAGATGGTGTTGCAATGAGTAGTGAGGACCAGAATGTTTATGTGGAAAATATGAAATATCTGGTGGATTGCAGACTGCGCCTCGGGCAGCTGATTATTGAAAATAATTATTATAGTAAAGCAATTCCTTAAAAGGCGTGAAGTATTTCTTTTGCTTTTTTAATCTCTTCAGCTGAAGGAGGATTTATATTTTCTAAAGAATAGGGAATTCCCAGTTCTTTCCATTTATAAGTTCCAAGCGTGTGGTAGGGTAAAACCTCCACACGTTTTACATTTTTAAGGGTATGTATAAATGCAGCCATATCCATCATATCCTGTATATCGTCTGTAACGCCAGGAACAAGGACGTGGCGGATCCATACCGGTATGTTTTTTTCAGAAAGAAAGTGAGCAAGAGTCAGGATGTTTTCATTTGTAAATCCTGTTAGAGATTTATGCCGTGTGGGATTCATCTCCTTTAAATCTAAAAGGACCAAATCAGTATCCATCATTAGCTGATTAAATTTTTCAAAAAAAGGTTCTGCCGTAGTAAAAGGGGCTCCAGAAGTATCAAGCACAGTATGGATCTTTTTTTCCTTAGCAAGACGAAAGAGGGAAAGCAGGAAATCAATCTGCAAAAGAGGTTCCCCTCCGCTGACAGTGATTCCGCCTTCCGTGCCCCAATAAGGACGGAACCGCAGTGCTTTTTCAATCAGTTCTTCAGGAGTCTGTAAAGAAGCAGAAGGTGCCTTTTGAATATCGCTCTGCCAGGTATCCGGGTTGTGGCAGAAACGGCAGCGCAGGGGGCATCCCTGGAGAAAAATCAGAAAACGTATGCCGGGACCATCCACAGAAGCAAAGCTTTCTGTGGAATGGATCAGGCCCTGTATTTTATACTTACCCATATTTCTACATTCTTCCATGGCAGGTTCTGGAAATAACATCCATCTGCTGTTCTTTCGTAAGGTCAATAAATTTAACCGCATACCCGGATACGCGGATTGTAAAGTTGGCATACTCTTCTTTTTCAGGATGTTCCATCGCGTCAATCAGTTTATCTACACCAAATACATTTACATTTAAATGATGACCTCCCAGAGTGAAATATCCGTCCAGAATGTGGGTCAGGTTTTCAATGCGTTCTTCCTCTTTATGTCCTAGTGCGTCGGGGTGGATTGTCTGTGTATTGGAGATCCCGTCCAGTGCCCATTCATAAGGAAGCTTGGCAACAGAATTAAGAGAGGCAAGAAGCCCGTTTTCCTCCGCACCATAACTTGGGTTTGCTCCAGGGGAAAGAGGTTCTCCGGCTTTTCTTCCATCTGGTAAAGATCCCGTTGCCTTTCCGTAAACTACATTTGATGTAATCGTAAGAATAGAAGTAGTCGGTTCTGCATCCCGATATGTATGGTGTTGTTTTAATTTTTTCATAAAGGTATGGAGGAGCCACACTGCAATATCATCAGCACGATCGTCGTCATTACCATAACGGGGAAAATCCCCGATAGTCTCATAATCTGTCACAATTCCATTTTCGTCGCGAATGGTTCGTACTTTTGCATATTTGATCGCACTTAAAGAATCAACTACATGAGAAAATCCTGCAATTCCGGTAGCAAATGTGCGTCGCACATCTGTGTCAATAAGAGCCATTAAAGCTGATTCATAGTAATATTTGTCGTGCATATATTGAATCAGATTAAGAGCATTCACGTAAAGTCCAGCCAGCCAACTCATCATACTGTCAAACTTGTGCATAACTTCATCGTAATCAAGATATTCAGAGGTAACCGGACGGCTTTCCGGTCCTACCTGCTCTTTTGTTTTTTCATCAATTCCTCCATTAATAGCGTAAAGTAGACATTTGGCAAGATTTGCTCTTGCACCAAAAAATTGCATTTCTTTCCCAGTCTGTGTGGCAGAAACACAACAGCAAATAGAATAATCATCTCCCCATATCGGGCGCATCACGTCATCATTCTCATACTGAATGGAACTGGTTTTGATAGAAATATGGGAGGCATAATCTTTAAACTGTTTTGGAAGGCGGGAGGAATAAAGTACAGTCAGGTTTGGTTCCGGGGATGGTCCCATATTTTCCAGTGTGTGAAGGAAACGATAGTCCGTCCGGGTGACCATGGAACGACCATCCTGCCCCATACCAGCGACTTCCAGAGTTGCCCATACAGGATCTCCGGAGAAAAGCTGATAGTAAGAAGGAATTCGGGCAAATTTTACCATACGGAATTTCATGGTCAGATGATCGATTAGTTCCTGCGCTTCTGTTTCTGTGAGAGTTCCGGCATCCAGATCCCGCTGGATGTAGATATCCAGAAAAGTGGAGATTCGTCCTACGCTCATAGCGGCTCCGTTTTGGGTTTTGATGGCAGCCAGATAACCAAAATACAGCCATTGTATCGCTTCCTTGGCATTTTTAGCAGGCTGGGAAATGTCAAATCCGTACAGAGCAGCCATTTCTTTCATTTGTTTCAGGGCACGGATTTGCTGTGCAAGCTCTTCTCTTTGGCGGATAATATCATCGCGCATGGAGCCGTAACCACAGTGATCATAGTCTTGCTCCTTCATAGCGATGAGTAAATCAATACCGTAAAGAGCCACTCGGCGGTAATCCCCGACAATACGTCCTCTTCCATAGGTATCAGGAAGCCCCGTGATGATTTTATTGTGCCGGGCTTTTTTGATTTCCGGTGTATAAGTGTCAAAGACTCCCTGATTATGAGTTGTGTGATATTCTGTGAAAAATTTATGCAGTACAGGATTAGGGGTATAACCATTGCAAGTGCAGGCTTCTTCTGCCATACGGATTCCGCCGAAAGGCATGAAAGCACGTTTTAGTGGCTTATCTGTCTGAAGCCCGACAATTTGCTCTTTATCCTTTAATTTTTCATTGATATAGCCGGGGCCATGGGAAGTAAGTGTGGATACAACATCTGTATCCATATCTAAAACACCGTTTTTGTCCCGTTCTTGTTTTTGGAGATTTTTAAGCTCTTCCCAGAGAAGCTGTGTGGATTCTGTAGGTCCTGTAAGAAAGGAAGCATCTCCCTCATAGGGTTTATAGTTGTTCTGAATAAAATTACGTACATTCACTTCTTCCTTCCATAGCCTTCCCTCAAATCCGTTCCACTGTTCCATTTGCATCATAGGGTGTTCCTCCTTTTTCAGGGCGAAGTAATTTCTTCGCAAGATTTTTTGTTCCAATATTGTGGCCCGAAAGGATGATAAGTTCTGTAAATAAAAACGACCATCCGGGCACATTTGATGCCCAGACGGTCGGCGCTTTCTTCCTATACTTCCTGTGGTCAATTCCACTTCCGTCAGTCGTATAAGTAATTTTACTATAAACAGCTTTTCAGAGAATGTCAAGAATTTGGGAAGAAATTTCCGAATCCCTTCTATAACAAATCTCTGCTATACATCACTTTCTACCTGCTGTATTTGTTTCTCCAGATTTTTTTGTCCGTTTTCTGAGAGGCTTGCCAGCAGTTTTTCCATGTTTTCACGTATGAGAGCAGGATTGTAAGGAATTTCCAGAGCAAAATCACTGTAGGCACGGATTTTCTGGAAATAGAAGGATGCCTCTTTCATCTCCCCGCTTGATCGGCACATTTGATACATGGTCACGCAGTCCGTTTCATCAACATTTGTACATTCCTTGCAGATCCATTTCCCAAGATAATAGTATGATCCATCTGCTTCATAAATAAATCCCGGCAGTGATAGTAACTTTTCCAGCATTTTTCTATACCTCCTATATCTATCTGAAGAAAGTATATCATGGTATCAGGAAGAAAGACATGGAAACTTGTTATTTTTGTATCTTACTTATATAATTAAAAGGAATAGAGCGAAGCACAGGGCTTTTTTAGAAGGTTCTGAAAACGAGAGGGAGATAGAAAATGGAATTGACACATTTTGAAGAAAATGGACGTGCGATGATGGTAGATGTGAGCGGAAAGCAAGAAACAGAAAGAGAAGCAGAAGCAGTTGGAAAAATCTTAGTAAGCAGGGAAGTTTTTGATGCTGTAAAGAGAGGAACTGTAGGAAAAGGGGATGTCCTGGGAGTTGCGCAGACAGCAGGAATTATGGCAGCCAAGCGCACCTTTGAACTGATTCCGATGTGCCATATTCTTCCGATCACTGGCTGCAAGATTACCTTTGACATGAAGTCAGAGGAATGTGCAATTTACTGTTATTGTAAGGTGAAAATACATGGAAAGACAGGGGTGGAAATGGAGGCACTTACCGGAGTGACAACAGCACTTCTTACAATATATGATATGTGTAAAGCATTGGATAAATCTATGGAAATATCAGGAATTTATCTGCTGCATAAAACAGGAGGAAAAAGCGGTGATTTTTGGAACGAAAAAAAATGCGATGGGTCAGGAGACCGTGGGAATACTCAAAGAAAAGGAATGGATGATGGGAAGGGACTGAAAACATGGTAGAAACAAAGAAGGCGTCCAAAAATGGAAAAAAAGCAGCGGTAATTACCTTAAGTGATAAAGGATATGCGGGAGAACGGGAGGATAAAAGCGGACCTCTTGTTAAGAAAATGTTGGAAGAGTCCGGATACGAAGTAGGGCATGTAATTATTTTGCCGGATGAGAGGAAACAAATTGAACAGGAATTGATTCGATTATGCGATGAAGTAAAGGTGGAATTGATTCTGACCACTGGTGGAACCGGATTTTCACCGAGAGACTGCACACCGGAGGCTACGCTTGCAGTGGCTGCTAGAAATGCACCGGGAATTGCAGAGGCCATGAGGTGGATGTCTTTTCAGATTACACCGAAGGCAATGCTTGGACGTGGAGTATCAGTTATTAGAGGGGAAACCTTAATCGTCAATCTGCCAGGCAGCCCCAAGGCAGTTCGAGAAAATTTGGAAAGTGTACTGCCGTTTTTTGAGCACGGACTGGATATTTTAACAGGAAAAGCAAGAGAGTGTGGAAATGGAGGAGAAAAATGAAGCTGATTCGGACAGAAGACGCGGTAGGAAGTGTGCTGTGTCATGATATTACCCAGATTATTCCGGGAAAAGTTAAAGATGCTGTGTTCCGTAAAGGGCATGTTGTGACAGAAGAGGATATTCCAATTTTACTTTCAGTGGGAAAAGAAAATCTTTATGTGTGGGAAAAGCAGGAAGGAATGCTGCACGAAAACGAGGCTGCAGAAATTTTAAGAGAGGTATGTCAAGGAGAGTGGATGGACCACTCGGAGGTAAAGGAAGGAAAAATTGAACTCATATCTCTTGCAGACGGAGTTTTGAAAGTAGATACTGAAAAATTAGACCAAATGAATGGGCTTGGCCAAATTGTTATTGCTTCCAGACATGGTAATTTTCCCATTAAAAAGGGAGACAAAATTGCCGGTATGCGGGTTGTCCCACTGGTGATTGAAGAGGAAAAGATGGAGAAAATCCGGCTTATAGGAGGTGATACCCCTGTGTTTAAGCTGCTTCCATTTGAGAAAAAGAAAGCAGGTATTGTAACAACGGGAAATGAGGTTTATCATGGCCGTATCGAAGATCAATTTACCCCGGTTGTCAGACAAAAATTGGAAGAGTATGGCGTGGAAGTGCTGGGGAATATAGTTTGTAGTGATGATGCAGATATGACTGCTCAAGCGGTAGAAGAATGGATTCAGAAAGATGCGGATTTCATTGTATGTACAGGGGGAATGAGTGTAGATCCGGATGATCGTACTCCATTGGCAATTAAAAAAGCAACCGATGAGATTATTACTTACGGTGCGCCTGTTTTGCCTGGGGCTATGTTTATGCTGGCTTATCGGCACAGTAAGGAAAAAGGGGAGATTCCGGTTATGGGACTTCCAGGTTGTGTGATGTATGCAAAAAGAACCATTTTTGATCTTGTTTTGCCGAGAATTGTAGCGGGTGAAAGACTATTAGAGAGGGATTTTACGCAGATGGGAGAAGGTGGGCTGTGTCTGTCTTGTCCGGTTTGTACATTTCCTAATTGTGGGTTTGGAAAATAACTTTGGAATAAATTATATTTTATAAGGAGCTAAAATGGACTTTTACAAAGAACTGGAAAAGAATTTGAAAGATGGGAAACAGGAGTCGGAAGTAATGTTGATCCTTAATGGAGAAATGGCAGGCAGGAAGCTGTTAGTGAAAAAGGGAGAAAATCTGTCTTTTCCAGAAGAAGTAGAGGTTTTTCGGGAAGATATTGGATGTTCGCCCAAAATGATCATATGTGGGGGAGGACATGTTTCTGTGTCGGTAATTACCATTGCAAAAATGGCAGGATTTCAGGTCACTGTTTTGGAAGATCGTCCTAAATTTGCAGATTATGCGAGAAAAGCAGGGGCGGATCAGGTGATCTGTGCACCTTATGAGAAAACTTTGGCAGAAGAAAAGTTAGATGAAAATATCTATATCGTTATTGTGACACGAGGGCATCGCTATGATGCAGCCTGCCTGTATTCGGTGCTTAGCCGGAAAGAAAGCTGTGCTTATGTGGGGATGATGGGCAGCAGAAGAAGAACTGCTATTGTAAAAAAGCAGATGGAAGAAATGGGAATTGACCGTACAAAGATCGAGAAAGTGTATACGCCTATTGGGCTTTCTATAGGAGCGGAAACGCCAGAAGAAATTGCGGTTTCTATCCTGGCTGAAATAATAGAAGTAAAAAATAAGACAAAAAGAAAGGGTGGATATCCAGAAGAAATTTTGGACGGAATTCTGCAAGTGAAAGAAAAAAAAGAGGCAGCTGTACTTGCTACGATTGTTTCAAGAAAAGGATCAGCACCAAGAAGTGTGGGAACAAAAATGCTTATTTTACGAGATGGAGAACAAGTTGGTACTATTGGTGGAGGATGTGCAGAAAACGAAATTTTGCAAAAGGGAAGATTGATGCTGAATAGAGAGACAGATAAATCTTTTTGGCTTGTTTACGTAGATATGACAGCAGAACAAGCAGAGGAAGAAGGAATGGTCTGTGGAGGAACAATAGAAGTTGCATTAGAGAAGATAGAGTAAATAAAAAGCCTTTCCATATTTGGAAAGGCTCAGACTGTAGACAAAGTCCCCGGTTTACACCGGGGCTTTTCTATTGCAGTTAT
>JAHZAV010000058.1:0-4781 GCA_019423745.1 Lachnospiraceae bacterium
ACTGGATTTGAATACTTATCATTCTCTTCTTTTTTAGAAATCGAAACAGCGTATTTTGATGTATCAACAGTTTCTGTTATTATGATATCCGAAGATATATCTACATTTTTTAATGTAACTTTATCTCCATGTTTCAAAGAAGTTCTAATTGTCTTGCTACGCAGCTTTTGACCATCTTCCCAATAGAGAATTTCCATATCAAATGGCTTCTTGCGGTTTCCAAGTGGACCAGTGACTTCCTTTGTAATCTCAACCGTCACCCCGCCTTTTTGCGGATGATTGACGATATGTCTGTCCGAAACAGCTCTCCAGGTATTTGTCGTCGGTGATTTCTCATATAGGAATAAAATATCGGATTCTACATCGACCATATATAAATTAAAGTTATCCTGATACTGTGTTTTGGTTTTATCTGCTTTGTTCTTTTTGTTCGGAGTAACAGATTCTACCATCCAGTATCTGCCATCTGGTATCTCCTCCGATAACTGAAGCATTCCATTCTCATCAGTCAGTTGCAAGTCAAAATCAGGATTACACTTCTGACCATCCTTTTTCAGAACGATATCGTCCTTGCTCTGTGTATTGTCATAATCTACTGTATATCCTGTATCATCCGCATATTCTTTCGTAACATCATCATACGGTACTTTGTAGAACAGAAAACCTGCACCAGCAAGTCGGTTTCTTGGAAGATCATCCGTCTTTAAGAAACTTCGTTCAGCAAGATTGAAATGCAGATTCTGCACTTCCAGTTCCATCTTGGAAACATCCTTGAACTCATTCTCATCCTTCGGGAATATTTGTTGTCCATTTGAATCGAAATACTGAATCTCTGGATAAATAACTTCATAATATAGGAAACCATCCCCGTATTCCGAAGAATAATGTGTCTTTCCTATCTCAATTTCTTCCACCTTATATTCCACCGGATTTCTGTCCTGGAATAGTGGAACATTGTCGACTGTGTGTTCCCATCCGTTCTCTTCATTCAGCAGGAATTCCTGTCCTGTAGAAATTCCATTCTGATACAATCTGATTTTCACCTGTTTTTCCGTCAGTGCATCATTTGGATTTTCCCATGTCTTTTTGATATGCAGAGTGCCTGTTTTAGCAAAATTTCGGATATTAAGGCTGGTATCTCCTCGCTGAAACAGAACAGATTTTCCGTCTATCTTACCATCAACTGGTGCCTTAACAGCCTCCTGATTTTCGTTAGCCTCCCTATCCACCAATTTTGCATCAATGATTTTGAATGCTCCATTGGCAATCTCAACGGTGATCTGTATATCTCCTGTGTCTACATATCCCGTCGGTAAGTTTGTCTCTCGCAACAAATACGTCTCAGTTGCTGTTCTGTTCTGTTTGTTTTCATCTTGTAACGGAATGTGAAGTTGTGCGATTCCGTATTTATCAGTTGTTACCGTTTCCTCCTCAACACCGTTCTTACTGACAGCAAAATTGATCTTCTCCATTCCATGTCCGGTAGACTCATCAAATTTGTTCAGTGTGAGTATTCCCTCTTTCTGATAACGGTTCTCCAATTCAATAGTAAGAGTCTCACCACCGCGTCCAATTCCACGTCCTGTGAATTGAATTCCACTTTCTGGATATGCTTCCCATGAATTTACATTATCTCCTTGTTCATGAGAATTGCGGACATTGTACCAACCTGAAAATTTCACATTCGAATCTTTTGGCTTATAGTTGTACTCTTTTAATGTGTATTTCCAGAATGAGTCCGCCTTAACGATCCACGTACAGCTTGTATGTGTATCATCTGTCCATGTACCTACAACTTCTATTGGAGCATCCTCCGCTTGCGGAGCTTCTGCATCCGGTTTCTGGCTATCTTCTGAAGGAAGCACAAGTTTCATATGCTCATGAAATGCAGGTGGCTGAGGTTTTCCATCTAAAAGCTTTTCATCCATATCTACCTGGATATAATAATCTTTCTTGACTTTCTCTATTGCTTCCGGCATTCCGACAAAATCTTTCTTTACTGTCAGGTAACCATTTTTTGCTACAATACGTCCGTCAATATGCCACCCATCGGACATTTCACTTTTGAAAGAATACCAATAAATGGTGAAGAATTCGGTATCTAATTTCGATGGCGGAATCTCCCTGTCTCCGATACGAATCATACGTCCGCTTTCACGAATTGTCTGGAATACCTCTTCATCGGAAGGAATTCTATCTATCTTGTAGATATAGTCTCCATTTCCAATATATCCCTCATCTGGTTTAGTTCCCTGCAAAAGTTCTTGCACTCTCTTATTTCCATCCGCATACTGTTCCCACGTAGATGGATTCTTATTTCCAAGAACTGGAACATCATGCAATATACTTGCCTTCACATTACAGTTTGCCACGGCAACCGCACTTGTATAATCGTCTACATTCGTGGTTGGTAATGCTACCGAACCATCTTCCGGCATCGCTGACTTACAGATATAAAACTGTACCTGTTTTCGATTTTGGTTACTAACCTTACGCCACGCTGCATAGAGGGTGATTGGCTGTCTTGCACTATTATTTATAAGATCAGAAATAGAATCCCCTGCACCGCATTCCTGCCACTTTCCGTCTTTGTTTCTGTAATCCCAATGATCGAATTCATACTGTTCCAACTCTTTGCTGTCATTATCTTCATGATCATAAACTAGCGGATATGGTGACTTAACGTTATGTTTTCCAGCTTCTATTTCATTCTCATAATCATCTGTATGTCTTGTCTTATTCTCAACCTGAGGGGTCAACTTAGCTTCCTTAGGAAGTTTCTTCATATAACGAGTTGTATTATAGATAACCCTGACTGCCCCAGACTCCAGCGGTTTGTCTGCGATCACCTCATAAGATGAGTTAACCTTCGGAATTTCAAATTTTACCTTATCATTTCCGGACGGTTCTGGAAGAACCTCATTTTCGTCCCTGTCATTAGATGTACAACTCCAGACAATCTCCTTGCCATAATACTCACCTTCTAAACTTGCCCTCTTTGGTACTTCCAAAGTATATGCTTCCCCATGGCCTACATACTGTCTCTTAATTGCTTCTCTTTTGGTCAGATTCAGTGGATCCAACACTTCAATCAGATGAAAACTTTCCTCTACACTGAAATGTCTTCCTGCCAGCCCAACCTGAGAAGAAAGTCCTGTCAAACGATCAAAATAATTTTCGATTCTGTCTGGATTCAGTGGGTTTGGCTGTGAGAAATAATAGACAGATACATCTTTCCCGTTTTTCAGGACAGGAATATACCATGTACCATCGTTGTCCTTATAAGGGTGCTGTACAAACACACGGCTGTCTGTCGCATAACCAAACAGAATCTTCTCTTTCTGATCTGCGCCGGGCTCCAGCTTGCTCGGAGTGAAACCAAACTCACTGTAAATTTTAGAAATCGTATCATCTGGTTTAGCTCGCAAATAATAACGACTGGCTCGGCCACTGTTTGCTTTGATTATGTAATGTTGCTCAGCATTGAGGTTCTTTATCAGCTTATAATGTCCATCGATAAATACATAAAAACTGATATTTGCTTCTTTTACCGCAGCCGGCTTTTCTGTATTATCAGGAACAATCACATATGGACGTACTGCATCATCTGGCTGAATAGTAAAGCTCATGGTATGCTCTGCTTCATTTTTACTCCATGTAACCGCTGAAAGAGTACCATCTTCCTTTCTGCATTCCCAGTTTATATCCTGCGTTTGTTCTTCTACACGCGGCTTTGTACTAACTGTTCTTGTAAGTGTTGACTTTCTTGCAACAAAATCAATTGCCGGAAGATCACGCAAAGCTGTTTGGCTGTAAACCTGTCCATCTTCATCCTGTACTGTCACACTGTAAAAACCGTCATATCTATCATCGTCGTGTTCTAGTAAGGTCTTTGCACTCATTGTGGCAATACTCTGTCCGTCTGGCAGGTAATACACATCCATCGGCTCTCCGGACTTTCCTATATAAATACATTCATGACCTTCTATCGTGTATTTCCCTGCATTATGGATTGTATCGTAATCTCTCTTGGAATAATAAAAACGCTCTTTTGCTCCATTTTGAATAGAACCATCGTAATGAAATTTTTCAAAATGCTCTTTTAACTCATCATTAGAAATATAATAATAAACTGTTCCCGGCTTTGTTGTAGTATCTTTTATAACAGGAATTTCTTCGTTTAGAACATTATATCTCTCATTATTTACAAAAGTATAGAATTTAATGTTCAAGGTTGCTGGTGCAAAAGTGTTGCATGCAACCGTATATGGTTGCTCTATCTTTCCAATAGAAAAGGTTAGTTTATCGCCCTGTTTCACCGGAGCAATTGTTTTATTTTCATCCTCACTGGCACAAAGCCAGTCGCTTTCCTTCGTATCTCCAGGATCAACGGAAATTGTGACCGCAGAATCTTTCTTATAGTAACTCACAGTTCGATTTCCATCCGGATTGATCACTGTAACCGAATAGAAACTGTTCTCATTCTGCTTAATCTGGTCTGAATCATTATCCGGAATTTTTTCGCCATCAGATGCTCCTTTTGGCATATAGTAAACATCTGTCGGTACCGTTGTGTCCTGATTGTCCAGGGTGTAGGATACATATTGCTGTCCTTTATAAGTTACCACTGTCGCCTGTGCTAATGTCTTCTCACCACGGACTGTATATGGAAAATAATTTCCGGACTGTGTTTCCTCTGCATTCAAGCCGAACTCTTTATAAATCTCAGCAAGATCACTGACAGATAAATAGCATCTGCCCTGACGGTTCCATTTATACAC
>JAHZAV010000058.1:4881-10181 GCA_019423745.1 Lachnospiraceae bacterium
TAGGTAGTTCTTCCGTCTTTCCATGTTGCAATGCCGGTAATGTCATTATGCTGAAGCTTTACCTTGTTTCCATCAATAATGACATAGAAATCAATATCAAATCCTTCGGAAATCTCCTGAAGTTTCGGTGATTCCTCTTGTGCAATCTGCTCCTCGAAGGCTTTTTCTTCTTCTGAAAGCTCTCCCTGGGATGGAGTAATTTCTTCCTCCGGAATCTCTTCTAATGGCGGGGTGATTTCCTCTCCAGGAGTCTCTTCTGATGGCGAAGTATTTTCTTCTTTCGACGTCTCTTCCGACAATGATGTACTTTCCTCAGGAATAGATTCTTCTGTGTGCAGTTCACCCTCTTGAGTACTATTTATATTTGGAATATTCTCTTCTTCCACTGAAACTGCCAAAACTGTCGTTCCTGCGCTATTCATGCACAAAACCAATAAAAGTGTCCAGGCTATCCATCTTAGCCATCTCTTTTTCCTCTTCACACAAATTCCTCCTAAAAACATATTTTCATTTTCTTAGCTATCTGCCTTTTTTATCCATTCCTTCTGCATTGCCGCTTCCAGAAAACAATGAAGCAGCGGTTGGGAGAACGAGCCACATTCCCCGTTCAGGATCATTTGCAATGCTTCTCCATGAGTCAGTTTACTTTTATAGGGGCGAGGACTGATTAAGGCATCATATGCATCAGCCAGTCCCACAACCTGTGCACAAAGAGGAATTTCTTCTCCATGCAAACCATCCGGATACCCAGCTCCGTCATATCGTTCATGATGATGTCTGCAGATTTCATAACTAAGCGCATTTAATTTGTCTATAGTAAGACCTTTTGGAAACTTCTTTGTCATTTCAGCTCCAACCAGTGGATGTTGTCTCACGGTTTCCATCTCTTCATCTGTCAGCCTGCCATTTTTGTTCAGAATTTCAACAGGCACCCTGATTTTTCCAATATCATGAATTGGCGCCAAATGTGATACAGCTTCTACTTCTTCGTCTGTAATTCCATATTCCGGATAATTTTTCTGCAGTTGGAGATACATCTGCTTTGTAAAGAAAATAATATTGTCCTGGTTTTCCGCTTCTGATAAATTATTATGATCCAGAACTGTAGACAATAATGACACCATATTCCAATATTGCTTGGTCTTATCGCGCTCGTTCTTCTGGAGTTCTCGTTTCATTTCCATTACGGATCTGTAGGTTCTTTTTACATTATGTAATGTAATCATTGCTATATTATCTTTTATATCCACATATTTCTTAGCCCTCATCTTTATATAAGATTTTTCACTCTCTATTCTGCGGTATACGATATCCTGCTCTGCATAGCCATGAACCAGATTTTCTGTTAACTTATCGCTTAACAGGAAATCTCGTAGCTTTGATTTATCAGCATCATGAATAAATCTCTCTATATATATCTGAATAAACGTATCATAATCTTCTGTCTTCCTTGCTATTTCAAAGACCTCTTGATTATGTGAGTAAATGCATTCATACCTATTTGTTTTTAGATTTAATTTTAATGCTACATAAAACCTGTCAAAGTCCTTATCTGTGCAAACCATTGGTTTTTCCTGCTCCATAACTCCACCTCTTACGTAACTCAACCCTTAAAGGTACTAGTTTATGTCAAAAAAATATTCCTTAATACTATTTTCACATATAATAGTATATCGTTCTTTCTATTTTTTATAATGCACAAAATTTGCAAATATGGTGTGTGTATTTTGCAAGAAGTGTTCCATTATATGAATTTTTCCAAAAAGAAAAACGAACCACACTAACCATGTGATTCGTTATCTTTTATAACAATTCCAATATTTTTAATATTATAATTCCGTTTCGAACAGCTAATATCTCAGCCACATTGTCAAAATCCATTCCTGTCAATTCTACTATTTTCTGCAAACGGTATGAAACTGTTCGAGCATGCACGCACATTAACTCTGAAGTTTTTCGAATACTTTGTTTATGATTCAAATAGCATTCCAGCGTATCAATCAGTTCTCCATTTTTCTGAACATCATACTGATGAATCTCATGGACTGTATCTGGTATATATGTTCTTAATTGCTTTTCATCCTTAATATTTGTAAAAACATGAAAGAATCCTAATTTTGAACAATCCACTACTGACTTCTGTATATCACCTGTTATCTTTCTAATGACATCAATGTATTCTATTGCAGTTTTAGAATCTTCAAAAGAATCTTTCAAATCATGATAACCTTTAACACTTTTTCCTATCCCAATCAGGAATTCAAATTGTTCTTTTCTATCTGTCAATTGATCTTGCGTTTCTTTTTGAAATTTTTCCAGCTTTCTTCGAAATTCCCGTTTTCCTTCTTTTTATTTTCCTTGTGAATATATATGATTCGATTTGTATTACAAAAAATATACTCTTTAGGTAGAAATTTTAAAACTGCTTTTTCTACAATCTTTGTCTCTTTTCTTTGTTCAGCACTGAAATTTTCTTTATTGTTTCCAGATTTCAAATAAAATGTGATAACCCGATATTCATCTGTTGCATTAAGATCAAGCAGATTTGCAACATCCTCTTTCTCTGATTCTGACAGCGATCCATTTAGCATTCGATATTCTAAATCTCTATGATATTTCTTTTCAATACTCTTTACCGTTTCATTTTGAATTAAAAAATATAATAAAGCTGAAACTGCCCCCTCTAATGTTATAAAATCTAATTCCATTAATGGTTCGTTTATCTCTGATATTAGCAAATAATACTTACTCTGACCGAAAATGTCGATTTCTTTTATATATTCAACATTATTTCTTTTTTGACGTATATATTCAAGCTGCGTAATGATATTAGGCACATATTTTGGGCTATCCTTTAAAATTTTTAATTCAATTGGTTCTGATGTACTTGAATACATATTATGAAATTGTGCGTCATACAAAGCAACAGGATTTCCAAGCATAGTTTCCAGACCACAAATCAATTTCTCTATTGCTTTCTCTCTAATAGCTCTTCCAGCAAAATACTGACTGATTTCATCTCGAGTTAATTTAGAATAAATAAATTTTGCAACTACGATATTACTACATATTTGAGATAGTACATACTTAATAACCAACCAGTAACTGATATCCTGTGGAAGTTCCAAAACAGGTATATTGTGTTCTTCACAAAAACATACCAAAGTTTCAAACAACTTATTTAAATGAGCTGTATTCTGCTTTCTTTTCACAATAAATCCACTTATCTGCTTTTTATTTAATTCATTTAAGTGACTTACCATCATATGATCATCTAGTTTTTCATAAGCGGGCAAAGAAGTTAGGAGCAACTCACCCCCCCAGAAAATTTTCCATGTTGGGAGCTACAATAATTCGAACTCCTCTTATTTCTCTATTGATTCCTGAATTGTCACTAATTAATTTCATCCCTGGGAATTTGTTTGAGTCAATAAAATTTTTTATTGTGTATCCAATTCGTGTTGTACCTCCGTATTTTATAGTATATGTTTATCTAAAACCTAAACATCTGCCAATGATATAGCGGTATTATAGCAAAAAGTAATATTATTTTCCACCTTAAGTAATCTGTATTTTCGCAAATAAATACAGCAAAACTTTATTTATACACTAAAAAAAGATGCAGGAATCAACTTCCCACACCTTCATTAGTAGCCTGGTATCCGCTATTCTAGCACCCCTGTTTATCTCACACCTCAATCAGCTCCTCTCTCCGGCTTATCTTTTCCCTGTTTTTCTTGAATAATCTTCTTATTGATTTCAAGCCGTTCATGAATGGATAATTTCTTATCTTTTCCATCTACCATCTGCTTCTGCTGTGCCGTTTTTCTATCTGTCTTTCCTGCATCCTTAACCACTGCATTCGCTTCGGTACTTGTTACTCGCTCATCTGCTCTTCCTTCATTTCTTTCCGCTATCTGCTGTTTTCGTCTCTCCTTCACACCTTTTTCTGTTATAACAGGTTTTATTAGGACTGGCTTGGAATGTTCCTTTTAGAGCTAAGACCGGGTCACTATATCGACCTATTTTTTTATCCCGTCACTATATTGACCCATACTTTTCACTATTTCGACCCATTCTGGTCACTATAGTGGAAAATTTTAGAACAGTTAGGGGATTGATCCTTAATTCCTCTGTTTTCCCTGACAATCCCTTTAAAATACCATTGGGGTAGTTTTTATTCCTTGGCTTCACAAGAAATACAAAATGGGATTTGTGTACAGAGGCGGGAGGAGGAAAGCTAGGGGATGGGATAGACATATATTAAGTCCTGATTTTATACTCAGAAATAAGACATTATTATGACCTGCTGAATAGGAGGGAGCAAATATTAGAAATAGACAAATATTTTGTATCCTGTTCCATTTTGAGATGGTTTGGGAAAGTTTTGGATGATTTTGCAATACAAACGCCATCCCAAAATACCCCCAAAACTGACCCCATCATTTTAGTACCATTTTATAGCTTAAATAGGTGTTTAAGACAAGAAAAACCTAGCTCAATAGGTAATTTGGTTCAAATCCATAGGTAATTTGTCCAAATACGGGGTAATTTCGATACAATACCTATATTATTCCTAAATAAGCGGGGTTTTCCAAAAGACCCCGGAAAGAGCCAAAACACCCCGGAGAATTAGAAAAATAACAGCTCCTATGAGCTTGAAAAAGAATCCCTGCAGCCTTACATGCTTACAAGAATTCTTTTTTTCTCATATCTTTATTCTTTCAATGCGTCCAGCATAGTTTGAATACATTCTTTCAACATCAGTCCGTCCCTCAATCCCATTCGATAATACTCATGATAATATCTTTATCGCGTGGCATCACACACATTAGATTTAATCGGGTAGAAGGCTAAGGCGCACAATTAAACTGGAGGAGCAAAAATCTTTTAACTTATTGCTCCTCCAGTTTTTGTACCTTGCACATATGTTTAATTTTAATGGTTATTCTACGGTCGAAATGTTTGTTGGAATATACATCTTATTTTTTTCGTTATAAACAAATGCTTTGTCATCCAGCTCGAAATGATTGAGCAAGTGATAGAGTCTTGGATTCTGAATAATTTTCTTTTCTGCATTTTCAAAATCAACTCTAAATCTGTAGTCTCTTTTCTCAATTTTTTTGTTATAAACGACAATTAATGGGCTAATTCTCGAAATAGATACATAAATAAATCCTTTCACTTCTTTAAATCCCATCATTTGCACTTTTGGGAACTGTAACAGTTTAAAATAATTGAATTCTTTCATGAGTAATATTGTCCTTCCTATATTTATTACGCACGCAAGGTACTATTAG
>JAHZAV010000059.1 GCA_019423745.1 Lachnospiraceae bacterium
GGGATATAATCTGAATAAACTGCATCGTAAGATACAAAATGGCCGGACAGGAAGCCATCTGTTTCCAGTAAAAAGCGCATAGAAGAAACAAAAAACGGAGAGGTCTTATTAAAGTACGGCAAAAATCCGGTGATCTGCTCTGAAATCAGGGTAGAACGCCGGATTGTTTGCTGTAACGAGCGGAAGTGCCACTCAATCATCTAGTTTGATGATTTTGCGACACTCCCTTGTCTGCTTAGGTTACAGGACAAATGCATACATCACGACAAAATGGCATGCGCTTCCTAACATAACAAAAATATGAAAAATCTCATGGCTTCCAAAATTTTTGTGACGGTTGTTGAATAAAGGGAGTTTTAGTGCATATATAACGCCGCCAATTGTATATATAACACCTCCGGCCAGTAACCATCCAAATGCCGCAGGTGACATGGAATTGAGAATTTGTGTAAATGCAAGTACGCAGGTCCAGCCCATTCCAATATATAAAACAGAAGATACCCATTTAGGGCAGAATACCCAAAATGCTTTTAATACAATGCCAAGAATAGCAATTCCCCATACAATGGATAAAAGAACAATACCTATTTTTCCTTTTAGCACAAGAAGACAGATAGGTGTATAGCTTCCGGCAATAAGAATAAATATCATCATATGGTCAATTTTTTTTAAAATAGTATTTATTTTTTCCGAACGGTTAAAAGTATGGTAGGTAGTACTTGCTGCATACAACAATATAAGACTTACAGCATATACTGCTATGGATATAATATAAATTTTGCCGGGTTCATGAGCGGCTTTAATTAATAGAGGAACAGCAGCGAAAATTGCCATTAACATTCCAATGAAGTGTGTGATTGCGCTTCCAGGATCTTTTACATGAGATTTGAGTGTTTGTGCCATAAATCATACCTCCTAGAAATATAAAACGTTACAAGTGGTTTTAAAAACTATATAATCTATATAGATATATTATATCCATAAATATAAAAAATGCAACAGTTTTAATAAATATTTTGAAAATCGAAAGATTTATAACTGGACTGGTCAAAAAGTGAATAACTGGATGTTTTTACAGAACCACTTTGGTGATATGATAGACACAACAAAAAACAATAAGACAAAGAAAGGGCGTATTAAAATGGAACAGAAAAATCAGACAGTTATAAAGTTAGCACAGACGGCTATTCTTGCGGCTTTGTGTTATGTATCATTTACATACCTTCAGATAAAGATTCCAATGCCGGGAGGAGACGCTACTTCTCTTCATATAGGTAATGCATTTTGTGTGCTGGGAGCACTTCTTTTAGGTGGTTGGTATGGCGGACTTGCAGGGGCTATTGGAATGGGAATTGCAGATATTATGGATCCAATTTATATTACTGGAGCGCCAAAAACATTTTTCTTAAAATTATGCATCGGTTTGATTGTGGGATTCGTTGCACATAGAATTGCAAAGATTAATGAAAGTGATGATAAAGCATATGTTGTAAAATGGAGTACGATAGCATCTATAGCAGGTCTTGGATTTAATGTTATTGCAGATCCGGTAGTGGGATATTTTTACAAAATGTATATATTGGGTCAACCCCAGCAGATGGCAGAAGTACTTGCAAAATGGAGTACCGCTACAACGTTTGTAAATGCGGTGGTTTCTACAATCCTAGTATCTGTATTGTACAATGCAGTGCGTCCTATTCTTCTTAGAAGCGGACTTATGTTGAAACAGGAGAAGCGGACAGGAGTGTTAAAGCGATAGTTAAAAAAGATATATTTTTAGAAAACCCGGCGGTTTATTCCGCCGGGTTTTAAATTGAGAAATCTTATAAAGAATTTTTTAGTAGTTTTCAGCTTTTCTTTCAAAGTATGCTTTTGGATGAGCACATACAGGGCAAACTTCAGGAGCTTCTTCACCGTAATAAATGAATCCGCAATTGCCACATTTCCAGCCAAGAGGAGCATCTCCTTTGAAAGTTGCTCCATCCATATAATGATCCAGAAGTCTCTGATAACGCGCCTCGTGAGAAGCTTCAACTTTTGCAACTCCCTCGAATTTTACAGCAAGATCTTCAAATCCTTCTTCCCTTGCTTCTTCAGCCATACGTTTGTACATATCTGACCATTCATACTTTTCGCCTTCAGCTGCATCTTTCAGATTTTCAGCAACATCCCCAATACCATGAAATTCCTTGAACCACATTTTGGCATGCTCTTTTTCCTGATTTGCAGTTTCTTCAAAAATATTTGCCATTTGTACAAAGCCGGCTTTTCTTGCAGCGCTTGCATAGTAAGTGTATTTATTACGTGCCTGAGATTCTCCTGAAAAAGCTTCCATTAAGTTCTTTTCTGTTTTTGTTCCAGCATATTTAGACATAATTTTTTCTCCTTTTTATCTGTTGCCAATTAACGTGGTACGTTGTAATGAGACAAAGAAAAGTGATAGTAAAGGACTACAGAAAATATGATCCTGCAGTCCCTGGTTTTTATCCGAAATATCTCTTTAACAGTCCCTCAAATGCTTTTCCGTGACGGGCTTCATCGCGAGCCATTTCATGAACTGTGTCGTGAATTGCATCCAGATTAGCAGCTTTTGCACGTTTTGCAAGATCAAATTTTCCAGCAGTAGCACCATTTTCAGCATCTACACGCATTTCCAGGTTCTTCTTTGTACTGTCTGTAACAACTTCTCCAAGCAGTTCAGCAAATTTAGCAGCATGTTCTGCTTCTTCCCAGGCAGCTTTTTCCCAGTAAAGTCCGATTTCCGGATAACCTTCTCTGTGAGCAACTCTTGACATTGCAAGATACATACCAACTTCTGTACATTCTCCTTCAAAGTTTGCTCTCAAGTCTGCGAGGATATCTTCACTAACACCCTGAGCAACACCTACAACATGCTCTGCAGCCCATTCTCTGTCACCAGTCTGTTCTTTAAATTTTTCAGCTGGAGCATGGCAAACTGGACATTCAGCCGGAGCAGCTTCTCCTTCATAAACATAACCACATACTGTACATACAAATTTTTTCATAATTATTTCTTCCTTTCTTATTCTTTATTTTATTTTTAATATCAGTAACTATTACTGATATTAATTTACAACCTTTTTGCTATATTGTCAATACTTATTTTGTTTTCTTTTTTAAACAATTGCTGCATGTTCCGAAAAACATTGCTGTATGAGATTCTATAGAACCATCAAAACACTTTTCAGCAAGTTTGTCAATGGAATCCAGAGGTTCCATATATAAATCACTTACTTTACCACAAGATGTGCAAATTACATGATAGTGAGGTTCTGTAGTGGCATCAAATCGATCGCCTCCGTCGGCGGTAGTGATTTTGTTGATTTCACCCATATCAGCCAGAAGATTTAAATTCCGATATACGGTACCAAGACTGATGCGGGGAAATTCTTCACGAACATGCATATATACTGTATCGGCAGTAGGATGTTCTTTTGTGCTGGCAAGAAATTCTTTAATAGCTTCTCGCTGGCGACTATATTTTAAAGTTGACATTATGCATCCTCCCTTCCTGTTTCGTAAATGCAATAATGATTGCTTGATAACAATAATTGTTACTATAATTATATTATACACTGATACAAAAAAAGTCAATACCTTTTTCTGAATTTTGTAGTGAGCTTGAAGTAACCATTATTGATATGGAATACAGGAAAAATAATCCATATGATTGAAGAGTTAACAAATTGTAACAAATTACGACTAAAAAAAGGAGAAATAGTAAGAAAAACGTAATAAGTTGATGGAAAAAACCTGGGAAATTCCGTTGACAATGCATATTATCGCTGATATAATTTTATCGTAACATTTGTAACAATTCTGTAATATTTACAAAAGATAAGAAAACATAAACGAATGATCGAGGAGGTTGTTTATGAATTCTATTCTTAAAAGAGGATTGTTCATAGTTACTTTGACAGGAGTAATTTCAATTTCCGGGGAGACGGTAAGGGCAGCAGATTCGGTCCGACAGACAGAAGCAGCTCTTCCAAATGTGGGAATTGAAGCGGTATTAAATGACTGCTATACATCAGATGACCAAATTGATGTAGAGAGTTACTTGGTGCTGACGGAAAAAGGAGAGTATTCAGATATGGCGTTCACAAACGTGGAAACAGATACGTTTCTGTTTGTACGGAGTGAACCAACGACACAAAGCGAATGGGTAGGAAAGCTGTACACGGATTATGCAGCCCAGATTATCGGACCAGTAGGAGAATGGACAAAAATTCAGTCTGGTTCTGTGACGGGATATGTGTATACAGATTATATTATAATAGGAAATGAATCGCAGCAGAAAGCTCAGGAGCTGATACAAAATTCTGAAGGTAAGACAGAAGAAGAGGCCTTCCGCTATGCCGAATCTCGGCAGGAAGAAGAGGAACGACTGGCACGAGAAGCGGCAGAGGCGGCAGCACGGGCACAGGCGGAAGCAGAAAGGCAGGCAGAGGAAGCGGCAGCAAATGTTTCAAGTACCGGACAGGCAATTGTAGATTATGCTTGTCAGTTTATCGGAAATCCGTACGTATGGGGAGGGACGAGCCTTACAAACGGTGCGGATTGTTCTGGTTTTGTTCAATCGGTTTATGCCCATTTTGGGATTAGCCTTCCGCGAACCACATGGGATCAGGAAAATGCTGGCACAGCAATTAGTTATGATCAGGCACAGCCAGGAGATTTGATTCTGTATGAAGGGCATGTGGGAATTTATATGGGAGATGGACAAATTGTTAATGCAATTAATCCGTCAAAAGGAATTGGAGTAATTCCTGCAACCTGTATGAGTATAAAAACAGTGCGCCGAGTATTATAAATGGGAACGGGATTCAATAATCCCGTTCCCATTTATAATGCAATTCATTTTAAATTTATTTTTTTGCAAAACTTATGTAATGTAGTGAAAATCGAAATAATGTGCAATTTACACAAATTTGTAAAAACCTGGAAAAATTTGTAAAAAAGACTTATCCAAGTTATACACATAAAAAACCATGAAAAAGGTGGAAAAATCAAAGTTTTTGAAAACTTATCCACATTATCCACATGGATAACCCAGTTTTTGGTGGATTACTTACGTCAAATAAAAGAACGAATGTTTTGTGAAGAAATAATAAAAATGAGTTTTTGTCGAAAAAACAGGAAAAGAAACTTGACAAATAAATAACCAGAAATTAACGTGAAATTTATTTTAAATGTTTACACAATGAAAGAAAGCGGATATAATAAGGAATACGTGGAAGATAAAGGAGGAATAATGAACTATGGTAAATAAAGAAATGACAATTGGCGAAGTGTTGAACATCAACATGGATATTGCACCGATTCTTATGGAAATTGGAATGCATTGTCTTGGTTGCCCGGCTTCACAGGGTGAGACATTAGAAGAGGCGGCTATGGTACATGGAATAGATGCAGATCTGCTTGTAGAAAAAATCAACGCATTTTTAAAAGCTAATGCATAAATAGTTTTTATATGAAAGATTCAAACATCCGGATAAGCTTTTGAGCTGTCCGGATGTTTTTGCATATAAGATTATATAGAAAGACAATAAATAATCCAATAAAAAAGCTCCATGAAAGAAATAGTTTTCCTACATAGAGCTGAGGGTGTGTGTCTCACCCTGTCAATACGAAAGGTATGTTTAAATCTGTGAAAGTTTCTGTATTGCATCCGAAGATACTACAATTTCACAGTGCTCTTCCAGATATGCCAAAGAGGCACTGGAAGCTTTTTCCAAAGATCCATATTCAGAGAGCATGTTGCAGATTCGATTGAATTCTCGAGTTGTATGGTCTGACTGAGTCAGTGCCAGAATATAGAGATCTGCTTTATGGTCCTTGTACAGTGTATTGGAACCGAAATAGATTGTTTGCAGCAGGTGAGCTGCGTGAATCACTTGATCCATATTTGTAAAAGAAAAAAGGCGAAGAGAAAGGTTTTTTGCCTTTTCTGATTTCTTGTCAGAAGTCTCTGATACGGAGGAAACGCTTTCTTTAACTTTTCCAAGGAGATTTAAAAGTTCCTCGGCGCCTTCCAGTTTTTCAAGTGCGGATTCTTTTGAAGAGTCCCAATCTCCACCTGGAGAGGGGGCAAATTTAGAAAATCTAGTATCGAGTTCCTCTGGATCTTCGACTTTTGTGATTATCAGCACAATAGAATCGGAAGAAGCCGGAATCGCCTCTATCATAAGAGGAATATCTTCGGCCTCAAAACCAAATTCAAATGCTGCTTGTTGCATCATATCATGGAAAAGTGATTTCGCTTTTTCAGTTCCGTAGGCAAGCTCGCTTAACTGAAGCTGCCTGTCAGCTAAATCAGCACGTGTAAGAGTACAGCGAATCTGATTGTCGTTGATTTTTTCAATCTTCATAGTTATCACTTCCTTTTTCACAGTATATCATATGAAATGATTAGAGTTCAATAAAATTAAAATAAAAAAAGCTTGCGTTTACATAAATACAAGTGCTATAATACCAATACAGAAATTAGTATTCCCAAATCATACATTCTTAGAACGGATCTGTCAATCAGATTTCACTTATTATCAGGATCAGGCGATCTCAATGTAAATCTAGGAACTAGTCAACAATATTTCAACAAGTCAATTCAGACGAAATTCAACAGGATAATTTATTTTAGTTATTAAACTAACGGAAAAGTACGTTATAACAAGAAAATGATCTGTTCAGAAATGTTTAACAGAATGGATACAGTTTCTGTATTCAGGCATGTTTTAATATATCACGCACTTCCATAAAAGGAGATATGTCTGAAGTAATTGTAGCTATATTCCATTTTATGCCGATACAAGAAAAATGTTTCTTAATGGCAGGAAAAAGGAGGCTGTGATGCCGGAAGAAAAAAAGGAATTTCAAGAGATGTTCAGTGAATTGAACATGTATGAAAAAAGGGGAGTATATATTGCAATGGAGGGAAAACCGGCAAGCCCGACACAAATTGTACAGGCGCATATGCTGAATGAAGATTTTGGATATATGAGAGATTATGTCCTGAACGAAAACGGAGATTTAAAAGCGCTGTATTTTTATCATATTGACCAGAGTGTTTAAAACAAAAGCGTGGACACCCCTCGTAAAAAAGAGTGCCAAATACCTGGAATAATTGCCAGAAAAATATTCTTAAATGTCGAAATAAATAATGACGCAGCCCACAAAAGTTGATATAATGATGTATATGTGGGAGGTGCAGCATGGAACAAAGACGCAGAAGACGCCGCAGAAGGCGGCCTCAGTCAAGGCGGAGAAGAAAGCGTAATCTGATTCTGAAGGTAGGGCTTTTTATTATACTGATAGTAGGAGTTATTGCAGCTGTCTTTTTATGGAGAAGATATGGACCATCGAAAGAACAGGCAGATTTAAACGGATATTATGGAATAGAAAATGAAAACCAACTTGCTATCGTTGTTAATAATGATATTCTTGAGCCAAGCGGAATGATATCAGATGGGAAGGCTTACGTGGAGTATGGCATCGTCCGAGATTATATCAATGAAAGATTCTATTGGGATCCGAGTGAAAATGTCCTGCTTTACACACTGCCTAATGATACAGTGTCGGTAACTGTAGGAAGTACGGATTATACGGTTTCAAAGCAGAAGAATAGTGGCGATTATGTTATTTTAAAGACAGAAGGAAGTACAGCGTATATTGCTCTGGATTTTGTTAAACAGTATACGGATATGGAATATGAAGTCTATGATGATCCAAGTCGAGTAGTTGTAGTGACAGAGACTGGAAAAGTAAAAGTAGCAGAGGCAAAGAAAGACACGCAGGTACGTTATCAGGGCGGAGTAAAAAGTCCGATACTTACAGAAATCAGTAAAAATGACACGGTGACTTATATTGAAGATGAAGGGGACTGGAAAAAGGTTCGTACGGAAGATGGATTTATTGGTTACGTAAAGAAAAGCGCTCTGCGGAGCGAGGAGACAAAAGTCATCGACCGGGGATTTGAAGAACCTGAGTATACAAACATTTCTAAGGATTATACCATTAATATGGCGTGGCATAATGTGACAAACAGTGATGCCAATAGCAGTGTGTTGGAAATGATTGCCAGTACAAAAGGATTGACGACAATTTCGCCTACATGGTTTCATGTGGCGGATACATCTGGAAATCTGGAATCTATTGCTACAGCAGATTACGTGAATTATGCACACCAGTCAGATATAGAAGTCTGGGCGGCAATACGCGATTTTGATGGAGGAATTAATTCTACGGAAGAATCTTATGAGCTGTTAAGTCATACGGAAAACAGGACCAACTTAATTAATCAGCTTATAGCAGAGGCTTTAAGAGTTGGATTGGATGGAATTAATGTAGATTTTGAGAAAATTTCTGATGAGTGTGGAGAACATTATATTCAATTTATCCGTGAGCTTTCTGTGCAATGCCGCAAAAATGGTATTGTACTTTCCGTAGATAATTATGTGCCACAGTCATATAACCAGCAATATCACAGGAAAGAACAGGGTGTTGTAGCAGATTATGTGGTGATAATGGGATATGATGAGCATTACAGCGGCTCACCGGAGGCTGGATCAGTTGCTTCTTATGATTTCGTGAAAACAGGTATTGAAAACACACTTAAAGAAGTGCCAGCTGATAAGGTAATTAATGCAGTTCCATTTTTCACAAGAGTATGGTCAGAAACACCTAAGACAGAAGAAGAGCTGGCCGCTGATAAAGGAACAGATGCGGAACAATATTCTACAAAAGTACAAAGTACAGCTTATGGAATGGCAGAAGCAAAAGCGGTAGTGCAACAGGCGGGAGCCACTGCACAGTGGGATGAAACAACCAAACAGAATTATGCAGAATGGGAATCAAACGGAGTGACTTATAAAGTCTGGCTGGAAGATACTCAGTCTCTTGAACCGCGACTTCAGTTAATGAAGGAATATAAACTGGCAGGAACTGCTGCATGGCGGTTAGGCCAGGAGGAGTCAGATGTCTGGGAACTGATTTTAAAGTATGTAAATTAATAAACATCTCCTAACAGACATATATTTAATAAAATATATGCTGTTGGGGGATGTTTTTTTGCGCAAAGGATTAGAATTTATTTTGGTGTTAGCTGTTCTTGCAGGGCTGATTTTTGCAGGTGGAGAAGTCAGTCAGTATGCATCGGCACAGAAGGTAGAGGCAAATAAGCTGGTCGTATTGGATCCCGGTCATGGTGGAAGAGATCCAGGGAAAGTAGGATCAGAAGATATTTTGGAGAAAGATTTGAACCTTGCTATAGCTAAGAAGGTAAAAAAGATACTCAAAAAAGATGGAATGGAAGTGATTATGACCAGAGAAAAAGATGAAATGCTTTGTTCGGAAGATACCCAGAATAAAAAGGTCGAGGATTTGAAAAACAGAATAGAAGTTATTAATTGTAACAAACCTGCAATTACCATAAGTATTCACCAAAACAGTTATTCGGATGAAACAGTAAAAGGTACACAAATTTTCTATTTTACCCATTCTGTAGAGGGGAAAGAAGCAGCTGAAATAATGCAGGAAGAATTTCTTTCTGATTTTCCCAATAATATACGTGAGCTAAAAGCAAATGATACATATTATCTTCTGAAAAAAACAGAAGTCCCCACCCTTATTGTGGAATGTGGGTTTTTGAGCAATTATGAGGAGGCGAAGCTTTTAAGTCAGGAAGAGTATCAGTCAAAGATGGCCGAGACGATTGCCAAAGGAATTGAAACCTGGGGCTAACTTGAAATTTTAAATTCCAGTGCAGAGTTAAATTCCATAGGGGTTTAAAA